>JAJFGC010000163.1 GCA_021776345.1 Hyphococcus sp. | reverse complement strand
GCTTATATCCAGTTTTACGATTTCTGGATGCAGTCGAACGATGTGCTGGAGAGACGAGTGTCCGGCGCCAGCATCATCGACAGCCAGCCGCATTCCCTGGCCGCGCAGCAGGTCGATTGTTTTGGTCAGTAAATCGTAATCCTTGACCGGCGCGTGTTCTGTGATTTCAAGAACGATCCGGTCGAGCGGCAGTTTCGAAAATATTTTAACAAAAGGCTTGGACGAAACCGTATCCGGCGATGCGTTGACGGAGATATATTGCCCGTCCTTGAGATCAGAGACCGCTAAGGCCGCCATCTCGATCGCGGCCAGTTCCAGTTCCACCGATAATTTTGCATCCGCCGCTTCCCCAAACCAGATGTCGGGGCTGCGATAGGGTTTGTCGGCAAAGCGGCAAAGCGCTTCGAAACCGGCAGGCTTCATTCGGCGTAAATCATAGATAGGCTGGTAAGCGATCTTGAATGCTTTGCGCGCCGTGACATCTTCGATCCGGGTGCGCTTCTCCGAGCGTTGTTTCTTTTCAACTAGGCCATCGTTGACAGTACGCGCCGCAAGATCGGCGAAGACACGCATTGTTTGAAGGTCGCGCTCGTTGAGGCTTTTGTTTGGCGCCGGACTCAGGCAACAAAACATGCCATAGGGCTTTCCGTCTGCCAGCCGGATCGGGAGGCTCATATGCGAGCCGATCGGAACAGCTTTGGTAATCGGTAGTGCAACGCAAATCGGTTCGGCGGACGTGTCAGGGATCATTTCAGGCAGACGGCCTTCAAGGATGTGGCTACAATAGACGTCCTCAAGACTTTGGCTGTCGCCAACCTTGATAAGATCCTCAAGTCCCGGCGCGTCTACCCGGCGAAAGACCGAGCGTCCGTCAACAAATTCTGATAAATAGGCGACTTCCATCCCCAAATGTTGCCGAATGGCCGTTAGCGCGCCTTGCAGCACGTCCTCGCCGTTCTCAACCTTTTGGAGGAGAACGTCGGAACCGGTGAATTCGATGTCTGACATGGGCGCAATCCAATCCTTCTAATCAGAGTTTGATAACACTGTTATTCTTAAGGCTTGTGAAAGAAGGAAAATTTGTAGCACGGTTAATGTTCCGTTGACGGTGTAAGTATCTTTCCTAGCTCGTCAAATTCGGTGCTTGATCTCTAACTCCAGCCGCCTCGTGATCAATATTCACGATGCGCAGTTCTCGATATAAAGGCCGCCGAAGGCGCTGGTGAATTAATCGGGCCTGGATAATGGGTAGTCGGCGCAGAATGCACCCGATGCGCAATCAGTAAAGGCGAAATTTTGCGATGGGGCTGGTCAATTTCCTTTATGAAACCTGTCCCGCGGCCCAGCCGCTCGACCATGCCCATTGGAAATTATAGCCGCCGAGCCAACCGGTGACGTCGACGGCCTCGCCAATGAAATATAGCCCGGGCTGGGTTTTCGCTTCCATTGTTTTCGACGAGAGGCCATCCGTGTCGATGCCGCCTAGCGTCACTTCTGCGGTGCGATAGCCTTCTGATCCGACCGGTTTCAAGCGCCATTTTTCTACTGCTGCAGCGAGCGCCTCAATGCGCTTGGTCGAATATTCACCGATCTTTCCCGTCGCTTGCGCGCGCGCGGCGCTGGCATCGGCAAGGCGTTTGGGCATGAACCCGGATAATGCCGTATGCGGTGCAATTTTACCATGGTTTTGCCGCGCCTCCGCCAGGCGGGCGGCGACATCGATGCCGGGCGCCAGATTGATCTCGATCTCGTCGCCTTCGCGCCAAAAGGAAGAAATCTGCAAGATACTTGGCCCCGAGACGCCGCGATGGGTAAATAGCAGCGCCTCGCGAAATGCAGCGCCATTGCATCGCACTTCCGCCTCGGTGCTCAGGCCGGAGAGCGCTTTGGTGTCTTCGAGTAAATCCGTGGCGAAGGTGAGAGGCACGAGCGCCGGCCGCGTTTCCAAAACGGTCAATCCAAATTGGGCAGCGACGCGATAAGCAAAATCCGTCGCGCCCATTTTTGGGATCGACTTGCCGCCAGTCGCGATGACGAGGCAAGCGCATTCGATGATGGCGCCGCCTAACCGCAACTGAAAACCGTCCGTCGCCTTTTCAATGGCTGCAACGTCAGTTGAAAGGCGCAGATCAACGCCCGCGTCGCGGCATTCGCCAACTAGCATCTCAATGATCTGTTTTGACGATTGATCACAAAACAGCTGGCCGAGAGTTTTTTCGTGATGGGCGATGCCGTGGGCGTCAACCTTGGCGATAAAATCGGCAGGCGTGTAGCGCTTGAGCGCAGACTTGCAAAAATGCGGGTTGGCGGAAATGAAATTGCCGGCGCCCGCATTAATATTGGTGAAGTTGCAGCGCCCGCCGCCAGAGATCCGGATTTTTTCGCCGGGTTTTTCCGCATGTTCAATCAACATGACACGCCGCCCGCGACGGCCCGCTTCAATTGCGCACATCATGCCAGCGGCGCCCGCGCCGATTATCGCTACATCAACCTTGGTCATGGCGTGGGTCTATTGAGTTCCGGTCCCGGGTCAATGGCGCTCGATGGCGCTACCGGCAATTAGTATCTGCTGCGCGGTCCATCGACGACTATATTTGAAAATGGTTCAAGGAATTTTACAGCGGGTAAGGCGAAGTGACGAGTTCAACTGGTCGTGTGTTTGACCAGCATTGCAGAGCGAAATACGGTGTGCCTGAGAAGATACTAACGCTGCCCTTTCGCCCTGTAAGAAAATAGCCGGATTCGGACATTCGCGATTTATGATGTGGGTCCCTAATTGAGGAATGCATTTATGCTACTGCCGCGCTTTATTGAATATGCAAGGGGCTGGAGTCGGGCGGCGGAAGCGCAAAATTCTGCGTTTGCGGGCATGCTTACCAGAAAAAAAGCCAGGGCCTTTGTCGCTGGTTTGATGCGAGTTTCCGTCGTGTTGTTGATCTTAGCAAGCGCAGCTTTGGATGATCGCGTGTTGGCTCAGGAAACGCCAACCATCATCGATGTCCATCGCCACGGTACTTGGCCTGATGGAGATGACGAAAATTATCGCACCAAGACGTTGGCTGAGATGAAAGCGAACGGTGTCAGGCTGGCTGTAATTTCGCTCACTGATTATGACCACATTGAAAGTTGGAAAGACGCCTCGCCAGAATTCTTTCTTGCTGGCGTTATGCTCGCTTGCCCAAGAAACCTGTCCGAGCCGCGCTACAAATGTTTTCCGTCGAGCGAAGGTTGGGTTGATTTAACCTGGTTGCGCAAAATGGTCGAAGCCGGGAAAATCGAGGCAATATATGAACTCGGTCCCAACTATTACGGTATCTCACCAAGCAATCCGCGTCTTGACCCCTATTTCGCGCTGGCTGCTGAATTCGATCTACCGGTCGGCGTTCATACGCAACGCGGGCCGCCGCCCGGTGCGCGCAATTCTACACGCGGTGATCCATCCTGTTGTCCTGATTATGATCCGGAGATGGGCAACCCGGCCCTTTTACGCCCCGTGCTCGACCGATATCCTGGCCTTCGTATTTGGATACAGCATGTGGGAGCCGGACGGGCAGGAGGGTATGAGCCATTCTGGGATGAAACGTTGGCGCTGCTTCGCGACTACCCTCAGGTCTATCTGGATTTGTCGATCACGAACGGCCCGCGACCCATCGCACAATATGAAGAGAGCCTGCGTACGCTTATCGAAGCGGGCTATGGTGATCGGATCATGTTTGGCTCCGACAATGTGTCAGTGACGCTGATTTTGGAAAGACTAAGCTCAATCGATTGGCTTTCGCAACCACAGCGCAACGCGATACTGCATGAGAACGCGGAGCGCTTTTTCCGATTGAAGCAGTAAACATGAATTGCAGCTGAGAAACGTCGAATTGAAAACCTGTCTTTGCAGTTTTCGCTTTTGGCGCCCGCCAATAATGAAACTCATCACCAACACCAATAAAAAGGCCGGGCGCATGGCCCGGCCAGGTTGCTCATCATCGGTTGAGCGGATTATTATTTTTAACGCGGCGGGCCCGCGCCGCCGCCTTGTCTTTTTCCTGCGAATTAAGCAGCTTTCGCGCTGACGGCAGGGAAATCAATTTCCGTTTGCGCGGTGTGGTTGATGTAGTTGGTGAAGATATTTGCAACCACATTGGCGATCGTCTCAACAATCGCAGCGTCATCTAGACCGGCATTGCGGGCAAGGGCGAGGTCTTCGTCGCTGACAAAGCCCTTCTTATCGACAACCGCGACGGCGAAAGTGAGGATCGCCTGCAGGCGTTCGTCAGAAGATTTGCCGTTGAGGCGTGCAGTGATTTCGTTTTGGTCGACTTTAAGGCCTTTCGAAATCGCTGTATGTGCAGAAGCACAATAGTCACAGTTGTTTTCCCCGGCGACCGCAAGCGCAATCGCGTCACGGGTCGCAGCGTCAAAGCTGCCTTGGCCAAGGTCTTCACCAAGACCAAGAAGGCCTTTCAGCGCTGCTGGTTGGTTGGCGATGACGCGGTAAACGTTTGGCACCATGCCGACTTTCGACTTGATCGCGCCGAAAAGTTCGGCGGCGGCAGGGCTGGCATTCTCATCGGTAATTTTCGTTAGTCTGGACATTTCTTCTTTTCCTTTCTGGCCTCTCGGCATTCTACGCGGCAGATGACCCGCCATTCTTTCAAATTCTTTCGTTTTCGTTTTTTCACCGTTAGCGGTGCTCGAAGTGGGGGCGTTGTTTTTGCGCTTACTGCCTCGAGGGTGTGTTGACCGCCTTCTTGACTGCGATGATGGTGTTCATATATAGTTACGGACTGGTCCGTCAACTATGAATTTTGGACGAATCGGTAACAAATATGTGAGGGCATCAGGCTGAAAATCGAAATGGCCGCCCCATCGGAGGCGTGAGCGGGGCGAACCGCCGCGAGACAGAATAATGGCGAGACCGAGAGGGTTTGAACCCGACACTGCGCTGGCGCAAATCAAGGACGCCTTTTGGCGCCGTGGGTTCGATGCGACGTCCATGCAGGATATTGAGGCGGCGACGGGCCTGAAAAAACAAAGCCTTTATCGGCTCTATGGCGACAAGCGCGGCATGTATCTGAAAGCGCTCGATCATTACGGCGCCCATGAAGCCGCCGAAGCCGCCGCGCTTTTGGCCGGCGACGGATCAGCGAAGGCGCGCTTTGAACGTCTCTTTACCCATGTTGTTGACAGCGCGGTGAAAGACGGCGACCGGCGCGGGTGTTTTTTGTGTAACGCCAGCATCGATCAGGCGCCCGTTAATGATGACACCCGCGTGAGCGTCGCCCGCCTGATGAAGGCTGTCCGCGACGCCTTTGATGGCGCGCTCGCAGCGTCGGAACCGTATAAGTCGAAAAGCGCTGTGCGAAAACAAAAGGCGGCGCTGCTGCTTGCGTCTTATTTTGGCCTGCGTGTGTTGGTTCGCGCCGGGATGGACGAGGCCGTCTTGCGCGCGGCTGTCAGGCAAGCGGTTGCGGGCATTTAGGGGCTGGTTCGTCAATCACTGACTTGCAAAACGGACCGGCCTCAAGCAAAAACCAACCATGGCGAAAAAACCTGACGACATTGAAAAACTCTCCTTTGAAAAAGCCCTTGGCGAACTAGAGGACATTGTCCGCAAGCTTGAAAGCGGCGAGGCGGAGCTCGAGGCGTCGATTGCGCTTTATGAACGCGGCGCGGCGTTGAAAGCCCATTGCGAGACAAAGCTCAAATCAGCGCAGGAAAAAATCGAGAAGATCGTTGTTGGCGCCGATGGCAAGCCGAAGACAGAAGCTGCGAGCTTCGATTAACTGATTTTCGGCAGCAGCTTTTCGAGAACTTTCGGATAGCTTTGCGGAAAGAGCCGTTGCAACGCCGAGATAAGTTTGGCGTCGCGGCCGACAATGACACGCCTCTTTCCTTTTGCCGTACCGTTCAAAATGATCTCGGCGGCTTTTTCCGAACTCGTGATCGCCGCTTTGTCGAAGCGTTGTTCAAAGTCTTCCCTGTTGCCGGCGCCCTCAGGCAGGGCGTCGACTTTCGCATTGCGTGCAATATTTGTCGCAACGCCGCCCGGGTGCACTGACGTTACCGATACGCCTTGTTCTTCCAGCTCCTGGGCAATGGTTTCATTAAATCCGCGCACGGCAAATTTTGATGCGCAGTAATGCGACTGATTGGCGTAACCGATCAAACCAAAGAGGCTGGAGATATTGACAACGCCGCCCCTGGTCTCGGTGAGCTGGCCCAGAAACGCCTTGGTCATCCGGACAACGCCCCAGAAATTGACATCCATAATTTTTTCAAAGGAGGAGAGCGGCGTTGCCTCGAATGTGCCGACGCGAGTGAGGCCGGCGACATTGAAAAGATAATCAGCGGCGCCGCGGCTTTCTTTGACAGACTTCGCATAAGCTTCGATGGCGTCCGCATCGGCGACATCGAGCGTGTCGAACCGCATGCGGTTGGACGGCGGGTCGCCGATCAGCCTTTTGGTTTCTTCAAGGCCAGCATCGTCAATGTCCGAAAGCGCGAGGCTGGCGCCCTGAGCGGCAAGGTTAAGCGCTAATGCCCGCCCAATGCCAGAGCCTGCGCCGGTGATGACGCAGAGCTTGTTTGTGAAAAAATTGTTCATTTGGCTAAGAGATCAGTTTTCTATGATAAAAGTAAACTGTGTCAGCAGGTTTTTCCGGCATCCCGGATGATCGACTGGTGGGTTTTTCAAGCGCCAAGAATCCATGCTTTTTAAAGAAATGTCGCCAAATGTCGCCTGCGGGACTTCCGCGAGTATTCGAGGATTTTTGACAGTAAGACCTTCATCGAGATCAAACACAATTATAGCGGCGCCGATATAGCCTCGAATTTCACTCAGTCTCGGATAATCCGGCGAGTCTCTTTCCAGCCACTCACTACCACAATCCACTGGTCGGCCTTTCGCCGATTCAAAATAGTGAGAGTCATCGTCTTTGCCATCGCCGTCTGTATCATGAAGTGCCACTCTCCGTTGTTCGGCTTCAGGCAGTGACAAATAGGCTGCATCCGCCGCCGCATTCCAGGCTATTGCCTGCGCGAATCTTTTTTCAAAGGTTTCAACGTCTTTTTGAGGCGGATAAAGATCCATTATGTCGGCAAATTTTTCATGGGCGTCGACAACATCCTGCACCTTGCGGGGGAGGCGAACCAGCTGCGCCACACCGCCGACCAGTAATGCTTGCGCCATCGACTCCGTATCATTTGGCATCACCGCTTCAATTGCATTTTTCGCTTTATCAGCACTCTCCTGCGCGTGCCGAAATCTGTCATTGTGGAGATCACTCCACGCCAGCAACAACCACATAGCAACGCGATCTGAATTTGGCTCAGGCTGAACGGCTTCTATTTCGTTCAGCGCCTTGCGCAGTTCATTGGCATCGCGGCGTTTGCCTTGGCTCGTTGAGAATTGCGAATACGCAAGATAAAGCTGCAACTCTTCGGCGGGTAATGATCCATGACCTCTGTTCTGTAAAGTATTAGCCCGCCGCAAAGCCTTCACTGCATTTTCAGTATTCGTGAACAAAACCAGCTGGCCGTAATTATAAGCCAAGACCGCGGTCAGTTCGTGATCGCCGAGTTCGTCTTCGGCGGCGGACCAGGCGGCGAGACCGTGTTTTTCCGCCGTCGCGACATCGCCGTCCTGCAGCGCCTGGCTGTAGAGTTGATATTCGGCCATATAGGTTTTGTCGTCGGCCAGCGCTTCGCCCCCGACCCAAAAAACGACCATAAGCAGTACTAATGCCCGCACTGCGGCATTTGCTTTATCAGCAATCATTCGCGCCCCCGAATGTTTTGTCTTGTCTGCTGTTCCCGTCTTGCTTCATTGCGAAATATTTAGGCGCATCTGTCAAGACTTGGCGCGACAATGTTTGCCGCAGCAATCATCACGCGTGTTCGCGCAGGCTAGGCGTTCAAAGTGAGTGAGGCGGACCGGGGCGCGGAGATTTTTGCGCGCCTACCCGTCGATGACGAAAGAAAATTGCGTCGTCATATTTTTGCGGCAGCCTGGATGGTCAAGCGCAGGTGCTTTTAACCGCCATGACTTCATCGCCTTGAGGGCGGCGGCGCTGAACGTGTCCGATGGCGCCTCGGACAAGATGCGCGGATTGTGAACGGCGGTGTCGCCGGCAAGATCAAAGACTGCGACCACGGCGCCGATATGCGCCTCACGTGCGGCGCCGGGCGGGTAGTCTGGCGCCTTTCGCACGGCCCATTCAACACCGCAATCGGCAGGCTTGTTGATCGCACTTTCAAACAGCGGCGTGTCGTCGATGCGGCGAATGTCCGCTGCCGGCTCAATGTCACTCATGCTCATAATGACGGCGTTTGCGGCGGCATTCCACGCAACAAGTGTGGCGAGCGTCGGGTTGAACGTGTCAAAACTTTTTTGCGGGGCAAAGAGCTGGCGCCCATTTTCGAAATAGTCGCGGGCGGTCTTTGCATCGCCAAGCGTCGGTTTCTTTTTGCGGATAGAGGCGACGCCGCGCACCAAAAACGCTTCGGCAAGGCTGGCCGTATTGTCCGGGTCGAAAACGATAATCGCCGCTTCCGCCTTGCTGGCGGCCGCCGCGGCGTCGTCAAAGCGTTCGCGTTCGAGATCGGCTTTTGCCAGGTCCAGCCAGATAACGATGTCGTCGAGGGCGCGTTTACTTGGCTGGTTCTGGGCAGCGAGAAGAGCCGCGCGCAGTTTTTCCGGGTCCCGGCGTTTCGCCGCGCTCGTCGCAAAGGCTGCATAAGTCATATAGAGATCGAGCATTTGTGGCGGCGGTCCGCCATAACCGGCCGCCGTGAGCGACGCGGCTCGTTCCAGCGGCGTTTGCGCCATGGTCGGATTGGAAAGCGCGATCTGGCGGCCATAATTATAGGCGAGGATGGCGGTGCGCTGATTGTCGCCGAGTTCTGTTTCCGCAGCCCGCCAGGCGGCATAGGCATGAAGTTCCGCGCCATCATCGTCGCCAGCCTGCAGCGCCTTATTGTAAGCGTTGAATTCGGCAATGTGGCGCCCGCTTTCGGCGAGGGCGGGCGCAGCAGAAAAAATAAGGCCTCCCGCGCAGAGCAGCCCGAGCAACAAGCGGCAGAAATTTGCGTGTATGCGAAACGTCATCATGCTGCTTCATACTGACACTTTGGTAAGGTTTTATTGACTGGAAGCGCCGTTTTGGACCCAATTCGCCGGTTTGTTTGACTGGCGGCAACGCTCCGGCGCCGCGGCATTTTCGTCACGCTGCGCGGGACTTTTCACTGAGCGGCTTCAAAATTAAGGCTTCGGCCCTTTCTTTGCCGCGTTTTTAGCCAAAAAGGGGTGGAGATATTCGGTTAAGTCGCTAGAAGAAGCGGCTCCGTTGCGCTGGGGAAAGCTTCAGCATGCGGGTCTATAAAAATGTATCGAAGGGAATTTCCCATGGCCGTTGAAACGCCGCTCTTGGACACCGTCACCTATCCTGCTGACTTGCGGAAGCTGGAAAAAAGCCAGCTGCGCCAGCTTGCTGATGAACTCCGTGCGGAGATGATCGACGCGGTTTCAGTGACCGGTGGGCATCTCGGTTCCGGCCTTGGCGTCGTCGAGCTGACCACGGCAATTCACTATGTCTTTAACACGCCGGATGATCGCCTGGTCTTTGATGTCGGTCACCAGTGCTATCCCCATAAAATTCTGACCGGGCGGCGCGATCGCATCCGCACCTTGCGTCAGGGCGGCGGCCTATCCGGTTTCACCAAGCGTTCGGAAAGCGAATATGATCCGTTTGGCGCGGCGCATGCGGCGACATCGATTTCCGCGGCGACCGGCTTTGCCGAAGCGTCCCGCCATCTTGGCAAAGAAACGACATCAATCGCCGTCATTGGCGACGGCTCAATGTCCGGCGGCATGGCTTATGAGGGCCTGAACAATGCCGGTCACCTCGGCTCGAAGATGGTCGTCATCCTGAACGACAACGATATGTCGATCGCGCCGCCGGTCGGCGCCATGAGCGCCTATCTGGCGCGGGCGACATCATCCGGCGTTTATCAAGGCTTCCGTTCGTTCGGCAAACAGCTGGCCAAGCGCCTGCCAAACGCAATCTATAAACAGCTCGCCAAGGCGGAAGAATATGGCCGCGGCATGGTCACCGGCGGAACACTGTTTGAAGAACTTGGTTTTTATTATGTCGGCCCGATCGACGGACACAATCTCGATCAGCTTGTGCCGGTTCTCGAAAATGTCCGCGACATGGAAACCGGTCCTGTTCTGGTTCACGTAGTAACGCGCAAGGGCGCCGGTTATCCGTTTGCGGAGGAAGCCGCGGACAAATATCACGGCGTTGCGAAATTCGATGTGGTTTCCGGCAAACAAAAGAAAGGCACGCCAAATGCGCCTGCCTATCAAAAAGTCTTTGCCAAGACGCTGATCAAGGAAGCAGAAACCGACAACAAGATTGTCGGGATTACGGCGGCGATGCCGTCGGGCACGTCCCTTGATATGTTTGCCGATGTTTACCCTGACCGTTGCTATGACGTCGGCATCGCTGAGCAACACGCCGTTACCTTTGCCGCTGGTCTCGCTGCTGACGGCATGCGGCCGTTCGCGGCGATCTACTCGACCTTCCTGCAGCGCGCCTATGACAGCGTCGTCCATGACGTCGCCATTCAGAATTTGCCGGTGCGGTTCCCGATGGACCGGGCCGGTCTTGTCGGCGCCGATGGCCAGACCCATGCGGGCGCCTTTGACATTGCCTATCTCGGCTGCCTGCCGAACATGGTGCTGATGGCCGCTGGCGACGAAGCCGAGCTTGTCCATATGACATCGACGGCAGTCGCCTATGACGAGGGCCCGATTGCGTTCCGTTATCCGCGTGGCGAAGGCGTCGGCCTTGATCTGCCGGAGCGCGGCAAAATCCTCGAGATCGGCAAGGGCCGTATCGTCAAGGAAGGAACCAAAGTTGCGCTCCTCGCTTATGGCGGGCGGTTGGCCGAGACGCTGAAAGCGGCTGATATGCTTGAGGCGCAAGGACTTTCAACGACTGTCGCCGATGCGCGTTTCGCCAAACCGCTCGATCACGAGTTGATCATGCAGCTGGTGCGCAACCACGAAGTTCTGATCACAGTGGAAGAGGGCTCACGTGGCGGTTTTGGCGCGTTTGTTCTGCATTACCTGTCCGATCAGGGCGTGCTTGATTCGGGCCTTAAAATTCGGACCATGACCTTGCCTGATATCTTCCAGGATCAGGATTCGCCGGCGAAAATGTATGATGTGGCGCGTTTGAACGCCGCTCAGATCGTTGAGCGCGCCCGCGAAGCCCTCGGCATGACCGCGGCTGTCGTGACTCTGCGAGGCTAGACGCTAAAAAGAACCACTCCCGGCATTGCCGCGGTACAATCTGTCCCTCGCCAGGAGCGAATTGTGTCAACTTGGCGCCACAATACAACCACAGGTTGATCTGTACCTGTAAATTCGCGAATTAACTAGGAAAACCGGGGTTATTTTGTCAAGGCAACGTGTTTTTTTGTTGCGTCCGCGCCCACAGATGAGGTAAACACTTTGTTAATGCTGGAATTGGCCAGCAGAGTACCATTTTTTGGGGGTCTTTATGATCAAAACAATTACCACTATTACTGCGGCAGCAGTTGCGGGCGCCTTGGCGATCGGAACTGCAAACGCGGCAACAATCGACTTCACGACTGACGATACGCCGCCGGTGGTTGCGGGCAACGTGTTAGGCGTCGGCTACACTGTTACGTCAAACGGTACGATCACCAACGACGAAACGAGTGTTGGAAGCACATGCGTCAGTATTCTTGGTCTGGCCTGCGCACGCGATGGTTTTGGCGTTGGCGATGACGAAGTTTCTACATCCGACGATCCTGAAACGCTGACTGTTACGTTTGACGAAGAAGTTCAGATCCAGAGCTTCTCAATTCTCGACCTCTTCAGGTCGCCTGAGACCGACAATTTCGAGGTTGGCCAGTATTCGATTGATGATGGCGCAACTTTTATTAATTTCGGCTCTGCTGCGAACGAACTTCCAAACGTCGGCCTCAGCGGCGCGCTGATCGTTAGTCTCGGCGGTGTGCTTACAGACAAAATTATTTTCCGCGCACCGTTTCTTGGTCTTGACGCTAATGACGGTCTTGGCGTGAATGACTTTGCGGTTGCTGGTATCGAAGTGGTGCCGCTTCCGGGCGCTGCATTCCTGCTTCTGTCAGGCCTTGCTGGTCTCGGCTTCGCAGGACGCAAGAAAAAAGCGGCTTAACGTTTCAAAACGTTTAGTCGGTCCATCAGACCCCAAAACCCCGCTGAGCAATCAGCGGGGTTTTTTGGTGTCAATTTTTTGAGGCTGGCCGATCAGGGCGGCCGACGCTATTTCGACAAACGATGACACGTCTCGGCCAATTTTTAACGGAGCGTGGATCTTTTGCTTCACGGCCAAGAGCCCAGGCTGCGATCGGCTCGATGGCGATCGATCCAGCAGCCAGGATCTGCCTCGATCTCGACGCCTCGACCGGCGATGGGCTATATGGAAAGCCCGATTAAGGACGGCGATGGCAATAGGGAGTTTCTGCTTGGCGCGATCTATAGCGCCTGAGCTACATCGCGCCGCAGCCGCCGCGCTTGAATGAGGCGCCGCGCCGGGCCATCTTCACCGGACCGGTTCTCACGATGAGGGGAACGCCGATGGCGCTGCTCAACACAACACTCGCTAATGGCGCCAAACGCGCCGCCTACACAAGCGCGCAGCTCGCGCGCGTTCTTTGGTATACAGGTCACTATGCAGCCGGTCGCCGTCTGATGGGCCCGCTCACTGAACCGGGAGAGGCGCCCTATGCGGATGAATTTGCGCCGCTTGATCGCGAGCGCCTGAAAACCGCGTTTCGCGATGCGTTTCGCCAGGACTGGAAAAATATCAAAGCCGGCAATTACAAATTACCCGCAGAGTTGCGGCGGCCGCCATCATTGCCGGCGCTGTTCAAGCAAAGCCGCGATTATTTGCGCGACTCGCAAAAAGTTGCGCGGCGCAAGCATCAGGGCGCCCACTCTGAAGTTTTAACCGCGGCGATGCGGGAGAAATACCCTCGCTATTTTCTGCAGAATTTTCATTTTCAAACCGATGGCTGGCTGAGCGAGTCTTCGGCCGACCGTTATGAAATGCAGGTGGAGACACTGTTCACTGGCGCCGCCGGCCCGATGCGCCGGGCGGCGCTGCCGCTGATCGGCGAGGCGCTTGCCGATAGAGATATTGCCCGTACGTCACTGCTCGACCTTGGCTGCGGCACAGGCCGTTTGCTGCAAAGCGTGAAAGAGAACTGGCCGCAATTAAACGCCACGGCGCTTGATCTTTCCCCCGCCTATCTGGGCAAGGCGCGCAATGCGCTCGGCCGTTGGAAAGATATAAATTATGTTGAGGCAAACGCTGAGGCGACGGGCCTGCCGGATGCATCTTTTGATGTCATCACCGTAATATATTTATTCCACGAGTTGCCGCCGAAAGTGCGTCGTGTCGTGGCGCGTGAAATTTCAAGACTACTAAAGCCTGGCGGCGTTTTGGTGCAGCTTGACACCATTCAGTATGGAGACGAGCCGGGGCTCGATATTTTGCTGGAAAATTTCCCGCGCGGGTTTCACGAGCCTTATTATGACAGCTATTGCCGCGCTGACCTTGATAAGATTTTCGGTGAGGCGGAGCTGCACCGTTCAGCGCAGACAATTTCATTTTTGAGTAAAGCAACCATTTTTAATAAGCTGCCTGTGTAAAAGACGCGCGAATTTCCCCGGTCACTGATTTGTGAAATGGCCGTCAGCACTATTTGCATGCGCGCCGCTCAACTCATGATATGACATAGCCACAGTTGCGGGCCGTCCAATTTTTCCACGGAGACGGCAATGCTTGGTAAAACTAACTCCAGTAACAAGAGTAAAGTTAATAAAATCCGGAAGCGCGATCTCTTCGCCGCACCCGGTAAGAAGCTTAATAATATGGCTGCGCGTGCGTTGCATGAAGCCGCCGAAAGGCGGCGCGATCACGATGCGGCCGCCGCCAGGTCAAAAGACTGTACTGATGACCGCCTTGAGCCGACGCGATATGGCGACTGGGAAGCCGATGGCAAGTGTAGTGATTTTTGAGTATCCGGTTTCGTCAATCGTGCGATTTGCGCTCAGGCGCTGAGTTCCATAGAGCGCTGATACGCAGGGCCTTCCATGCAGCGTGTGGCGTCGTTGTCCAGGGTTTTTGAATCTGGCAGCATGCCGAACTGCTTCAGGAAACAGGCGGCGCCGCCGCACATAACATCTGCGACGCTGAAGTGATCGCCTAGCAGCCACGGGCCATCGCCAATGCCCTTTTCAAATATCGCAATCATCGTGTCAAAATCGCCCCAGCCATTTTGCAATTTGTTTGGCGTATTGAATTTTCCGTCTAAGGCGTCAGCACCTGGTCGAGAAAAGCGTCAATATCGCGGGCGACGTCGTCAGGCGCCTCTTCCATCGGCAGATGGCCGATGCCGTCATAGATGATGGCCTCTGAGTTGGGCAGACGCTCGTCAAATGTTTGCGCGGCGCTGGCAAAAACAAGCTTATCCTCTGCGCCCCATAAAATAAGCGTCGGCGCTTTAACTTCGCCAACGCGGCCGGCGTAAGCAGCTTCCCGGTCAGCGGCTGATCTTAACGCCGCGGCGCGGCGATTACCTGGTATGCGTAAAAGTTCCCAATAGCGATCAATGGTGGCGTCATCCATAACAGATTGTACCGATACGGATTGATAAGCTGATTTCGCCACAAGCGATCGCGGCGTATATTGTTGCATCAGGAGTCGTCCGGCAGATGTGCCCAAAAGTTTAAAGCCGATATTCAGCGGCGGTTCGCGCTCGCCTTCGCGCAGCGGCATGCCGGAGGCGTCCAGCAGGATGAGCGCGTCGATGTCATCCGGATTTGCGAGCGCATAGCGCCAGGCAACCCAGCCGCCCATGGAATTACCGCCAAGAACGAAGCTATCGAGACTTAATTCGTCGGCAATTAAATCCAGCGCGTCGGCCATGCCGGCGAAAGAATAGTCATCGCGCGGATGCGCACCGGTGAGGCCATGGCCGGGCTGGGTATAGCTGATGATGCGGTATTCAGCACCCAGCCGATCAACAAGGGGCTCCCATGTGTGCAGCGATGCCGCTGTGCCGTGGATAAAAATGATCGGCGCCCCGTTCGGGTTGCCCTGATCGCGATAGTGAACGCGAAGACCGTCCGCATTTTCGGCGAAACGCGATTGCGCGTTTGTATATTTTTCCATCATTGCGGCCGGGTCGGTGTCCGGCGTGCGCAACAACCAGAGGAGCGCAAACAGCGCGACGACGGGCAGGGCCATCAATGCAAGTTTTTTCATGGGTGGAGTTTAGCGTGAGACGGATCGACTGTGAAACTGAAACTTGCAGTTCAATGGAGTTGCGTCAGCTAATCCGTTGAGCGTTTATAAGCTCCTCAAGCAGATGGAGAAAATTCTCGCCCGCGACATAGATCAGCAGGATCGAGAGGAGCGCGGCCGCGAGGGCCAGGCTGGCAACTTGCATCGCGTTCCAGGAGATGAGAACGCCCTCGAACAACTCTCCGCCCTGCGTTCGCCGTGCTTTGAGCGAAAAAAAATGCGGCGCATTCAAAACGATGGCGATGACCGGCCCGCCAAGGAGAATGAGCGGATGTGCGAACAGACCATTTGCGAAGCCCTGCGGTAGGAGCGGTTCAGCCCACGCCAGATTAAACTCGTAAAAGGCAATATTCGTCGCGATAAAAAAGGCGGCAGGCAGGCAGAAACCAACGCCAATCAAGGCGGCGGGCGTTGCGCCAATGCCGAGCCATGTTGCCGCGTGCAAACCTTTTGGCGCCAGGACAGAGAGGCTGGCCGGCTCCACGTCGAAGGCTGACGCTAAGGCCTGAACTGTGTCCGGTGAGCAGGCAAACCCGTTCTCAACCCGTTGCACGGTGCGCAGGCTGAGGCCGGCGGCGCCCGCCAGCTGATCCTGAGACCAGACGCGGTCCTGGCGCAATTGGCGCACATGGCCGGCAAGCGTTTCGGTTTTGTGTTCTGTCATGCGGTGCCTCATAAATTGCGTTAGCGAAGGGGGTGATAAGGTAGGAGCCTAATTCCTTTTCTACCTTTAACGCCACGACATCATTGCGACTGTCGTGCTGATGATGCCCGTTTTTTCTAATGGCTGGAGTGGTCACGCCCAAGATCACGTGCTTGTTGCGCTCATATGGCATGGACAGCGACTGCCTGCCCCTATTAGGTGTTCAAAAATTTCCTGTAGGAGGGGCGAGATGCGGTTTTTCTTGATTGCTGCAGCGGTGATGACGTTTTGTGCTTCTGCGCTGGCGCGCGATCCCGTAACGAACGACCCGCGATCCATCGACCCGGATTTTCCGCCTGGTGTCGCGGAGGCCTCTATTGACAGTCATGGCGCGCGCATGAACGGACATATTTATCTTGCCGACGGTGCGGGCCCGCACCCGACAGTCGTATTGCTGCACGGCTTTCCGGGTAATGAAAAAACCTCGACCTTGCTCAGGCGATCCGGCGGGCCGGATGGAATGTCCTCCTCTTCCATTATCGCGGCGCCTGGGGTTCTGACGGCGTGTTCAGCTTTTCAACGGCGATTGAGGACGTGGCGTCGGCGCTTGCCTTTCTGCGCAACCCAAAAAACGAAAACCTTCGGGTCGATGCGGGTCGTATCGCTCTTATCGGTCATTCCATGGGCGGGTTCATGGCGCTTCAGAGCGGCGCCAATGACGGCGCGGTAACATGCATCGCCGGACTTGCCGCCGCCAATCTCGGTGAGCTCGCGGCCATTGCTGATGCCTCGCCGGAAACGCTTGAGGGTTTCAAACACTATTCCGATCAGCTCCGTATGCTGAACGGGTTTTCAGGGGAAGGCGCAATCACTGAACTCAAAGCCGCCGGGGAGAGTTTTGATCTCAGGCTGCTAGGCCCTCGGCTCGCTGGCAAGAGCATTTTTCTTATCGGCGGCGAGCGCGACCAGGCAGTTGATATTTCCGTTTTTGAAAGCCTGGTGACGGCGTACAAAGCAGCAGGCGATATCGACATCACGGAGTTGCAGCTCGATGCGGATCATTCGTTTTCATGGCATCGTATCAGACTGGCGGGCGAGTTAACCGGCTGGCTTGACCAGTCCTGCCGGTGAGGCGCGCCTTGTTGCGCAGCACCTATGTGCTTCTCACCGTTGTCGTGCTTGTGCTGTTGTTTCGTTACTGGCAGCCCATGCCGGCGGTGGTCTGGTCAGTTGATGCGCCGCTCTGGTCAGGGCTTTTAACGGGGCTCTATTTTGCCGGCATTGGTCTTGTTCTCCTGTCGACCTTCCTGATCAACCATTTCGAACTTTTTGGCCTGCTGCATGGCTGGATGGGGTTCAAAAATCAGGAGCCGCCAAAGCCTCGTTTCGTCACACCATCCTTATACAAATATATTCGCCATCCGCTTTATCTTGGGTGGATAATAGCGTTTTGGGCGACGCCATACATGACGGCGGGCCATTTGCTGTTTGCGGCAGTCTGGACGATCTACATATTTGTGGCGGTCGGGTACGAAGAACGTGACATGATCGCGCTCTTCGGCGACAAATATCGCGACTATATGGCCAAGGTGCCGGTTATCTTGCCCTTCGGCAGGCGGAAGTAAGGTCCACCGCCGTTACGAGCACTGATGCGGCCCGCGCATTTACCGGTCGACTTTTTCAAGGCTGTCGGGATCGACGCCGATGGCCTGCATGCGATCGCGCCAGCCTTTTCGCGCGAGCGCTTGCATGTCTTCCACCTCGTCAAGTTCGTCGGTGATTTCGAGTCCGATCAGGGTCTCGACCACGTCTTCCAGCGTGACGAGGCCCTGCACTGTTCCGTATTCGTCCACCACGAGCGCGATATGGCTTTTCTCGCGCATAAGACGGTCAAATACGTCAGCGGCGACCAGTTGGTCGGGGAGGACCAGAAACTCTCGCTCAAAATCCTGCAGCCGTGCGTCGAAATCGTCCTTGGCCTGGGCGAACAGCAAGTCAGTTTTCAGGACGTAGCCATTGATCACATTGGCGTCGCCGTCATGGATTGGGATGCGCGAAAAAGGCTGGTCGGCATGGGCTGCAAAATACTCTTGCACAGTCATTTGACCGGCGGCGGAGAATATGACCGGCCGCGGTGTCATAATATCCCGCACCGATAGGCGATTGAGTTTCATTAGATTACTGATCACGCGCTGCTCGCGCATATCCAGCGAGCCTTCCCGCGCGCCGATCTCGGCCATCGCCTGCATCTCCTCCCGACTGAAATTGCGGGCGCCTGTTCCGGCGCGCGACAGAAGGCGCGTCAGTTTCTCAGACAATATAACGACCGGAAAAAGGGCGCGTGTCAGCCACAGGATAAGCGAACCCATGGTCGGCGCCAGAGATTGCCAATAGGTGGCGCCGAGCGTCTTCGGGATGATTTCGGAAAACACAAGGACGAGAAACGTCAGGATCGCCGAAGCGACGCCGAGATATTCATTGCCGAAGACAATCGCTGTCTGCGCCCCCACGCCCGTGGCCCCGACGGTGTGCGCGATCGTGTTGGCCGTGAGGATCGCCGCCAGCGGCCGGTCGAGGTTCTTACGCAATTTCGCCAGCGTTTTGCCGCCGCGCTTTCCCTTTCGCTCAAGGGCGGCGACGTAAGACGGGCGCACCGATAGGAGGACCGCCTCCGCTATCGAACAGAAAAAGGAGACGCCGAGCGCCAGCATCAGAAAAGCGATCAAGAGCGTCATGGAGGTAGAATTAGATATGCCGCGTTTTAAAGCAAGTACCAGCCGAGGCGAAGGGTCTTTACCCGCATTGCGCCCGGTGCAACAGCGCATGATCAGCGAGAACCAGCGCCATCATCGCAGCGGCGACCGGCACGCCCCTGATGCCGACGCAAGGGTCGTGGCGGCCTTTGGTGACGATCTCGGTCTCATTGCCGTCGCGGTCAATGGTTTTGCGCGGTGTGAGGATCGATGAGGTTGGTTTTATGGCAACGCGCACAACCACATCCTGACCGGATGAAATGCCGCCGAGAATGCCGCCGGCCTTGTTGGAGAGGAAGTGCGGCTTACCATTCTCTATACGGATTTCATCGGCGTTTTCTTCGCCGGAAAGGGCGGCCGCCTCAAAGCCGGCGCCGATTTCAACCCCCTTGGCCGCGTTGATCGACATGCATGCGCCCGCAAGATCGGCGTCGAGCTTGCCATAGACCGGGGCGCCGAGTCCGGCGGGAACGCCAGAGGCGACAACTTCGACAATGGCGCCCATGGACGAGCCTGCCTTGCGCGCCGCATCGAGATGGGTTTCCCATGCCTTTGCGGCAACGGGGTCCGGGCACCAGAACGGGTTGTTCCCGATCTCGTTCCAGTCGAAGCGCGCGCGGTCGATTTTATGCGGGCCCATCTGCACGAGGCAGGCGCGGATGTCGATGCCGGGGATCACATGGTCGAGGGCTTTTTGCGCAATAACACCAGCGGCGACCCGCGCTGCGGTCTCGCGCGCTGAAGATCTGCCGCCGCCGCGATAATCGCGAAAGCCGTATTTGGCGTCATAGGTAAAGTCTGCATGGCCGGGGCGATATTTGTCGCGAATGTCGGCATAGTCTTTCGAGCGCTGATCGACATTTTCAATTTCGAGGCTGATCGGCGCGCCGGTGGTGCGCGGACCATCTGTGCGGTCGTCTTCGAAAACGCCGGAGAGGATTTTAACCGCATCCGGTTCTTTGCGCTGGGTGACGAATTTCGAGGTGCCGGGCTTGCGCTTATCAAGGGCGATTTGAATCTCGCCCGGCGTCAGCGAAATCCCCGGCGGGCAGCCGTCCACCACCACGCCAAGTGCGGGGCCATGGGACTCGCCCCATGTGGTGATCCGGAAGACATGGCCGAAACTATTGAAAGACATTATCTATTCCGCTCTAGCGTGGAATTCTCAAGCCGCGTATTCCTATCATGGCGCAGACGCGCCGCATAAGGGTTAATGCGTCGCATTTTTGTCGAAGGAAAAATCATGGCCAATGATCTCATCCCCCCGAGCCCGAGCGAGGAAGCCTATGCGGTGGATGACGATCAGGGCGACGTCCTGAACCGGGACGAGCCTTTTGTGCTGTTTGCCGAGTGGCTGACGCTGGCCAAGGAAAAAGAGCCCAATGACGCGAACGCCATGGCGCTGGCGACGGCGGATGCTGATGGCCTGCCGGATGTCCGCATGGTGCTGTTGAAAGATATCGATGCCGGCGGTCTCACTTTTTACACCAACACGGAAAGCGCCAAGGGGCTGCAGCTGGCCAGCAACCGCCAAGCGGCGGTGTGTTTTCACTGGAAGACGATCCGTCGGCAGGTGCGCTTTCGCGGGCCCGTCTCGCCGGTAAGCGCGGAAGAGGCCGACGCCTATTTCAAAACCCGCGCGCGCGGCGCCCGCATCGGCGCCTGGGCCTCAGCGCAATCGCGGCCAATGGAGGGGCGCTTCGCGCTCGAAAAACAGGTTGCCGCGAAAGCAGCGAAATACGGGCTCGGCGATATTCCCCGCCCGCCGCATTGGTCAGGATACAGAATAAGCCCCACGCAAATCGAGTTCTGGGTCAACCGGCCGTTTCGCCTGCATGACCGTCTGGTGTTCCGGCGGACCGATGAGACGACGCCGTGGTCGACGCAACGTCTTTATCCTTGATTGTATTTATGGCATTCTTACACACAAGACAATATTGGAGAGTTCGTATGAAGCTGTTCTCAAGTTTCATTCTGTCAGTTTTGTTGTGTGCTTGCGCTAGTGTAGCTGAAAATCCAGCTCAAGTGGAGCGCGTCGAAAGACCCGCCGTAGGCGAAATTGCAGAAGCGGCTATAGGCGAGTCCATGGTCGAAAAATATGTAGCCGTCGGACAACTTGGTTTTCTCCTTTCAAACCCACTTACAGGCAAGTTTAATACTCTTGGGATCAAAAGCACCGCAAAGATTGATGCTCAGCGTTTCGTTCTGGCGGGAACTAATGAAAAGGAAAAAGTATACCGGGGAGCTGGCACATATTGTATTACCGATATTTTGTTGGGATGCACTACCCAAGGATCACCTACAATCAGGGTTCCAAAGGATAAAAATAAACCTACGGTCCTTGTGCATGCGTTCAGCAAGGCGCCCTTGGCATTTCGTCCTCCTGCAGAAGATACGATTGTAATAACAACGGGCGGACAGCCATCTATAAAAAAAGAAATATTGTTCAATGGCCGTGTTGGCTCCAGCGCAAAGTTTCTCTACCGCGAATATAAAGACGATTTTGCAAGACCAGCATTCTCGCAAGAGTTGCAATATGATTTGTCACAAGGCGCTGAAATTGGATTTCAAGAACTCCGTATTAAGATTTTAGACACCACTAATACAGGAGTAACTTACACTGTTATCAGTCATTTTAATTGGCCTTCTTAGACGGTAAACACATGCACATCCTAATCGCCGTACTTGGCGCAATTGCCGCCGCCTTCTGGGCGTTCACTTATTTCGTTAACGCCGCCAGTGAAGGGCGCGAGGCGGTGCGCGATGTCAAAGGCGTCATCCGCCGTGGCAAGTGGAACCGGCGCATCGATCAGCGGCTGATTGAAAATCTCTCTGATCCACGCGAGGCGGCCGCGATCATTATCTATCAGATTGCCGCCTATGACGGCGATGTCACGGATCGTCAGCATCAAGCGATGGTGGCGGATATGCGCGCCGCATTTGATGTGGACGAAGAGACCGGCGAGGGGCTTTTTGCTTTCGCGCGCATGGCGGTGGGCGAGCTCAACGATGCCGGCAATTCGGTGCGCAAAATTCTGACGCCGGTCAAAGATGTCTGCACCCTCGATGAAAAACAGCAGCTGATCGACATGATGGACCGGGCCGCTGAGGTCGAGGGTCCGCCGAGCGAAACCCAGCGCCGGCTGATCGCCGAGGCCCGCCGGGCGCTGATGGACGTCCAATAAAATCAAACACTTAGACTAAAATTTGCGATTTTTTTATGACCCATTTAAAACCTCCATTGCGGCGGGCGCCGTATGGGTGGTTCTTGCGAATTCGGTCGCGGGAGGACCGCCCTTTGAGTATCAAAAACGAAAAGCAGAAGGGTATTTCAACATGAAAAAGACGACGATTGCTTCGGCAATCGCACTCACACTTATGTGCGGGATTGCGAATGCTGGTGAGTGCGCGATGGAAAGCAGCATCCCAACAATGCCGGATGCGTCATCGGCAACTGCGGAAGACCGCATTGCAGCCATTCAGAGCATCAAAGCCTATCAGGCTGAGCTCGGCGTTTACCGCGAGTGCCTGGGCGAACGCATGGCAAATAAAGAATTGCCGGATGCCGCAAGGCAAGCAGCAGTCGATGAGTATAACAAGACCGTCGATCTGGAAACTGAAATGGTTGACGGCTGGGTTGCGTTTAATGACGCCTACCAGGGGGCTAATCAGGACTCCAATAGCTAACGTTTAAAGTTGAGGCGATCTGCCTGGTGCAGTCGCCCGGCGACAAGAGACCGTTTATCCATGGGGGCGTGGATAAGCGGTTTTTTTGTTCGGCGTTAAAATATCCCTAAAGCCGTTTTTGCAGTGCTGAGTAAATCATCGGCCCCAGTGACGGGCCCTGCACGGGATAGAGAAACGGTTCAACCAATTCTAATTCCATCAATAAGAGATCACCATCATCCCCGCGCAGCATATCGACGCGGGCATAGAGCGGGGTTTCGTCTAACGCAGACAAGACCTGCATCGCCGGGGCAAGATCGTCAGGGGTCGGTGTGATGGCGGTTTCCCTGCCGCCATATTCCGATTGAATACGATAATCCCCGTCAGCGGCCTGTTTGACCAACGCATGAGACAGCGCGCCGTCGATAAAGACAAAGCTGATCTCGCCTTCAGACTGGATGGTCTTCAAGAAAGGCTGGACCATCATCGGTTCAGGCATTTTGGGGATTGGATCACCGCGGCGCAGGCGGTGTTGGCCGCGGGCGCTGGCGCCAACCTGCCGCTTAAAGACCAGATCATCTGCATCAAGCCTATCAAACGCGTCGCGCGCCGCGCTTTCGCTCGCGTCGTCAATCCATATTGTCGGAATGAGCGATGCGCCTTTGTCGCCAAGGTCGCGCAGGTAGCGTTTGTGGCTGTTCCATCGCACCATGGCCGGGGAATTAAACAGCGTTGTCGCGCCGGCAATTTGTTCAAGCGCCGCCAAGAATTCATTATGGCGATCGCCATAGTCCCATGTCGTGCCGATGATGGCGGCGTCGTAGGATCGCCAATCCGCGTCAGGATCGTCCCAGGCGATGTCATCAACGTCAGCGCCATGGGGCTCAAACGCCGATCGCAGACACGCCATCATTTGATCATGCTCGAACGCATCATCACGCCGGTCGGGGGAATCGGGCAAGGTGACATTAGAGGCGAGGTAAGCGATTTTCATAATTTTTCCGGCGCTGATGACGCAGCGTTAAACCAGCCGATAGGTCGATCTCAATCCCGGATCGCCGTCGCAGGAAACCGTTCCCATGCGCACCAGGCGAATGAGATGGGCGAGCACGTTGAGCGCCGCGGCGCCGTGAAGGCGTTTGTCAATATCGGCATACATTGCCGCGACCATTTCCTTGATCGTGGTCTTGCCAGATCGCAGCTGATCGAGGATTTGCCCGTCGCGCATCAGGCGGTGGGTTCTGACGGCGCGGGTAAACCGCTTCGGGTTTACAATCGGGGCGCCATGGGTCGGCAAATAAACCTCATCATCGCGCGCCAGCAGCTTGTCGAGGCTCAGCATATAGGCCGCCATATCGCCATCCGGCGGCGCCACAACAGTTGTCGCCCAACCCATCATGTGATCGCCGGTAAAGAGCACTTTGCTGGCCGGCAGGGCAAAACACAGATGGTTCGACAGATGGCCGGGCGTGTGCACCGCTTCGATCCGCCAGGGATCAGGAGAAGCGGCCGGCCCTTCTATGATCGCACCGTCGCCAATAATCTCATCCGGGGCAAACGAATAATCCGCGCCTTCGTCGAGGGCGGGCGCATCTATTTTTTTCTCGCGCACCGGATGACCGCTAAAAGCGAGGATCGGCGCCCCGGTTCGGGTTGCGAAGGCGCGCGCCCCACCGCAATGGTCCGAATGAGTGTGGGTGATCAGGATATGGCTGATGGTTTCGCCGCTGGTTGCACGCAAGAGGGCGTCCAGATGCGCCTCGTCCGCAGGGCCCGGATCAATCACGGCGACCGCGCCAGTCCCGATAATATAAGTTCCAGAGCCCGTATAAGTGAACGGCCCCGGATTATTGGCGATCACGCGGCGAACGCCCGGCAAGACTTCGTCGGCCACACCAGGCGTGAAATGGATGTCTTT
The DNA here is from genome assembly GCA_021776345.1 of Hyphococcus sp. Classification (GTDB taxonomy): domain Bacteria; phylum Pseudomonadota; class Alphaproteobacteria; order Caulobacterales; family Parvularculaceae; genus Hyphococcus. The sequence goes on along the minus strand of JAJFGC010000163.1, from coordinate 34,441 downwards.
AACAAAAGGGATGCCCGCCAAAACTCGACCTTCGGGTTATTGTGCAATGGCCTCATCGACCATTTCGGCGAAGGCGTTTGCGATCCGGCGCATGGCGCGCAGCTTGTCGGGTCCGCGCAACGCCGCTGGCGGGCCCATATCGGTTTTGTTGGCGTCGACAATATAGATGCGCCCGTCGCTGCGATCGCGCAAAACATCAAGCCCGCCAAAATCCATGGCGATAGCCTTTGCATAGGCGCGGATCTTTTCCTGTTCGTCGAAAGAGAGCATGGCGTCGGTTTCCACAAGATCGACGCGATGATTGTCGTTGGAAAAACGAATGTCCCTGCCCCGGCGCTTCAGAAAGACGCAGGGGATTTTGCCGCCAACGATTGGCGTTCGAATATCAACATGCTCAAAGCCGTTAAATGTATTGTCGATGAGACGCTGATAAACACAGCCAGGTTTTGGCGCCGCAATCGGGCATTGGATAATGCGCCCATCATGCTTGCCGTTGGATTCGGATTTTTCAACCGCCGGGCCTTGGTGCGTTGTCGGGTCGATAACAAGTCTGTAGCCAAATGTTTCCTCGAAGACGCGGCTGACCGCACTTTTGCGAATGTCATAGCAGCCAATATTAAAGGACGGCTTATCCGTCGGCGGTGTCATCGGACCGATGCGAAACTCGCGGTCTTCAAAGTAGAAATGTAAGTCTGCTTCAGCCGGGTCATCGACTATTTTGACGTCAGCAAGCTGACACACTGGCCAGATCGCATAATAGGAGCGCGGCTTTCTCGGGTAGAATGAAATCCGCGCCCGCGGCTCGCGGCCCTTGACAATCCGGGTTGCGCGGAGCGCATTGACGATGCCGATAAAGCTGCCGATCCGCCAGACGTCGCGCGCGAAATCCGACGTTAACGGGATTTGGGCGCCGGTCTCTTTCGCGACCAGCTGCGTCCCATCAATTTTAAAATCACCAAAAATAGACATTTTTTCTCCGCGGGCTCCCCTGCAAGCCGGCTCGCCTCCTTTACAACATGGGGCTTCGGGCGCTGACAAGGAAATAAAGAGCCCGTGAGCGCCCAAATTCGCCAAAAATGACGAACGGCGCGGCTTTTGCGGTGTGAGCGGCCATGTGTCCCGATCGTAAACATAAGCTTACCATAACCGCGCCAATTTTAGCGGTCTTTTTGGCTTTTTCGGGTCCGGCGCTCGCCGGTGGGCATGAGGCCGGCTCTCGTGGGGGATCGGCGGGCGGTGTCGCCGTTGGCGCGGGAACTGGGGGGATCACGGACCGCGCCTATGTCACCGCCCCGCCGAACTACGCCTATGTGGTTGAGAAAGAGCGGGGGAGCTTTCTCGACTGCGGCGAAGGACACGAACCGCGCATGACTGACGCCGACGGCCGCGACCTGGCGGCGCTCTCCTGCGGCGTCACCCTGACCGAAACCATCGTCATTCCCGCCGCCGCGTCGAGCGCACGGATTATCATTCACTACTAAGTTATGGTGCGCGGCCTGGCCCTACTCAGCCGTACTCCCGGTTAATCGCAGGAACTCTTCACGCTCGCGATCGGCGATCGCATTGAAGTCAGCGACGATTGCCTGAAATCTTGGATCCTCGCGCAGCGGCGCGTAAATCGGTTCGACCCCGATCCACCAGCTGGCCATGAGCCCGGTGTCCGCTAGCTCGCGTAGAACGGCGATGGCCTCGTCATGTCGGCCCTCAAGCACCAACAATTCGGCGACCATATCGCGTTCGTAATACGGTAAAACGATATCTTGGGCCGCCGCTGCATCAAGTTTTTGCCGGCAGGCAGTAACAATACGATTGGCAGTCGCGGGGTCGCGGTGGCGCTGGCGCAGTCCGGCGATGTATAGCCCCGGATAGCAGCTCACCGGCGCCATGACCCAGATGGTTTCATCCTGGGTTTGTTGTTTTGCGAAGTCATCGGCCAGCGCCAGCGCCGCCTCCGGATCGCCAATCGTCCACAAAGACCATACGGTTCGCCACAACGCGCTCAGGCTTTGCGGGTTGGCGCGGTAATAGTCCATCACCGTGCGGCGCGCTTCTTCCGGGCGGTTTTGCATAATATCGGAAAAGCTTTTTGGCTCGGGCGGCGCATTTTGCAGCAGAGGATGATCAAAATGTTTGATGGTGAGCAAGGCAAACGCGGCTTCTTGGTTAAAAAAGCTATCCCTGGACGCAGCAACCGCATCGAGAATGTGGCTCGCGGCCTCAGCAAATTGCCCGTTGGCGGCGTGGCTTCGCGACACTGTCGCCACGGCAAGCGGCCATCCCGGGTGAAGGCTATAGAGCCGGTTAGCCGCCGCCAGCGCTTGTTCAAAACGCCCGCGGATTATCAGCGACTGGACATAGTTTTCAAGAGTGATCGCCGATAACGGGTCCAGCTCCACCGCGCGATCAATGACCTCAAACGCCTCGGTGTAGGCGCCGGTTGTGAGCAGCGCCAGATACAGCAAGTGTCGCGCATTGGAGACGCTGGGGTTTAGCTCAATCGCCTTGCGATAGGCGGCAATGGCGCCCGCAGTATCTCCTTGGTGACTGTGCAGCAGCCCGCGCGCAACAAACGCCTCGCCAAGGGCGGGGTCGCGCGCTAATGCATTTTCGATTGCCGGCGCCGCGATCGCTGTTGTTTCTTCTACCGTTAGATCGCCATAGGTGCCCGGGCCGTTGTGGAGAAGCAGCACCGACAAGGCAAGGTCCGCCCAGGCGGGCGCGTAACTCGGATCGGCGGCGACGGACTGTTCTAACAAAATTTGCGCCTGCTCAATTGACGTGCGCGTGCGCCGGGCAAGTTGATGGCGCCCTTGCAGAAACAAATCATACGCCTCGCTCGTCGCTTTCGTTACCGAGGGTTCTTGGTTTTGCCCGCCAGCCGCCGGTATCGAGCGAACGATAGCGCCGGCGATTTCATCCTGCACGGCGAAGACATCTTTGAGTTCCCGGTCGTAGGTCTCAGACCACAAATGAAAGCCGGAGGCGGCGTCGATGAGTTGTGCGGTGACGCGCACCTTGTCGCCGGTCTTCCGCACCGATCCTTCAAGCACCGTTTCAACATTGAGCGCGCTGGCGATAGCGCGGATACTTTCGTTTTTTCCTTTGAAGGCGAAAGAAGACGTGCGCGCAGCAACTCGTAAATCCGTTTCCCGAGCGAGCACATTTAAAAGCTCTTCTGCGATGCCGTCGGAAAAATATTCCTGATCTTTTTCAGGACTGAGATCGGAAAAGGCGAGGACGGCGATCGAGGTATAGCCGTCAGTACGCGCCGCCGCTTCAGGGGCAAGAATTTCATCGGCGTCGCTGGCCTGGCGTTGCTCTGATACTGGGCGCTGGCTCAGAAGGGTTGCATAGAACAGATAGATCGCGCCCACTGACAGTAGCAAAAATCCGGCGGCGAAGAACAAAACTTTGTTGCGCGCGGACGCCGTATTGGGTTTTTGATCCGGTTGCGCGGGCGCATTTTCGGCGGGCTGCTCGCGGCCAAGCTTCAACGCCACTGATCGTTTTAAATCGGCAAACGCCGCCGCGTCCTTGGCGACGGTGTAATCAATCGCATGAAACTGCTTGAAGCCGATCGGCGGCGGCGCGCCGTCAAGGCTGATGGCGACAAGCTTTGCGCCCTCCGCAGCAATGCCGGCCTCGTCTTTGACCCAGCGCGACTGAGTGGACTCTTTCGACCACGCGACGATGACCGCATCGGCGGCGCCAAGTTCGCGTTCGATGTCTTTGGAAAACTCTGCGCCGCCGGCAATATGACGGTCCCACCAGACCGACCAGCCTTCGCTAGTAAGCGCCGCGGCAAGCTTCTCAATCTTGTCCCGGTCAGACCGAGCATAGGAAATGAAAATGTCGGCCAAACTGCCCTCACGCCTTTTAACTGTGACTATAGCAGATTCAACCGTTCAGCCACCCTGTCGTGATTGAGGCTGACGGGGCCTCAAAAGCCGGTGCGCGTGGCGGGGCGTCGATCTTGTGAATGAGCGAAGCAGCGAGCTTGCGTGAGAAATTGCCATGCGGCGGGTTTTCGCATTGATCATCCGCCTCTGCGACACGCCTTTCAAACGCCGTCGTCGAAGGCGCCGCTGCTTGAGCCTACGCCGCCGTTTGCGAAAACGTTGTGCAAGCAAGCCACGTGCTGACTGTTCTGGTCAGCGCGCTGTCGCCAACGATCGTAAGCTCCTCAGCGCGAATAGCGTCTTTATATGTTCTGTGGCCAAGCCAAACATCAGTCATCACACGCACTGTTGAGGTGAAGTACACGCAATGTCATAGCCGGGGTTTTTCTCGCACACCTCGACATTGTTCTCGTTTACGACCAGCCACCACAGACGCATCTTTTTTAGATCACTGAACTCAAACTGCAATATGGTTTGCGGACCGGGGAGCATTTCCCTTACGACGCTGCGCTCCAGATAGAGCATCAACAGCTCAACATCGTAGTCCTCGTCCACGAGATTGTCTTTGGCCCAACGCATTCCCCAGGCGCCGAGCGATACGATGATCGGAAGCAGTTCCTTGCAGGCTGGCGTCGGAAAATACTCAAACCCGCGCTTGCCGGTAAGTTTGCGGCGAATGATCAGGCCATGTTCCGACATGGTCTTCAATCGTTCGCTGAGCACCGCCGTCGATATTGAACCAAGCCCCCGCTGCAATTCGCTAAACCGGCTCGCGCCCATCAAGATTTCTCTTGCGACCAGAAAGGTCCACCTATCGCCAAGAACTTCCGTCGCCTTCGCTATCGGACAAAACTGACTGTATTTCATGGCGGTTGCTCCTTTTGACAGGACCCTAACTTCGATTTTCGAAGTCGTATACTTCGCAATCCGAAGCGGAATGCTCTGAATTGCGAAGTATTGGCCGACGCCCTCAAGCCGTAGCCCTTTTTCATCGAATAGATCGAAAAGGAGATCGGCAAAATGACCGGATTTAGAATTGAAACCGCCGCGACGGCGCCTGAGGCGTCACGCGAAATTTTGGGCGCGATCAAAGAGGGGCTGGGTTTTGTTCCAAACGTCCATGGCGTGTTCGCCGCTGCTCCTGCCGCGCTGACAGGGCTGACATCGTTGAATGCGGCCTTTGAAGAAACATCGTTCTCGCCGGCTGAATGTGAGATCATCGCGCTTACCACCAGCGTTTTTAAGCAATGTCCTTATTGCGTGGCCGGACATTCAACCTTTGCTCTCCAGCACGGTGTTGACGCCGTGACCATCGATGCGGTTCGCGCTGGCGGTGTGAGTGATGAACCGCGTCTGCAGGCGCTCGGCCAGATAACGCTATGTATTCTTGAAAAGAAAGGCGCCATCGGCGCCGCCGACATTCGGCCATTCCTGAATGCCGGATTTAACGCACCGCAAATCCTGGAGCTTTTGGTCGGCGTTGCGGGAAAAACAATGACCAACTTCGCCAGCAAGATTGCACGCGTGCCGCTCGATGACGCTTTCGCAGCGCAAGTCTGGTCGCCGACAAAAACAACAATTGGCGCGTCAGACGCCGCTTAAAGGAATTTTCAACATGAACAATACAATGGAACAGACACAAAACTTCACCGGGCAAGTCGTCACTGATGTCGCTGCCGCTATCTCAGGCGTGATGACAACAATTGGTCATCGCCTTGGGCTTTACAAAGCGCTGGCAGGCGCCGGGATGGTAACGTCATCCGCACTGGCGGAGAAAACATCGCTGCATGAACGCTATGTGCGCGAATGGTTAAACAATCAGGTCGCGGGCGGGTACATTATCTATGAACCAAAAAGCGGTCTGTACGAATTGCCCGATGCACATGTTCCTGTGTTGGCGGTTGAAGACAGCCCAGTTTTTCTGGTCCCTGCCCTAGAAGTTTGCGCATCGCTCTGGTTCGACCGGAAAAAAATCGAAAGCGCGTTTCAGACCGGCGACGGTATTGCCTGGGACGGCCATCACGAAGGCCTTTATTGCGGTTGTGAAGCACTCTTCAAGCCGGGCTATGAGGCGAGCCTTGTCTCTGACTGGATTGCAGCCCTTGACGGCGTCGAGGCGAAACTGAAATCGGGCGCCAAGATTGCAGACATTGGCTGTGGGCACGGCGCATCCGCCATCATCATGGCTGAAGCGTTTCCGAACGCGACGGTCGTCGGCATCGATGCCCACAAAGCCTCGATTAAGATAGCTAAGGAGCGCGCAATTGGGGCCGGCGTCGGCGCCAATCTGAAGTTTGAAACGGCGCTTGCAAAGACCTACACCGAAAAAGACTTCGACTTGATCTGCTTCATGGATTGCCTTCACGATATGGGCGATCCAATCGGCGCCGCAAGCCATGCATATCGCGCGCTGAAACCCGGCGGCACGCTGTTACTCGTTGAGCCCGCCGCGGAAGATGGCGTTGAAAATAACATCAACCCCGTAAGTAGACTTTATTACGCCGCCTCAACGGGTGTGTGCACGCCATGCTCGCTTTCACAGGAAGTTAAAACGGGCCTCGGCGCACAAGCCGGGCCGAAAAAACTGTCAGAAGTGCTGCGTGAAGCAGGTTTTGCAAATGTCCGTGTCGCAGCGAGAACACCGTTTAAAATCATCCTTGAAGCGCGAAAGAGCTAAACGCGTCTTACGGTATTTCTAAAAAAAAATGGCCTCGATAAACGGAAAAACAATCATGTCTTCAACAACATAGAATAACACATCAAGAAGAAGTTTTATGAAAAACAGCGCTGCGGTTAGCGTGGGGCTATCCGCTACGACGCTCTCGGCATCCGCCGGCGCCTCGGCGGCGATACTCGGTACACGGTTTAAGGCGACGAAGGAGAGCAATGGTCATCAGAGATATAAAAAATGCGCTGGTCAATGCAGGTGACAACGCAACAACCTATACCAATTGTTTCAACCGGGATTGGGACGCCACGCACAGAGTCTTGAGGAATGACACTTTTCTCAATTGGGAGGCGCAAGGTTGCCCGCTTAAGGGCGGCAAGCCCGGCGAAGACGACATTGTCGCCACGCACTCGCAAATGGGCGCGACCAAGAGATACTCCATTATGTACCCTGTCGCAGGCCATGAAGGCGTCTTGGAAGATCTCGCAATGTATGCGGGGCGGGGCGTTACAAAAATCGAGGATGCGCCAGCCGCTGGAGACTTGATTGACCGGCTTTGGGTGGAGTTTGAAAATCGATATTGTAGCAGGCCGTCACTGGGTGGCGTTTAGAAGGCGCCCTGCCTGCCGCATCAAACAAAGATCCGTTTCAAACTGACCTTGTTCGGTTTTGCGCGCGGGGATTTTGTATTTGCGGCCATAGTCGAAGGTGACGCCGCATTGCTCTGATTTGGTTTTGTGCCAGACCCGCGCGCGCTCCCCAGCGCTGACATTGGCGTCGTCGTCCGGTTCGACAAGATTGATGATGGTTGCCTGGCGCTCATTCGCCGAGCGTCCGTCGGGAGCGAGCGTCACCTCCGCATCAACGACAAGGCCGTAAAGCGTGAAGACATCTTTCTCCGGTTCCGGCGGACAGCTACATTCTTTTTTGGGCAGCTTGCGGATGGTCGGCGCATCGCCGAGTGAGGGATCAACGGACTGAACACCACTAGCGGCGATAAGAAAAAACGATCCGGCAAGGGCGCTTAACATCAGCGGTACTCCAACAACATCTAAACCGGCGGGTCTGTGCGCGGTGTCTTGCTCGCATCATGGAGCATGATCATGGCCGGTTCATGACCGGCAATGTCATAGCCCGCGGCGGCGGCTTCGGCGATGATCTGATCCACCGGTTTGCCGAAACGGGCGGCGGCATAAGATCGCACCAGAATTGAGCGCATTCCTGAGCGGCAGAAGGCGAGGGTCTTGCCATCGGGCGCTTCGTTCACCGCATCTTCAAAGCTGGCGGTGTGGTTTGGCGTGATGCCGCGGCTGTCAACGGGAAGATAGGCGTAAGCGATCCCGGCCTCTTTGGCCGCGGCTTCCATCTCAGCGCTCGTTGGCTGGCCGATCATTTCTCCATCTGGGCGGTTGTTAATGATCAGCGTCACGCCCTTGGCGGCGGCGGCCTTGACGTCCGCGACGCTTAGTTGCGGCGCGACAAAAAAGTCCTCGGTAACCTGCCTGAAGTCTTCGGCCATTGCTGCCTCCTTCTGCGGCGCGGCGCGCGCGGCGAGCGAGCACACGGCCAGTATGATAATGCACAAAAATCTCATAAGCTTGTTTTCTCCCGGCCGCGCTGGCGATGCAAGGGCGCACCGCCTTAAACGTAGGATCAAATCATGGGCGACACGCTGCAACCGTTTCATCTGGCGATCCCGGTCGATGATTTGAAGGCCGCTGAGGATTTCTACGGCGGGGTGATGGGGTGCAAGACGGGGCGTCGCTCGGACCAGTGGATCGACTTTGATTTCTTTGGCCATCAATTGGTGACGCATCTGGCGCCGGAAGAGTGCGCCCGCGCCTCAACCAGCGAGGTCGATGGTAAACAGGTTCCGGTGAAGCATTTCGGTGTGGTGCTGGCGCCTGATCAATGGCGCGCGCTGGCCGACCGTTTCACCAATGCAACGATCGATTTCATCATTGAGCCGGGGGTTCGCTTTAAAGGCGAAGCGGGAGAGCAGGGGACGTTCTTTTTGTTAGACCCCGCCGGCAATGCGCTTGAGTTTAAATACTTCGAGGATATGCGGCAGCTTTTTGCAACATAAGCGCTTTAGCCATCGACCGTGAAGGCGAGCACGCGTGATATCTGGTTGAGCGTTACCTTTGACTGGCCAAGCCAGATATTGAACGCATCCTGACATTTCGCCAGATCGCGCTGAGAAGACGGCGCCTTGTCTACAATCTTTTCACGGATTAACGCCTTCACAACATGATCGGTGAAGATGACGCTATCGACGCCCATGCCGCGGAGAAAATATTGTGCGGTCGCGCCGCCCAGCCGCGCGCCATTCTTTTTCATTACCGTCAACAGATCGACATAAGCAGTCTTCGGGTGATCAGCGAAGAAGGCGCCGGCGCTTCCGTGTTCCTTGGATAGGTCGAGAACAAACTTCGCATTGTCGCGCACAGACTGGATTTTCGTTGCGTGGCGGACGATGCGCGCATCCTTCAACAGCGTGTCGAGATCGTCATCGGACATATGCGCCCAGCGGGCAGGAGAAAATCCGTCAAAGGCGTCCTCAAACCCATCCCACTTTTTGTCGACAACGCTCCAGTTGAATCCGGCCTGAAAAACGCGCCTCGACATGTCGGAAAGCCAGCGGTCGTCTGGGATTTTTTTCAGCGCCGCTTTTGATTTGGGCTTTTCGATCAAGGCCAGCATCGCCTCGCGGCCGCCCTTGCGGGCGGCGGCCATGTCGATCAGCTCATCAATGGGTTTCATATGAATTCACCTTCATATCGCTGTAGCGTCGGGTCGGAGCGCGAGATAGAGATCGCGCCTGCGCCAGACAATGGTTGACTCAAAGTCTCTTGACATATAACCATTTAGTTATGAATCAAGAGCATCTCGATCACATCTTCGGCGCCCTTTCTGACGCGACCCGTCGGGGCATGCTGGAACAACTCTCGCGCGGCGAGGCGAATGTGAGCGCGCTGGCCTCGTCCCATGAGATGTCGCAGCCGGCGATTTCCAAACATTTGAAAGTGCTGGAGCGGGCGGGGCTGATCCGAAAACAGCGCCGCGGCCGCGAGCAATTCGTTCGGGTCAATCCGGAAGCCGCCAAGGCGGCGCAAGCCTGGATCGATCATTACAGCCGCTACTGGGCCGAGCAATTCGACGCGGTGGACGCTTATTTGCAGTCTAAGAAGGAGACCAAACAATGAGCATTGATATCTCGTACAATGATCATGTGCTGACAGTTAGAAAAACCTATGACGCGCCGCGCGAGGCCGTATTCGACGCATGGGTTGAAACCAACAAAGTGCAGCAATGGTGGGGCTGCGCTCAGACCACGAAGGTCTCTTCCGAGATCGAGCAAAAAGTTGGCGGCAAATATATTCATATGATGACGATTGACGGCGCGGGTGAATTTCCCGGCGGCGGCATGCTAAAAGAATATGATCCGCCCAAACTACTTGCCTTTGTCGCTGAGGATCCGATCCATAATCAAAAAAACCTGGTGCGGGTGCGGTTTGAGGAAAAAGGCGATCAAACCGAAGTGACGCTCACCCATGATAATTTGCCGATGGATTTGAGCGGGATTGTGCGCGGCGGCTGGACGGCGGCATTCACCAAGCTGGGCGAGTTCCTGAAACGGGCCGAGGCGGCTTAGGCGCGAGCGGCCTGTAAATTCATTTCGCGCCAAATTGTCGAACGGCGCTGTCATTGCCCGTCTCATGAATAGGCGTGGTTCGCTTGGCCGCGCATGTAGGCCGATACTGTTGCAAAAAGGAGAAGAAAATGCCGAAATTTTTGTTTGTCTATCATGGCGGTAAGCACCCGGAGACCCCGGAAGAGGGTGAGAAGGTGATGGCCCAATGGGGCGCATGGATTGGCGGTGTCGGAGACGGCTTTGCCGATCCCGGCGCGCCCGTTGGCATGTCGAAAACGGTCTCATCCGGCGGCGTCGCCGATAATGGCGGGGCGAACCCTGCCTCCGGCTACGGCATTGTCACCGCCGACACGATTGACGCGGCAGTCAAGATCGCAAAAGGCTGTCCGATCCATGAAAGCGGCGGCAACGTGGAAGTCGCCGAGATTATCGAGATGTAAAAGGGCGCCCGGCGCATCTGTCTTCCGATAGCAAGAAACGGGATGCGCCGGCGCCGCCAGTCAGCATAAGGTTTCGCCGACCGCTCATGGGAGGCGATTTTGGCCGAGAAGATAAACTTGTCGATGGGCCCGGCGGAATGGGGCATGCTGATCATTCTGTCGGTGCTCTGGGGCGGGTCCTTCTTTTTTGTCGAAGTCGCCCTTCAAGGCCTGCCGACGCTGACCCTGGTCGCTATTCGGGTGGCGCTGGCGGCGCTTGCTTTGTGGGCGGTTGCACTTGTCCGAGGATTAAAGCCGCCGCGATCGTTAAAAGTCTGGCTCGCCTTTGCCGGTATGGGGCTATTGAACAACGTCATCCCGTTTTCCCTGATCGTTTGGGGACAGACCGAAATTGCGTCAGGCCTTGCGTCTATCTTCAACGCAACAACGCCGCTTTTTGCGGTGGTCGTCGCCCATGTTTTCCTGCGTGATGAGCGCGCAACGCCAATGAAGATCGCCGGCGTTGTGGTCGGCTTTGTCGGCGTCGTCGTGATGATCGGACCGGCGGCGCTTGACGGGTTCGGCGCGGCGGTAGTTGCGCAGATGGCCATTCTCGGCGCAGCGCTCGCCTACGCCTTTGCGGGTGTGTTCGGGCGACGTTTTAAGACGATGGGGTTGGACCCGATCCTCACCGCCGCCGGGCAGGTGACGGCCTCTTCGGTCATATTGACGCCGGTCGCTCTTGTCGTAGACCGGCCGTATCTCCTGCCAATGCCGGGCGGCGATGTCTGGATCAGTGTTATCGCACTCGCCTTGCTGTCGACGGCGCTCGCTTACATTCTCTATTTCCGATTACTTTCGTCGTCGGGCGCAACAAATCTTTTGCTGGTCACATTCCTCATTCCGGTCTCGGCGATTTTGCTTGGCGTTACACTTTTGGGTGAAGAGCTTAGACCTGTTCATCTTGTCGGTATGGCGTTTATTGGATTGGGGCTCTCGGCAATCGACGGGCGTTTATGGAAACAGCGTCGTCCAACAGGCGATGGGCAACTTTGAGAGGAGAAACTGATGCTTATTCCAGAAGGGTTTTCGCAGGTCGCGCCTTATATTTTTGCAACGGATGCGGACAAGTATATGGACCATTTGCTTGCCGCGCTTGGCGGGGTCGATGCAGGCCGGACAATGCGCGACGGCAAGCTCGCGAATGGACAAATCCGATTTGGCGACGCCGGCATTATGGTTGCAGAAACGCAGGGTGATTTTGGACCGTCGCAATCGGCAACCTATTTTTACGTCGAAGACGCAGACGCCTCAATGAAGCAAGCGCTCGACGCAGGCATGACGCTGATTTTTGAAGCCCAGGACATGGACTACGGCGATCGCCAGGGCGGCGTCAAAGATGCGGCCGGCAATATCTGGTGGATTTCACAAAGATTGACCGACGCGCCGTATGACTAACCGGCGCGGGCTTGAAGCCCCCAAGGGTCACGTCTCAGTCTTTGTCGCCGATGTTGCCAATTTCACGAATTGCCATCCACAGATTCCAGAGAACAAAAACGACGAGCCCAAAAAAGATTATGAACTGCCAGAAGGTCATCATGGCGCATAGATGGGGGTGGCGCATGCCCGGCACAATAAGCCAGCGCGCGGAAAGCGTCACTCGCAAAGATTTGAAGCGCCTTCGCCCAGTGTTGGCGGTTCGCCGGAAGCAGATTAGGACGCGGCGATGAAATTTTTTACCATTCAGACCTTCTTCGCGCTTGTTTTGGCATCCCTGGCGGGCGGCTGTGTCCAGGAGCGGGCAATCGCGCCAGCTATCCAATTATACGCGATGGATTGCGGGTCGATTGATGTGGACGATATGAAATCGTTCTCGGTGGATGGCGCCTTTGCAGGGCAAAGTTATGCGCTGGTCGTGCCTTGCTACCTGATCCGTCATGCCGAAGGTGATGTCATTTGGGATACAGGGTTTGATCAATCCCTCGCGGATATGCCGGGCGGCATCAGCGGCGGCGGATTTCATTCATCCATGTCAGCGCGGTTGACCGATCAACTTCAAGAGCTGGGACTTGATGTAAATGACATTGAGTTTCTCGCCGTGTCGCACTCTCATCCTGACCATGCCGGCAACGCCGGTCTTTTTAAAAACTCGACCTTTATCATTAGCGCTGCCGAACACGCCTACATGTTTTCCGATGAGGCGCGAGACAACGCTGAGAGTTTTAAAGCTTATGCGCCGCTGGAAGACGCCCGGACAATTCAATTTGATGATGAGCATGATGTGTTCGGTGATGGGCGCGTAGTGATCAAGAAACTGCCCGGGCACACGCCGGGCAGCGCCGTTTTGTTACTCCGCTTGACGAATGCGGGTCCTCAACTTTTGACCGGGGACTTGATAACGCATTCCGCCGGGCGCCGTCTCGGCGCTGTGCCGGTATTCAACACCGACATTGAACAAACGAGACGGTCGATTGCGGCGTTTGAAGCGCTGGCAGAAGCGCAAGGCGCCCGCGTTATTATTCAACACGAGCCGAAAGATTTTGAGGCGCTTCCGGCGTTTCCCGCCTGGCTCGACTAAACGCGCGGGCATGCTCGGCAAAATACAGTCAAAAAGGACCGGCCTCGTTGAATATGAGGCCGGTTCTTTTTACCTGGCCGCCCGAAAAACAATCTTGCCGTCCACCACCGTCATTACTGGCGTTGCCGACAGGATCTCCGCTTCCGGAATGGTCATGATGTCTTTTGCAAAGACCGTGAAGTCCGCGCGTTTGCCGGGTTCGATGGTGCCGAGGCTGTCTTCCTGAAAAGACGCGTAGGCTGGCCACAGCGTGAACATCTTCAATGCTTCGGCGCGGGTCACCGCCTGGTCGGGCCGCCAGTCTTCATTTTGCGTCCCGTCAAGGCCGCGGCGGGCGACGGCGGCGTAAAACTCGATCAAGGGGTCGCCGCGCTCGACCGGCGCATCGGAGCCGCCGGCGATGATCGCGCCGCTATCAATCAGCGAGCGCCATGGATAGGCGCCGTCAAGGCGGTCCGGACCCAGACGATCTGGCGCAAAGAAGAGATCGCCAATCGCATGGCTTGGCTGCATCGAGGCGATCACACCAAGCTCGGCGTAACGGGGAATGTCTTCGACATGGAGGATCTGGGTGTGCTCATCACGCCAGCGCAGATCGCTGGCGTCAGGGTGTGCTGCAAAAGCCTCCGCATACCAATCAAGCAAAAGCCTGTTGGCCTGATCGCCGATCGCGTGGGTGTTTACCTGGACGCCGCCGGCGATGGCGCGATTAAACAAATCCATCGCCTCGTCTTTTTGCATCAGCAGCAAGCCGCTGGTTTCGGGCCGGTCATGATACGGCTCGGTGAGAAGGGCGCCGCGAGAGCCAAGCGCGCCATCCAGATAAAGCTTCATCGCGCGGGTAATGATGCGGCCATTGTTGCTCGCTTGCGGTCCGCTTTGCGCGAGCGCGTCGAGGCCGGATTGCTCAATGGAATTATAAACCCGGACGTCGACAACGCCCTCGTCGGATAGCCCCGCAATCATCTTCGCATTGCCCGGATCAACGGACATGTTGTGCATCCCGGTCCAGCCATAGGCGGCGTAAACGTCAGAGCCTTTTTCATAGGCTTCGCGTTTCTTTGCGTCATTCGGTTCGGCAAGAAGGGCTTCGACGATGCCTTGCGCCCGGTCGATGAGGATGCCGCTGGCGCGGCCCTCTGCGTCGCGCTCAATGATACCGCCCTCAGGATCGGCGGTCGCGTCATCGATGCCGGCGGCGGCCAGCGCGGCCGAGTTGGCAACCAGAGCATGGCCATCGGCGCGTTTTAAGATGACCGGATTGTCTGCGCTCACAGGGTCAAGATCGTCGCGCGTCGGCATCCGCCCTTCCGGCCAACCGGTCTCAATCCAGCCGCGTCCGTACACAATTTCTTCATCGCCCGTATCCTGAACAATTGAAGCGACGACGCTGACAAGTTCTTCAATCGAGCCGACCTCTTCGAGATTGAGCGTCAGCTCGCGCATGCCGATACCGAGAAAATGCGCATGGGCGTCCGTGAAGCCGGGCAGCATGGTTGCGCCGTCAAGATCGACAATCGTTGCATTTGCGCCGGCGCTTTCTTCGACAATGGCGCGGGTGCCGACGCCGAGAATGACGCCATCTGAAACAGCAACCGCTTCCGCCTTCGGCGCATCATCAACGCCAGTGTATATTGTGCCGCCGGTATAGATCGTGACCGGTGCGTCGTTCGCATCCGTCGCTGTTGTCGTTTCCTTTGGTTGCGGGTCGCCGCCGCAAGCCGTGAGGGCGAGAGAAATACAAAAAATGCTAAGCGAATGGCGGTGCTTCATGTCGATCGGTCCCTTGTCTTGGAAAACTTGATTAATCGTCTACCGCGCGCGCCATGTGAGGAGCAATAGTGTGCGGTAATAGGCGCCAATTAAGAGGAAGGTCCAGGGCGGCTAAAGTATGGTCGGAGTGGCGAGATTCGAACTCACGACCCCCGCCTCCCGAAGACGGTGCTCTACCAGGCTGAGCTACACTCCGATATATAGGCCCCGCCATGGCGGCGAGGGCTCCTCGCTATAGCCGTCGATTATTGGGCGCGCAATCTCGATTTGCCGGTTCATGGGCTTCTTCTCTATAGTTTCGGATTTTTCGCCCTCAAACCATTGCAAGGGCGCGGGGAAAGCGCTATTTCCCCGCTCCCATCGGCGTTCGGGTGGTTGCCGGAAACGCAGAAAAAAAAGACGTGGAATTTCACGTTATTGGGGCGTCGCCAAGTGGTAAGGCATCGGTTTTTGGTATCGACATTCCCAGGTTCGAATCCTGGCGCCCCAGCCAACCAAAGTTTTTCTTGACATTCTTAATTAGCAGTTTGCGTCACATCAGAACAAGTAAAATCGATTTTTGCACTATTCTGTCGTTGCGCGCGCGGCAATGTATTGTTACAAACTAACGGATCGTATTCAGGGGTTGCTGAGTTTTGAGGCGGTTACATCGGGAGCTATTGCAAGGGAACGACCTGTTGCGAATTCTCTTCTACACACAAGGCGTATTTGACTCTTTCGTCAAAACGCCGTTTCAATATCTACGCAATGATACGATTCACTGCGCGCAGGGGCGCAACGCAGGGGCAGTAACGGGGTGACAAAAGTAAAAGTGAAAATTCCGACACTCGCACCATGTCTTTTTTCCGGCCAACCTTCGGGTCCGGTCGTATGTAATTTTTCGTCGGCGATAGCGCCGTAAACAATCAGCCGTAGCAATCCGGTAGGTGAGGCAAATATGAAACGAGCAGCGATATTAGGATCAACAGCGGTTATGCTTGCATTGGTAAGCGCGCCCGCACATGCGCAGTTTAAACCTGCGCTTGATACGAGCCAGCAAACCCAGCGCGACACCGCAGCATCGCAGCAGCGGATTGATCAGCTCGATGAGCAAACAGCGACATTGCTCAATGAGTATCGTGCGAATTTGAAACAGCTCGAAGCTGCGCGCCGATACAACGCGTCGCTTAATCGCAATATTGAAGCGCAAAACGAAGAGATCACGCGGTTGCGTGAAGACATTGAAAATGTCGAGGGATTGCAGCGCGCGATGCAGCCCTTGATGGAAGATATGGCGGCTCGTTTTGGCGACCTGGTGAACGCAGATCTGCCGTTCAAGGTGGAAGAGCGCTCGAGCCGGGCGGCGCGGCTTGCCGGCATTCTCGACAACCCGTCAATGTCAGCGGCGCAGCGTTACCGGTTGATTGTTGAAGCTTACCAAATCGAAAACGAATTCGGCCGCACGATCAGCGCCTATGAGGGTACGATCGGCCAGGGCGAGAACGCGCTTACCGGCGAATTCCTGCAGGTTGGCCGCATCGCGTTGATGTTTAAAACGCCTGACGATTCGGTGTTGAAAATTTACGACCGAACCGCCGGCGACTTTGTCGATCTTAACCGCAGCTATCTTCAGGACGTTAAATTCGGCCTTCGGATGGCTAAAGAACAAACCGCACCGGACATTTTCTTTGTCCCGGTCAAACCACCCGCTTCGGCGCAGTAACGCCAACTAGGCAAGGGATAATCAAGTCATGAAATTCTTCAAACTTGCAGGTGTTTCTCTGGTTGCCGGCGTTGCCGCGCTCAGCATGGACACATCAAACGGCCAACTTACGTCAAGCGCCTATGCGCAGGACACAGCGGTCACACTCGATCAGGTGCTTAATGCGGTTCGTCGTGAACGCACCGAAGTGAGCGCAGAAAACAAAGAGCGCGAGGCGCGCTTTGTGGCCGAGCGAAACCAGCAGTCGGCGCTGCTAAATCGGGCAAAGGCTCAGGTTGCAGCGGCGCTGGCTGAATCCACCCGCCTGGAAGGCGTGATGGCCGAAAACCAGACAACGATTGATACGCTCGACGCTGAACTCGCAGACAAACAGGGTGAGTTCCAGGAGCTCTTCGGGGCGGCTCGTTCAGCCGCTGCTGATCTCAACGCACAGGTTGAGCGGTCGTTGATTTCGACCCAGTTCCCGGGCCGCGGCCAAACGCTGACCGAGCTGGCGCAGACGGAAAAACTTCCCTCGGAAGAGCAGCTTCGCGATCTTTGGGAAATCATGATCCAACAGATTGCCGAGCAAGCGAAAACGGCGACCTATGATGCGAGTATTGTCCTGGCTGACGGTACGGCGGCGCAAGACTCAGTGACGCGGATTGGTCCTTATGTTGCTTTCGCTGACGGCAAATATCTCACTTACAAAAAGCTTGAAGGTAGCGATAATTTTGCGCTGCAATTCCTGCCGCGTCAGCCTTCCGGTGATATTACCAGCGCTGCAAGCCGTGTTGAAAAGGCGACCGGCGATGACTTTGTCCGCGGCGCGATTGACCCGTCGCTTGGCGTTCTTCTCGGCCTCGTTGTTGAGACGCCAACGGTGATGGAGCGGATCGATCAAGGCCGGTTCATCGGTAAAGTGATCCTCGTGGCCGCTGCTTTCGGTATCCTTCTCGGCATCTACAAATGGGTAACGCTGACCATGACAGCCGGCGCTGTACGCAGCCAGGTTCGTCGTAAGAAGCCATCCAAGTCGAACCCGCTGGGCCGTGTCATGCTCGCTTATGAGAACACGCAGTCCAACGATGTTGAGACTGTCGCGTTGAAACTCGATGACGCGATCCTGAAAGAGGTGCCGAAGCTTGAAGGCGGTCTAAACCTCGTCAAGGTGCTCGCCGCAACAGCGCCGCTGCTAGGTCTTCTCGGTACGGTTATCGGCATGATCAACACCTTCCAGGCGATTACGCTCTTCGGCACCGGCGACCCGCAAATCATGGCGTCCGGTATTTCTGAAGCGCTGGTCACCACGGTGCTCGGTCTGATCGCGGCGATCCCGCTCTTGCTTCTCCATGCCTTTGCTGCCGGCGCCTCCAAGCGCGTCAGCCAGGTTCTTGAAGAGCAGGCTGCCGGTATAATCGCTGAACATGCAGAAAGTGGCCGGGCCTAAGGGCTCGGGCAGGGAAGGGACCCTCGAGAGATGCTCGAACTATTAAACCCTTCGATCGCCTGGGATGCGTTGAATGATTTTCTCAACGCCGGCGGCACCGTGCTTCGCGTGATCATGTTCACAACATTCTTTATGTGGGCATTGATCGTCGAACGCTTGATGTATTGGTCGGGCGCTCATTCCGGCGTCAGCAAACGAGCGCAACGGGCATGGGCGACGCGTACTGATCACAAATCGTGGTACGCGCATGCGGTTCGCGACAAGTTGATCTCTGAAGCGATGCAGGAAGCATCACGCTACAATAATGTCATTCGTGCGCTGGTCGCGGTGACGCCGCTGCTTGGGCTGCTTGGCACCGTGACAGGCATGGTCGAAGTCTTCGACGTTATGGCTGTGACCGGATCGTCAAACGCACGCCTCATGGCGGCGGGCATTTCCAAAGCGACCATCCCGACAATGGCCGGTCTTGTGGCGTCTCTGTCCGGGTTGATTTTCATCAACACCTTTGACCGCAATGTTCAGAAAGCGTCTCACCGCATTTCTGATGATTTGTTGATCGAGTAGGGGCCCATGAGAAAAAGAGCGACCCATGCCAATGAAGAAGCGGACGTCAACATTACGCCGCTGCTCGACATTGTCTTTATTCTGCTGATCTTCTTCATCGTGACGGCGACGTTCCTGCGGGAAAAAGGCATTGATGTCAGAACGCCGGAAGATAGTGAAAAGGACGATACTGTTGTGCCGCCGCCAGCGCTGTTGTTGGCGGTGCAGGAAGACGGTTTTGTCCGCGTCAACAATGTTCGCGTGATCGATCCGGGTTCGGTGAAGCCTGTGGTGCAGGAATTTGTGGCGCGGGAGCCTCAAGGCGTTGTCCTTGTTAGTGCGGCGCCGGATTCGGAATCCGGCACAGCGGTGCAGGTGATGGACCAGGCGCAGGATGGCGGCGCACCCGCCGTCTCCCTGGCGTTACAAAAAGAAGAATAGGCCGGGGCGGCTTCGCTGCTCCCGGTGTTTAAAGCGTAACTTAGTTTGCAGGCGGATTGAACAATATGGCCAGACGCAACACTTTTCAGAACGCGGACAATGACGAGGACGTCAATGTCACGCCGCTTTTGGATATTGTCTTCATCATGCTGATCTTCTTCATCGTCACCTCGACCTTTGTGAAGGAACCGGGCGTTGAGGTGGACCGACCAGGCGCGGTTTCGGCAACTGATCGCAAGCTTGCCTCCATCATCGTCGCGATCTCGGCTGATGATCAAATCTGGATCAACAAGGACCTCGTCGAGCTAGAGGAAGTAAAAACAATTGTTGAAGGCCTTCGCCGGGAGAACCCGAAAGGGACCGCGGTTGTCCAGGCGGATGCAAAGTCTAAAACACGGTTGCTTGTGGAGGTCGTTACCCAAATCCGTGCGACCGGCGTCACTGACGTCGCTGTCTCCACTGAAGACGTTTAGAGGAAGGCCGTCATGGGATCTCTCGTTCGTTTGATATTGGGTGTGCCGGTCTCTATTGCCGTCACGTTCCTCCTGTTTTTGTTTATGGCCGCGATGATCAAGGGGCCAACCCGCCTCGAAGATGAAAAAGAGTCGATCAATATCAACATCACGGCGCAGATTGACGACTCTGACCTGTCGAACGCCAATAAAGAATTTAAGCGGCCGACGCTTGATGCGCCGCCGCCGCCGCCGCCAGCGGTGAACGACCCGTCAAACCGCCCGGCGCTCGATGGCGTGCGCGCTGCGATCCCGACCATCGACGCGAATTTGAGCATCGGCTCCGGCTTCAACCCTGACCGTGACGCGCAACCTCTGGTGCGTATCCCGCCGCAATTTCCTGATCGTTGTCAGGCCCGCGCCGGCGGATCGGAAACGGTGGTTTTGCAATTTGATGTGACGCCCGACGGGCAAACCACGAATATTAAGGTCATCGATTCCTCTAACAGTTGCTTTAACCGTTCTGCCTCACGATCCGTTGAGCGCTGGAAGTATCAACCGAAAATTGTTGACAATGCGGCGGAGTGGCGTCGCGGTGTTGTCACCCAAATTACCTTCGTCCTTGAAGAAGGATGACCCCCATCGTGATTGAGCGCCGCGCTGTTGCGGAATTCACAAAGGGCTGGAAAATAAGAAGGCGACGAGATGTTTGAGAAGCGTTGGAAATTTGCGAAAGTCTTGATTAGCGCATCTGCTGTTGCATTGGCGGCAGCCGCAGGCGGTCCGGCTATGGCGCAGCAATGTCAGGCGGAAGAATCCGGCAACTCAAAAACTCTTGATACCCGCGTCGCACAATCGCTGCAGGTTATCTTCGAGCAAATGCAGGCAGAGCAATATCAGGCGGCGCTTGCCGGGCTCAACCAGCTGATCTCCCAGCGCGGCGATAGCATGAAAGGTTTTGACCGGGCGACAACATTTGAGTTGCGCGGGTCAGTGAAAGCGAGCCTTGAAGATTATCGCGGCGCCCAACGTGATTTTCAGGTGGCGCTCGATACAAACGAACTACCGGCGTCCAGGCAAAACCAGCTTCGCTATTTTATTTCGCAGCTGAACTTCCAGCTGGAAGACTTCCAGGGCGCGATCCGCGGGCTCAATGCGTGGATTCAAAATGCCCGCGCATGTAACGAAACTGTCGATACGAATGCGTATTACTTGCTTGCCGCCGCCTATGTGCAGCTTAACCCGCCCAATTATCGCTCTGCGTTAGGCCCGGCGGAGAATGCCGTTAGTGGCCTGACTGAGCCGAAGAAGGGCAATTACGATCTTCTCAACCTTATTTATTCCGAGCTTGGCGAGCGCAACAAACGTACGGCGTTGCTGGAACAAATGGTCAATTACTGGCCCGGTGAAAAATCCTACTGGACACAGCTCTCCGGCGCCTATTCCACCGGCGGCAAGGACCGGGAAGCGTTTTCAGTTCTTGAGGTTGCGTATCGTGCAGGCCTTCTCACCACTGAGTCAGAACTGAAAACACTCGTTCAGTATTATTCATTCTTCGACAATCCGTATCGCGGCGCGAAAATGCTCGAGCGGGAAATGGGCGCCGGCAATATCAAGCGTAATCAGGATAATCTTATCCTCCTCTCCCAGCTTTGGAGCCAGGCGCGCGAACATAAAAAATCAATCCCGATCCTTCGCGAAGCGGCGAGCGGCTCGTCGAAAGGCTCCCTGTCTTATCGCCTGGGTCAGGTCTTGCTCGCTGATGAGCAATATCGCGAGTCGCAACGCGCACTGGAAACGGCGCTCAATAAAGGCGGTATGAGCCGGAAAGATACGGGCGACGCCTGGTTGCTTCTCGGGACCGCGCGCTTCAGCCAGGCTGGTCCGGAAGATACGGCGATCTGGAGGAATGCGCGGCGCGCCTTTGTCAATGCGCAAAGCTATGAAGGCGCCCGCAAACGCGCCAGCGACTGGATCACCTATATTGATGCGGTTACTAACACCTACAAAGCTGGTAAAGAACTTGAGAAGCGCCAGATACTTGAGCGCTGCCTGCAGGACCAGGGCCGGCTCGAACGGGATCAGCGTATTCGCGATCTGCAAAACCGTCCGGTTACGGCTGCCGATCAAGAGTTTGAGAATGAATTTCTCGAACGGTGTACGATCCCGCTCAATCTCAATGGCGCTGCTGACGCCGCCGCTGCAGCAACCGATGGCGGCGATTCCGCTGCCGCGGCAGATGGCGCCGAAAACGCACCAGCCGCTGTTGCTGACGATGAAGCCGAAGGCGCATCAACCGAAGAATAATCAGCGCAAAATAGACAAAAAGCAAAAAGGCGGCCTTGATGGCCGTCTTTTTTTGGTTGTGTTTTGATCTTTTGAACGGTCTGGCCGCGTGCCTGCGGGCTCAGCCGATTAACGCCTGATTAATATTCGTTGCGTTCGCCTAAAATGCGCCCGCCATCAATGGCGTCCGGCGTGCGGTTCGAGCATTCAAGATAGCCCTGACGCCACCCCGCCCGATAAGCCTCGTCATTTTCAAAAGAGTAGGCGTCGCGAGACGACTTGGTCGAAAAGCTTTTGTCTTCCTCATTGGCGGTCGTACAGCCGTCGCCAAACCCGACATGAAAGCTCGGCAGCTCCCGCAAGGCGAGCGTATCCGCGTTTGTCGTACAACCGACCAGAAACGCCCCGGCAAGGAGCGGTAAAAATCGAACCATGGGGGAGGAATTTCCTTTTATCTACGGAGGCACGATAGCAAAGCGTGAAGCTCCCGTCTGCCGAAAACCGATCACAAAAGTGAAATCCCCCGTTAACGGTGTTCCGGTTACAACGGTTTTGCAGAAAACAGCGGAATTTGGCTGATATGGTCGATTTTGAACAAAGCGCAGGTGCGGAGCCCACGCCCGATGCCGAGACCATGCTGACCCCCATCACAAAAATCGGGGTGACGCCGCGTGCGCAGATGGTGCGAAAACTTGCCGATGTCGTGGTGCTGCCCACGGGCAGGATCTCATCAAATGAACGCGCGCTCGTCGCCGACATTCTCTTGCAGGTTGTCGATAAGGTCGAAAAAAATCTCCGCATCGAATTGGCGGGCCGGGTGTCGCGGGTGGCGGAATGTCCGCCGGCGCTGATGCGGATGTTATTGCTTGATGAACCTGAGGTGTCGGAAAAAATCCTCACCGAAGCTGACACTATTTCAAATGCGCTGCTGATCGAAGCGGCCCAGTCCGGCGAGCATGCGCACCGCCTTATGATTGCTCAGCGCAAAGATCTTTCGACGACGGTCGCCGATGTTGTGATTGAGCGCGGTGAAAATGATGTTTGCAAAGCAGTGTTAAAGCGCGAGGAATGCGTCTTGTCGCCAAATGCAATTAACTTGCTGGTGGCGCGCAGTTCCACCAATAAGGAACTGCAACCGTTATTGCTGCGTCGCCGGGAGCTTGAGCCTGCGCATGGCTTTGTTATGTTCTGGTGGGCGCCGGCGGAATTGAGAAAGCGCATTCTTGCGCGGTTCGCACTGGATCGCGGCATTATCCAGGATGCGCTGTCTGACCTTTATCCAAAAGTATTCCGCAGCGGCGGCGATCCGGACCCGCTGGTGCAAGATATATTGATCCTGTCCGAGCGACGTCACCGTCCTCGCGGCGCTGACGGTGAGCCGGTTTCCATGAATGTGATAATCCGCACCTTCGCGGCGGCGCAGAAACATCCGGCGCAGGAACTTATTGAAGCGATCGGCCTGATTGCCGGCGTTTCGCGCGAACTCGCCGCCCGAATTTTACGAGATCCCGGCAAGGAGCCCTTTGCGGTGATGTGCAAAAGCCTTGGCATGCCGCGTGATGATTTCTTTTCTCTGTTTGAAACGGATAACCAGGAAGATATCGACGGCGCCGAGCAGGCGGAGTATCTCCTGGCGATTTTTGACTCGATGGCGCGCGACTTTTCGCGAGCTGTTTTGCGGTATTGGGATTGGGATACCAACCCGCGCATTGCCCATATCACGCGTCTGTTGGGTCTTGATGACGAGGTTATTGTCGATCCATCGCTGCAGTTTTAAGGCTCGATTAATCGCTTCGTGCCAAAAGGGCCATGCGTCGGTTGCGGCTTTGCGTATCTAGGTTGCTTCCGGCGTCTTTTTTTGAAAAGCGCTAACGCACTCAAAACAATTTAAACCAAATTATCGCCGCGCTTTCTTCGGGGCGTTAACAGGCGTTGTGACAGTATGATTCTCGGACGTTTTGTCCGAGGGTGAATTTCTGGAGGGCGCATGTTTCCATCGATGCGTGTCATCGTCTTCGCGTCGCAAAAAGGCGGGTCCGGCAAGACGACGTTGTCGGGCCATATTGCTGTGGAGGCAGAGCGTCAGGGCGCGGGCCCTGTCGCGTTGATCGATACCGACCCGCAAGGTTCGCTTGCCAAATGGTGGAACGTCCGCAAAGATCCGGCGCCGGCGTTTATTCAATCTGTTTTTTCTAACCTGTTTTATGATCTCGATAGCGCCCGCGACGAAGGTTTTCGTCTCGTCGTCATTGATACGCCGCCGGCGGTGACCCGTGCAATTTCCGAAGTGGTGAGCTTTGCTGATATTGTGGTCGCGCCAACGCGGCCAAGCCCGCATGATTTGCGCGCCGTCGGTCCCACGGTTGATATCGCCGAGGCGCGCGGCAAGCCGCTGATTTTCGTGGTCAATGCCGCGACCCAGCGCGCGCGCATTACCTCGGAGGCGGCGATTGCGCTTTCCCAACACGGCACTGTGGCGCCATCGACTGTTCACCAGCGCGTCGATTTTGCCGCCTCGATGATCGACGGACGCACCGTGATGGAGATTGACCCTTTTTGTCAGTCGTCTCAGGAAATCGGCGCTCTTTGGAAATATTTGTATGAGCGCCTTCAACGCGCTGACGGTGGTTACGGCACGCAGGAAGAGGGCGGTGACATGACCCGTCCTCAAAACCGCGTCTTCGGGCGCCGGGCGGTGTAATGAGCGGATACGCGCCGAACCCAACATCCAACGTAGAAAAAGACGCCGCGTCGTTGACGGCGGGGCTGCTCGCGCGCAAGGGTGAGGCGCTGCCGGCCGTGGATGCGGACGCTCATGCCGGTGTTGATATGTCGATGCACACATCATTGCATCATGCCCGCCCGCCCCATGGCGACATTGCTCAGAACACTATTCAATCGCTCTACCCCAACGACGGGCCTGTTCCGCAAGAGATCCAGCCTGCGCCGCCTCATCATCCCCCTGCCGTGAATAATACCGCGCCCGTATCTGCGCCTGCACCCGCGACGGCGCTGGCCCATCCTTCCGACAATCACGCCCCCGACAATTGGACGATCATTCCGCCGAAGCCCCGCCCGCGCCCCGCCCGCCGCAAACTTCGCCGGGCGATCGATGCGGATGGCGGTCGCAAGGCGACAATCACGTTCCGAATGTCAGCAAAAGATTTCGTGCGATTGCGGTTTGCCTCGCGCGATATGGAGATGACCTGTCAGTCTATTCTCCTCGACGCCCTCGACACCTATCTTGACGCAAACGACATCGCCGAGATTCCCGACGCCGTATGCGAAAAAGAAGTCGAACGGTTGATGAAGACGATGGGCAAAGCCCGCGGCCGGTGAGGCAAGCCCTTAATCATTGTGCGCTTAGGCGCGAAATTACCGAAAAGACGATGGTGCGGCGCCATAGTGGCGCGTGAACGCACGGCTGAAGGCGGTTCGATTTTCATAGCCAACCGCGGCGGCAATGGCCTTAACCGGCATGGCGCATTCTGTCAGCAGCCGCATCGCCGCGGCTAATCGAACATGGGTTAGATATTGGATTGGCGTTTGCCCCATATGGGCTTTGAAAACCCTGATCAGGTGAAATCGCGACAGGCACGCGGCGCTGGCGATGTCGGGGATGGTGAGGGCCGGATTGCCGTAGCATTCAAGAATGAATTGAACGCCAACGTCTATCCGCCGCGCCAGTTCGGCTCTGGTTGAGCGTTTGGCCGCATCGACATTGTCAATGCCCCTGTCATGTTGGTCGTCGATGAGGTGTTGATAGAGCAGGGCTAATTGTTCTGTACACTGTTCACTGGTCAAGTCGTGGCGGATGCATAAGAGTATGGTCGCTGCCATGCGTTCAAGCGTCTTGCCTGTCGGATGAAAAAGTTTTGTCCCGAGTTCTTTGCAAGACGTTGCGCCTTCAATCTCGTCGTCATCACCCGGCCCCGCGAACCAACGCGGGAAGATGATCATGTTGGAGCGAAACGAAGCTTCGGCGCTTGCGTCATAGGCGTAGCGGTCGCCTGCCGCGATCGAGAGGGCGCCGGCGCTGCGGATTGCAATGGTGCGCTTGCCTGAGAAATGATAGGCCTCCTCGCCGCCGCAAGACCATGTGACTGCCGGGCTCGCCCAAGCTTCATTGAAATGCGGACTTATGTCGTAATGCTCGCCGCGCATGATTGACGAATGAACCATGCCTTCGCGTGCGGCGCGCTGATAAAAGTCCGACGCATGATCGGCATTCAGAGCGGGAGCATAATCTAGGATCAGCATCGGTTTGCCCTTGGCGCGTTGCTCATATTGCTAATTCTCCGTCGCGGCGCAGTTTACGGCTTCGCAGCAGGCAGCGCCATGATAATTATCGGGGAAATGAAACCAACGGAGTGTTGGCGGCGTCGTGCCGCCGGTTTTTTGCGAGGATTTGAACATGGTAAAGCTACAGAA
Organism: Hyphococcus sp.; assembly: GCA_021776345.1. GTDB lineage: Bacteria > Pseudomonadota > Alphaproteobacteria > Caulobacterales > Parvularculaceae > Hyphococcus. The sequence goes on along the minus strand of JAJFGC010000163.1, from coordinate 8,165 downwards.
AGCTCTATTTACGCAGATGAAATCAATAATGGCTTTAGCGTTGTGCGCGTGGGGCGCGTTTGTCACCGGCGCTACGGCTGAAAATCAGTGGCCCTATGATCCAAGTCTTTCTCATCCATTCGGCATGGCGAACCCCGCTCAAACCGATAACGAAGCGCGTGTTTTCGACCGGCTTATCGGCGCCCATGAGTGCGTGTCGCAGCGCCACAACTATCAGACTGGCGAAAGCATTGAAGCGACCGCAATGTGGACCTGGTATTACAATATGAACGGGTATGGCGTGCGCGATGTCTTTCGCCTGGGCGAGAGCGCGCCAGCAAGCCAACGCGTCTACAACCCGGGGACAAAGGAGTGGCATGTCTGGTACATGCTGGGTCAGAAGTTTTTCTTCGCCGGGGAATGGACAGGCGGCGGCAAGGGCGGCGACATCGTTCTCGATAGCCCCGGCGCCAAACTCGACGATAAGGATGTCATTAGCCGGCTCGAATTTTATGACATCAAAAAATCAAGCTTCAAATGGCGCAGCGGCAATGTTGACCCGACAACCGGTGAGAACCTGTTTTACAGCTGGGAAATCGCCTGCGACCGCCGTAACTAGATCATCGCGCGGTTTATTGAAGTCATCCGCTGATCGAGTTTTAGTGGTCGCGCCGGGAATGCGGAAAACCGGCGCCCACTTTTTCGCCCGCGCCCACTTTATCGCCCCGGCGCCTTGGCCCAGTTTTCCACAAGCCGAAACGGATGGCGCGGCGATTTCGTGCTTTTCCGCCCCCAAGCCGTTGATTTCTCCGTCAAATCTGCGAAATTCTGAGGCTTAATACGCCGCGCCGGTTCCCGGTGTTGTTGTGAGCGCCCGTCCATGTTGTTTCCGGGGGCGACTCAGTTCGCGGTGTTAGTCGAACGGATTGGGTCTTTATTCAAAGGGTTTTTGAAGCCGGGCGGCTTTTCAGACACCCTCGATGAAAAGCAGGGTTGATGGGGCGGTTTATCATTCTCGTTGTGGTGTTGGCAGTAGTCTGGCTGTTGCTGTCAGGCTATTTCGACAAGCCATTGCTGCTGATCTTTGGCGCTGGATCGGTGATCTTCTCCGCCTGGCTGGCTCACCGCGCCGGTGTGCTTGATGCGGAGGGCGTCCCTGCCGGTGTTTTCCCCGGCATCTTTGGCTATATGGTCTGGCTGACGGTGGAAATCGGCAAGGCGAACATAATGGTTGCGCGCCAGGCGCTTGCGGTTGAGCCGAAACTTTCGCCAAAACTTTTCACAGTACCAAACCCGCCGCGCTCGATTGTCGGTAAAGTGATTTTTGCCAATTCAATCACGCTGACGCCGGGCACAGTGAGCATTGACCTTGGCGAGGATGAAATCCTCGTCCATGGCCTCACCGAAGAGCTTTCCGATGAGGCCGGCATCGCCGACATGGGCGCGCGGGTCGCAAAAATTGAGCGAGGCAGGGCATGACGATGTTCGCCGTGGCGACCATTGCGATCGTCATTGCCATGGTGCTGGCGCTAATCCGCGCTTTTGCCGGCCCGTCGCTTTATGACCGAGTGCTTGCGGGCAACTCCTTTGGCACCAAGACGGTGCTCTTGATCGGTGTCATGGGTTTTTTAACCGGCCGGCCGGATTTTCTCGACATTGCGCTGCTTTATGCGCTGATCAACTTCGCCGCGACGATCGCGATCCTGCGGTTTTTCTCATACCGCAAACCAAAAGGCGATCCGGCTGCGCCGATCAACAAGGAGGGTGCAGCATGATCGATTGGTTTCTGGTGCGCGATGTTCTTTCCTGGGGATTGATGCTGGTCGGCGGCGCCGCGGTGGTGACCGGCGCCATTGGCATTGTCCGTTTTCCTGATTTCTTCACCCGGCTTCATGCCGCTGGCGTCACCGACACCGCGGGCGCCGAGCTCATTGTCTTCGCCATGATGTTGCAGGCGTTCAGCCCGGAATATGGGAACAGCTGGCTGATTTTCGCCAAGCTCGCCTTCATCGCCGTCTTTTTGGGGCTGACCTCGCCGGTGGCGACCCATGCGATTGCGCACGCGGCCTGGATGACCGGGTTTAAACCAATGCAAGGGCCCGAGCTTCGCTATGAAGGGGACGGCAAATGAACGAATTTCACGCTGAATTGTCGCCAATCGTTTTTCTCGATCTGTCACTGTTGACCATGCTGGTCCTTGTTGCTTTTGCGATGCTCCGCTCACGGCATTTGTTTGCAGTGGTGATGCTGTCGGGAATCTTCTCGCTCCTCTCGGCCTCGTTCTTTGTCTCGCTCGATGCGGTGGACGTGGCGTTTACTGAAGCCGCGGTCGGCGCGGGCATCTCCACCGTATTGATGCTCGGCGGCATGCTCCTCACGGCGCGCCGGGAAAAGCCGGTTGTGCCCGGCCGCGCGCCAGTGGCGCTTGCTGTTACCCTGTTGACTGGCGCGGCGCTGGTTTACGCAACGATTGATATGCCGGCCTTTGGCGATCCTGAAGCGCCGGCGAATAAATATGTCGGTCAGGCCTATGTCGATGAAACGCCAAGTGACATCGCCGTGCCAAACATCGTAACCGCCGTGCTGGCGAGCTATCGGGGTTTTGATACGCTCGGCGAAACGATGGTGATCTTCACGGCGGGCATTGCCGTTATTCTGCTTCTCGGCGCCGGGTCTGTTCGCGGCGGTCGGGAAATCTCCGATCTTGATGATCAGGGTGAGGAGAAGAGCTGATGGATCACGCGATCTTAAAAGTGACGACGAAGATCCTCTTCGCGCCGATCATTCTGTTTGCGCTCTATGTGCAATTTCACGGCGATTATGGGCCTGGCGGCGGCTTTCAGGCGGGCGTCATATTTGCCGTGGCGTTTATTCTTCACGCCTTTTGTTTCGGCCTTGAGGCGACGAAGAAAGCCTTGCCGCAAAAGGCGCTGATCATTGCGATGGTGATCGGGCTTTTGTTTTATGCAGGCACTGGCGTTGCGACCATGCTGCTTGGCGCCAACCTTCTCGGCTATGATGCGATTGATCCGGAATCGACCCACCATGCGGGCCAGCATTACGGCATATTGCTGGTGGAGTGGGGCGTTGGCGTCACTGTCGCCTCAACCATGTTGACCATCTTCTATCATTTCACCGGGCGTGAACGCGATATCGACCAGGAGGACTGGTAGACCTGATGGGCTGGTTTGAATTTGTTCTCGACCGATACAATTACTGGATCGTCATTGTCCTGATGATGACTGGTCTATACATCGTTTTCGCCCGCGGCAATCTGGTAAAGAAAATTGTTGGGCTCAATCTTTTTCAGACGTCGGTTTTCATTTTCTACATCACCATCGGCAAGATCGCCGGCGGCACCGCGCCGATTTATATTGACGGCGAGCTGGATCATGGTGACGATGCTGGCCATGGGGAAGGCGTGGCCGCAGGGCATGAGACTGTGGTCGGTGATGGCAGTGAATCATTGCACCAGGCGCCCGCTGAAGATGGCGCCAACGCGCTGCCCCACGCTGAAGAGCACGCCAGCGAGGCGCTTAGCTCAAAAATTGAAAACACCTTCGCCGCCAATGATCTGAAAGCGGGTCTCGAGAGTGTCGAGCCTTCGGCTGATGCCGGTTCGCTTCATACGGCGCCGGATGGCGCAGACAAAATTGCCAATGACTCCCTTCTTCATCTCGAAAAGCCGGCGGCGCCAGGGTTTGAGGTCGAGGGCGGGGCGGACGCCGCGAATGCGCTCGCCGACGTCGTCCATCATTCAAGCGAGGTGATTTACACCAACCCGTTGCCCCATGTCTTAATCCTGACGGCGATTGTTGTTGGCGTCGCGACAACAGCGGTAGGCCTCGCGCTCGCCGTGCGCATCCGCGAGGCTTACGGCACTATTGAAGAAGACGAACTGGAGACGATGGATAATGTCGCCGAGTTCGGCGACACCGCCGCCGCGGGATTGGCCTCATGAACTTCGCCGAACAGCTTCCCGTCCTCCCGGTCATCACGCCATTAATCCTGGCGCCGGTGACGTTGCTGCTGCCACAGGGCCGGGCGCCGCATCTGTTTGCGACCTTTGTCAGCTGGCTGACCTTTGCGGCGTGTGCATTTTTGCTGGCTGCGGTCTCGGATGTCGGCGTCATCTCGTATCATCTCGGCGACTGGGCGCCGCCTTTGGGCATTGAATACCGCATCGATCTTGCGAACGCCCTTGTTCTTATGCTGGTGTCGGGCATCGCCGCGGTTGTCTTTCCGTTCGCCTACGCTTCAGTCCGACTGGAAATCGACGAACGCCAGTCGACGTTCTTTTACTGTGCGATGCTGATCTGCATGACCGGGCTCCTTGGCGTCACCATCACCGGCGACGCGTTCAACGTCTTTGTATTTTTGGAAATTTCATCGCTGTCGACCTATGCGTTGATTGCGATGGGCGCCCGGCGAGACCGGCGCGCATTGACCGCTGCGTTCAACTATCTTGTCATGGGCACCATCGGCGCGACCTTCTTTGTCATCGGCATCGGCCTTCTCTATCAGGCGACCGGCACGCTCAATATGGCGGACCTTCACGATAAACTTGCCGGCAATTCGAGCCGCGTCGTTGGGGCCGGCTTTGCTTTTATTGTTGTTGGCGTCGGCCTGAAGCTGGCGATGTTCCCGCTTCACCTGTGGCTGCCAAATGCTTATGCGCATGCGCCGTCGGCGGTGTCCGCCTTTATCGCCGCGACCGCCACCAAGGTCGCGGTTTATGTGTTGATCCGGTTTTTCTATTCGGTCTTCGGTTTCGATTTTGCGTTTGAGGCGGCCGCCTTCACCTGGGTTCTGTTGCCGCTCGGTCTTGCGGGCATGTTTGTCGCCTCGTTCGTGGCGCTCTTCCAGGAAGACGTAAAGCGGATGCTGGCGTATTCGTCAGTGGCGCAGATCGGCTACATGTTGCTGGGGCTTTCCTTTGCAACCGTTGAAGGGCTGACGGCGACGCTGGTTCATGTTTTCAACCACGCGCTGATGAAAGGCGCCCTGTTTATGGCGGTTGCCTGTGTCGTCTTTCGCGCCGGCTCTCACTCCATTGATGCCTTTGCCGGCTTGTCGAAGCGCATGCCGGTGACGACCTGGGCCTTCATCCTCAGCGGCCTGTCGCTGATCGGCGTACCGCTCACCGTTGGCTTTGTTTCCAAATGGTATCTGTTGGAAGCCGCTTTCGCAGCCGGGCATTGGTATGCGGGCTTTTTGATTGTCGCGAGTTCGCTGATCGCGGTTTTATATATTGGCCGCATTGCCGAAGTGATGCTCCTGCGCGAGCCCCATGAAGAGGGGCGTTATGCGATCCCGGCGAAGGATGCGCCGCTCTCGATGTTGATCCCGATGTGGGTGCTGGTCGGCGCGAATATTTATTTCGGCGTCAGGACTGGCCTTACCGTCGATATCGCAACGCGCGCCGCCGAAGCCTTGATGCTCACCGCGGGAGGCGCGCCATGATCACTCCCGGTCTCGCTATTCCTTTAGCGCTGGTTGCGCCGCTGCTCGGTTGCCTCGCGATCTGGCTGCTCGATAAGTCGCCGAACCTGCGCGAAGGCGCGACGCTGATCACCGCCGTCGTCCTGCTGGCGCTAACGGTGATGATTTTCCTCGCGGTCGGCTCGGGCCAGCAGCCCGGCTATATGTTGATCGAAGTGATCGACGGCCTGCCGATTGAGTTCAAGGTCGAGCCGCTTGGCGCAATGTTCGCGGTGATTGCAAGCGGCTTGTGGCTCGTTAACTCGGTCTACTCCATCGGTTATATGCGCGGCCATAATGAGAAAAACCAAACGCGCTTTTACATGTCGTTTGCGGTGGCGATCTCGGCTGCCATCGGCGTCGCCTTCGCCGCGAACCTCTTCACGCTTTTCATTTTTTATGAAATCCTGACGCTCTCGACCTTTCCGCTGGTCACCCATTATGGCGACGAGAAAGCGCGCAAGGGCGGCCGGATTTATCTTGGCGTCTTGATGGCGACATCGATCGGGCTTTTGCTGCCCGCGATTGTCTGGACTTATGCCATCACCGGCACGACGGACTTTACCGTCGGCGGCATTCTCATCGACCACAAGGAAGCCGTGGCGCCGATCACCGGCGTGCTTCTCGGGCTTTATGCGTTTGGCATCGGCAAGGCGGCGCTCATGCCCGCCCATCCGTGGCTGCCAAACGCCATGGTCGCGCCGACGCCGGTCTCGGCGTTCCTCCATGCAGTCGCGGTCGTCAAAGCCGGCGTCTTCTCGATCCTGAAAATCGTTGTTTATATTTTTGGCATCGACTTTTTGACGGACACCGGCGCCAGCATTCCGTTCATGTGGGTTGCCGCGGGCTCGATCCTGCTGGCCTCGGCGATCGCCATGCACAAGGACAACTTAAAAGCGCGGCTTGCCTATTCCACCGTCTCGCAATTATCTTACGTGACGCTCGGCGCGATGCTCGCAACGCAAATGGGCGTTATGGGCGGGGCGATGCAGATCGCGGCCCATGCGCTCGGCAAGATGACCCTCTTCATGTGCGCCGGCGCGATTTATGTCGCCCACCACAAGACGCTGGTTTCGGAAATGCGGGGGTTGGGCCGGGTGATGCCGTTCACCTTCGGCGCGTTTTTTCTGGGTGCGATGTCGATCATCGGCCTGCCGCCGATGGCGGGGTCATGGCCCAAATTCCTGTTAATGCTCGGCGCCGCAGACGCCGGGCAGTTGGCGATCATCGCCATCCTGATGATCTCGTCGATTCTCAATGTGGTTTATCTCTTATCGATCCCGGTGCAGGCGTTCTACATGAGCCCCACCGTTAAAGAAGAAGATGGAGGCGACGCGAAATCCCAAGGGGCAGGCGGCGCCGGCATCCAGTGGGGGAACTTAAAAGAAGCGCCGATCCTGTGCATCGCGCCGCCGCTCTTCACCGCAACGGGCGCCTTCGTTCTCTTCTTCTTTGCCGATCCGCTTTATAATTATCTCTTGCCGATCGCCGGGGGTGGGTGATGGAAGCCTTACCTCACAATAAAACCGTCATTGCCGGACTTGTTCCGGCAAACCAGGGCGTGTCGCTTGCGCTTCAGTTTGTTGCGCTGGATGCCCGGAATAAATCCGGGCATGACAAGGAAAGTGTAGAGAGGCCATGACTGACCACCACCACAATCCCGACGAAAAGCCCGGCTGGGCGGATACCAAAACATTCCGCAATTTCTTTGTCGGCGTGCTTGTCGTGGCCTGCATTGCTGCGGCGCTCGCAGGCTTTGTTCCCGCCTTTCAAAAAGACCATCCGCATTTTGAAGCCGAAGGGTTCCCCATCTTCTTCGCGATTTATGGGTTTGCCGCCTTCATGTTCATCGTTCTTGTCGGCCAGCATTTGCGTAAGCTGGTCGGCCGCAAAGAAGATTATTATGAGGAGCGCGAATAGGGATGAACGCGCTTTGGGAAATTTTAATTACCAATCCGGCGGTATACCTCACCGTGGGCGCAGCGATGGTGCTGACGACGCCGAAGCATCTCGCGAGCATTATTCTCCTCATCGCCACGGCGCTGTCGGCGATCAAGCTTTATACGCTCGGCATTGGTGAATATGGCGCCATCACGGTTTTTGGCGAACAGCTGACGACAGTGCGTCTCGATCCGTTGTCGCGGATTTTCGCGGTGGTGTTCCATATCGCCATCGCGCTCAACATTATTTACGCCTGGGGGCAGAAAGACCGGGCGCAGAATTTCGCAATGCTGGCTTATCCCGCGGCGGCGCTTGGCGGTGTGCTCGCTGGCGACATGATCACGCTTTTCTTCTGGTGGGAAATGGCGGCGATTACGAGCGTTTTCCTCGTCTGGGCGCCGGGCACCCGCGCGACCTACCTCTCAGGCATGCGTTATCTCTCGATCCAGATTCTTTCCGGCGTCCTGCTGCTTGGCGGGATCGTTTTAGTCTTCCGGGAGACCGGCTCGCTCGCCTTCGACTTTATCGGCCTGCGCGATGGCAATGGCATGATCAAGCTCGGGGCGCTGGTCATGTTTCTTGCCTTCGGCATCAAGTCGGCGTTCCCGCTTTTGCACAATTGGGTTCAGGATAGCTATCCGAAATCGACCATCACCGGCACGATCATCCTCTCGATCTTCACAACCAAGCTTGCGGTTTATGCGCTGGCCCGCGCCTTCCCGGGCACGAATGAGCTGATCTATATCGGCGCGGTGATGACGCTC
>JAJFGC010000162.1 GCA_021776345.1 Hyphococcus sp. | reverse complement strand
ACGTTTTCCGTTTCGGTTAGAGTGATCGCTGCGCCAGTTCCGCAAACTCACAAAGAAGCGGCCTTGTCTCACGCGGGTCGATGATGTCTTCGACGAGGAACTGCTCGGCTGTGCGGAAGGGCGAGGTGACTTTTGACAGTCGCGCCTTGATCTCGGCGAGGACCGCGGCCGGATCGTCGGCTTTTTCCAGTTCCGATTTGTAGGCGACCTCGACGCCGCCCTCCATCGGCAGCGATCCCCAGTCGCCTGACGGCCAGGCGAAGCGATATTGAAACCGCGTATGATCGGACATGGCCGCGCCCGCAACCCCATAGGCCTTGCGGATGATCACGGTGGCCCAGGGAACGGTGGCGTCGTAAATCCCGTTCATCGCCTCGACGCCGCGGCGGATAGTGGCGGCGCGTTCGGCCTCCAGCCCGATCATGAAGCCCGGATTATCGACGAGGTGAATAACCGGCAGGCGAAATTGCTCCGCTAGCTGAACAAATCTCTTTGCCTTTTCCGACGTGTCTGCGGTCCACGATCCGCCAAGAAAGGTCGGGTCGGAGGCGAGCACCGCCACCGGATAACCGTCAAACCGTGCAAAGGCCGTGATCGCCGCTCGCCCCCAGCGCTTGCCGATCTCGAAGACGGAACCTTTGTCGGCAACCATCTCCAATATCCGGCGCATGGAATAAGCTTCGCGGGCGCTTTCCGGCACGGCGGCGAGGAGTTTTTCTTCGCGGCGGTTCGGTTTGTCGTGAGGTGTGGTCCGTGCTGCGCGGCCGCCCGTATGGGAGGGCAGATAGGAAAGGAATGCCCGCGCCTTTGCAAACGCCTCATCTTCACTTGCCGCTTCATCGTCGATAACGCCATTGCGAGTATGGATGTCGGCGCCGCCCAGTTGTTCTTTGTCGAGATTTTCTCCGGTTCCTAATCCGAAGACCACTGCCGGACCGGCGGTGAAAATCTGGGCGATCCCGCGCACCATCACCGAATAATGGCTGGCGACCATGCGCGCGGCGCCGAGCCCGGCGGTGGGGCCGAGCGCCAGCGCCACGACCGGCACGGTTTTCAAATTTTTGACGACATGCTCCCAGCCGGGCACGAAGGGCACATAGGTGAACCCCATGTCTTCCAGCATCTTCACCGAACCGCCGCCGCCGGTGCCGTCGATCATGCGGATTAGCGGCAGTTTTAATTCATGGGCCATCTGCTCGGCCATGGCGAATTTGCGATGGATTGCCGCGTCCGCCGCGCCGCCGCGCACGGTAAAATCGTCCGCAGAAGCGACGACAGGGTCGCCATTGATCCGTCCACGGCCAAAAATGAAATTCGAGGGCGAGAAATCCGTCAGCTCGCCCGCCTCGTTATAGTCGCCCTTGCCGGCGATCTTACCGATTTCGCGAAACGAGTTTTTGTCGGTGAGGCGTTTTATCCGCTCACGCGCATCGAGCTTGCCGCGCGCCTGCTGGCGGGCGAGTTTTTCTTCTCCGCCCATTTTCTCAGCGAGCTTTTGACGGCGTTTTAAGTCTTCAAGGTTTTTGTCCCAAGCCATACCGGGGACATTAAGGCGCTCCCCGACGAGGTAAAGCTTCCTCATCAGCCGCGACCGGGTAACCACTTGCCGCGGCAGCCCTTCGCTTCGCCGCATTGCAACTGCGCGCCGAGACTAAAACGGCCATCGTTGCGCCGCCGCCCTATTCACCGAAAAGGATTTCCCATGAAACATATCGCCATTACCGCCGCTGTTGTGGCGCTCAGCGTCTCCGCCGCCATCGCCGGCGAGGTTCCCGCCAACATCAAGGCGGCTGTCGACAATCCGAACCGGGCGGACGAAAACCGCGCCCGCGACGAGGATCGCAAGCCTGGCAAGGTTCTCTCGTTCTTTGGTGTTGAAGAAGGAATGACCGTTGTCGATATCGCCTCGGGCGGCGGCTATTTCACCGAAGTGATTGCCGGCGTTGTCGGATCGGATGGCGACGTGCGCGCCCAAAACCGGGCCGGCGCCCGCTTTGATGAACGCCGCGAGGCGCTGGAGACGCAGTTCGCGAAATTCGGCAATATCACCATCGATGTAACGGAGCCTGGAACGCCGCTTCCCTATGAAGACGATTCCGTCGATATGATTTTATTGTCACTCATCATTCATCACCTTCACTATACGGAAGAAAGCGGCGAGGCGATGCCGGAAAGCACGGCTGCGATCTATGCTGACTTCCGGCGCGCTTTAAAACCCGGCGGCGTCTTCGCCATCATCGAGCACAAGGCGCCAGAGGGAACGTCGCGCGCCCAAAGCGCGGCATGGCACCGTATCTCGGAAGACGTGATGATCGCCGATGTAACGTCCGCCGGCTTCACCCTCGACGCATCGAATGACAAGATCCATAAAAATGCGGATGACGACGAGCAGAACACCTGGTTCGATACTGGGCTGCGCGGCAAGACAACGCGGCTTGTCCATCGCTATAAGAGCCCGGATTGATTATTGAGCTTCGGTTGAGCCCGTTTGAACGGGCTCGGCCGGCAAGGTACGCATGTGTCGCGACGCAGAGGTCTTGCCGCATTTATACTTGTTGCGGAAGGCTGCGATCTAGACTTAGATGTTTTGCCTCAGCGTAAAATAAAACGGTTGTTTATCGAACACTTTGGTTCGCAGTCGATTCCGGTGAGCGAGTTGCGCTAATAACGAAAATCACCCCGCCATCTCTTTCCGGATCTTGTCCCTCAGAAAATCGATCGGCTTGCGGCCGGTCTTGGCTTCGTAGTGCCAATAGGTCCAGCCATTGCAGGCGGCTGCGTTTTGCACTGCGGCGCCGACCTTGTGGATCGAGCCCTGGATTTCGTCTTCGCCGTCTTTGACAAAGAGCGAACCGTCGGCGCGGACTTTGGCTGAATGATTGCCGCGCGGGGAATAGAGCTTTGCGCCGGGTTTGATGAGCCGGTTCTCGACCACCGTGCCGAAGGGAACGCGCCTGGCGGCTTTGGGTGAGGGCTGTGTTTTCAGCGCTTCATCGCCAAGGGGCTTGACCGCGGCGATGCGTTTTTTCGCCGCCGCGATATAGGTTTTGTCGCGCTCAATGCCGATATACCGCCGCCCGAGATATTTTGCCGCCGCGCCGGTGGTGCCGGAGCCGAAAAACGGATCGAGCACAACGTCGCCGGGGTTGGTCGCGCCGATTAAGACGCGATGGAGCAGCGCCTCGGGTTTTTGGGTCGGGTGGGTCTTGGCCCCGTCGGCGTCTTTGATGCGTTCCGCGCCGGTGCAAATCGGGAACTCCCAGTCGGAGCGCATTTGCAGATCGTCATTGGCGGTTTTCAGCGCGCGATAGTTGAATGTGTATTTCGACTTCTGATCTTTCGCCGCCCAGATCAGTGTTTCATGGGCATTGGTGAGGCGCGTGCCGCGAAAGTTCGGCATCGGGTTTGACTTGCGCCAGATGACGTCGTTTAAAATCCAGAAACCGCAATCCTGAACAGCCGTCCCGACACGGAAGATATTGTGATAGGAGCCGATCACCCAGATCGCGCCGGTTGGTTTTAGGACGCGCCGCGCCTCCGCCAGCCAGCCGCGCGTGAACGCATCATAGGCTTTGAAGCTTTCGAACTTGTCCCATTCATCATCGACGCCGTCGACGCGGGAATTATCCGGTCGCGTCAGGTCTGCCTGCCCAAGTTGCAGATTGTAGGGCGGGTCAGCGAACACAAGATCAACCGAGTTATCGGGGAGCGCCTTCATCGCGTCGATGCAGTCGCCCTCGATAATCTTGTCGAGATGTTTTGCGATTCCGGTTTTCTTCGGTGTCTTTTTTTTCGCCGCCATCGTCGCCCCATTATGGTTAAGGAGCGGCACTTTGAGTCCCCATGAGTCCAGCGTCAAGGAAAAAATGCCCACGATTCCAGCGGCTTAGCAGTAAGTGCTGTTAAGGCTTCTTTAACCAAGGTTAACCGGCGCGCGGCGCGGCGCCATTCGCATACAACATATTGTGGATCGGGGCGAAGCTCCTGCGATGATGTGGGGTGACGCCATGTGCGTCGAGGCCGGCGCGATGGGCCGGGGCGCCATAGCCTTTATTTTTCTCCCACGCATAATGCGGGTGCGCGGCCGCGAGATCGCGCATCATCTGATCGCGCATCGTCTTGGCGATGATCGACGCGGCGGCAATGGAAAAAGATTTTGCATCGCCTTTTACGACCATATACGCGGGCGAAGTGAGGTTCGGCTTTTGCGAGCCGTCAACGATGCAGGCGTCGGGGCGTTTGGCGAGTTCCGCTTCCGCGCGGCCCATGGCGAGGAAGGTTGCCTGCAATATATTGACCTCGTCAATTTCCTCAACGCTCGCGACGCCAACACCGACAATGGAGGTGGCGCGGATCACGATCGCGATTTCCTCGCGGCGTTTTTCCGACAGCTTTTTGGAATCGCGCAAGCCCTCGGGCATGTTTTGCGGATCGAGGATTACCGCCGCGGCGACAACAGGCCCCGCCCACGGGCCGCGCCCGGCCTCATCGATGCCGGCGATGATCCCGGGGATTGAGTTTTCAATATCAAATGTCGGCGCCTCAACAGGCATCTGTGTTCCTCCGCAGACCCCAGCTATCCGTCGAGTCGCAAAAAAGGAAAACGCCCCGCCTAAATCCCAATAACGAAAGAGCCCTTGTATCCTTCACCATCTTTGGCAAGCGCGACCGTATGGGCTTTCAGGGTTTCCACATCGCCCTTGACGACAAGATCGCGTCGCACGGTGATCGGGTTTTGTCCCCGTACGGCATAAGGGGCCTGTTCAAACACTGTTTTTTCGATATCGATCGGGAAATAAATCTGTGTCGTAAACATCATCCACTCTAATTGTGGGTGCATAACACGGACGTGAATATGAGGCAGCCGGGGAACGTACCAACCGGGAAAGATTGTCGTGAACTGAACGACGCCATCATCGTCACAGGTCTGCCGGCCTCGCAAATAAGTTTTATCAGAAAAGTCGCCCTGTGAACCGGTGATGCGCAGTGTCGATTGATCGAACTTTATATTGTCAAATCCCGCATAAACACCCAATGCGTCGCATTGCCAGATATCGACCAATGCCCCCTTTATTGCCTCACACCATATGTTATCGGTGATGCGTAGGGTTAAATGCAGCGGGATGCCCGGAGAATTTTCGCGGATGTCAGAACGAACAATGTTTTCCCGCGTTACATAAGGGCCGGGCGTTGATGGCCGCGCCGTGCTGCAGCTGTCCTTGGGATAGGCGAGGGTGTCTTTGCCTCTGGCCAATGCCGATGAGGCCGCGCCGGCATTAATCAGTACACCCCCCGCGCCTGCAACAAATTTTCGCCGATCCATGACCGCCCCCTTTCTTGATGAAAAACTATAGTAGGCCAGTCGGTAAAGGACGTATAGGGAGGTCGTGAGCACTGAGCTGCCGGACTATTTGCCGTCTCGCACCTGCAGCAAAAGATCTGAATCGGAAAATGGCGCGCCGCCGGGGTTGGCGACGCGCTTCGTGTGGGCCGTGACAATTAAGTAAGCACGGTCACGGTGTATGCCGCTGGTGCGAAAGCCGCCGCCAGGACAGCAAAACAGACCATTGCAGAAACATATTTGGTCATTTTCCTTCTCCTTTTTTCCGTGTTCGGGTTTGATAACGGGCGATGGCGTTCACTCAGCAGCGAGCGTTTAAGCCGCTTTGCCTGCGGCCAGGGCGTGCACGTCCGCCGTTGCCAGCGTCTGTCCGCCGATCGCCCAGTCGCCGCTGGCGATTTCGTTGATTTTGACCCATGTCACCTGGCGCATATTCTCGCCTTCCACATCGACCATTGCTTCGGTGACCTTTTCGATCAGGTCGCGCTTCTGGTGCGGAGTAAAAACATCCCTGATGACGTCGATTGTTACGAGTGGCATTTACTTTCTCCTTGGTTGGTGCGGCCGCCGGAACCATTCCGCCGCCGCGTTGAGGAGAGGTTTAGGCCGAGTGCGCGCCACAGGCTTGAACGTGGTCTGGAGAAAATCGGGAGATTTCCTGAAGATCGGCTATAATGGGCGCGCATGATCTATCAGTTCGATGATTTCGAGCTCGACGCGGGCAAGGTTGAGTTGCGCAAAGCGGGGGTATCCGTTGGCGTAGAGCCGCAGGTTTTTGCGCTATTGCTGCTGCTTGCGGAAAACCGCGACCGCATGGTGTCGAAAGACGAGATCATCGAGAAAATCTGGGACGGCCGGATTGTGTCAGAATCGGCGCTGACCAGCCGCGTAAAATTTGCGCGCCAGGCGCTCGGCGATGACGGCAAGACGCAAAAATATATTCGCACCGTCCACGGGCAGGGCTTTCGCTTCGTTGCGGAGGCGAAGGCGGTTGGCGGCGCTCAGGTTTTGGCGTCACCCGCCGCAGTTGGACCAGCCGCTACGCCGGCGGCGGATGGCGCCGCCGCAAAACCATCGATTGCCGTCTTGCCGTTTCGCCTTGTCGGTATTGCCGGCGCCTATTCGGCGATTGCCGATGCATTGCCCCATGAGTTGATTTCGGAACTCTCGCGGCTGCGGTGGCTGTTTGTGATTGCGCGGGGGTCATCGTTTCGGTTTCGCGGGATTGACCCCGACATCTTGGAAATCGGCAAGGCGCTCAGCGTTCGCTATTGCCTGTCGGGGATCGTCGAGATCGCCGGGGAACGCATCACCGTCACCGCCGAGCTTTCCGATACGCGCGATGGCGGCGTTGTCTGGGGTGAGCGATATGAGGCGACGGTCGATGATATTTATGACATCCGCAGACAGATTGTTTCCAGCATAATTTCGTCGCTCGAAATTCAGATCCCCTTGCATGAAGCGAGAGCGGCGCGCATTATGCCAGTTGAAAATCTCGACGCCTGGGCCGCCTATAATATCGGCCTTCAGCATCTTCATCGGTTTAACCAACAGGACAATGAAGCCGCGACGGCAATGTTTGAGCGCGCAATTGCGCTGGACCCGGATTTCGCAAGAGCCCATGCGGGTCTTTCATCAACCCACTTCCAGAACGCCTTTCTTGGTTACAATGACGACCGCAAGGCGGACCGCATCGTCGCGCGCAACCATGGCGAACGCAGCATTGAGTTGGACCCGCTCGACCCTTTTGCGAATTTCGTCATGGGGCGGGTTCATTGGGTTGAAAACGATATTGCCGGCGGCGTCGGCTGGCTCGACCGGGCGATCTCGATCAGTCCGAATTATGCGCAAGGGGTTTATGCGCGTAGCTGGGCCGATGCGGTTTGCGGGCGGGGGATTGAGGGCGCGAAGAACGCAGACCTTGCACTGAATTTAAGTCCGCTCGATCCGTTCCGCTATGCGATGATCGGCGTGCGCGCATTCGCCTATCTGGTCCAGGGCGACGATGCGCAAGGCGCCTATTGGGCGGATGAAGCAGCGCGAACACCGGGCGCTCATGTTTTGATCGCGATGATTGCCGTCGCCGCCCATGAAATGAATGGCGACAAGGAAAAAGCATCCGCCTGGGCAAAGAATGTGCGTAATCGCAATCCGGGCGTGACCCGCGAAGACTTTTTCAAATCCTTTCCCTTTGAAGATAAAAAGACGCGCGAGCGCCTGTCGACAGCGCTCGGCGCACACGGATTTTGAAGACGGCCAGCCATAGAGCGCCAAACGGTGATTGCCGCCGGCGCTCTATTTGTCACCGGTTAAGTTAATCGGCGAGAAAATCATTGATCGCCCCCGCCAGGGCCTCGGGTTGATCGAACATGATAAAGTGCGCGCTGTCGTCGATGCGTAGCATCTTTGCGGATGGAGCCTTTGCATATTGTGCGGCATAGGCTGCGTCGGTTTGTTCTGCGGTGAATGGCAGCGCCGACCGCCACGGGTAAACGACGAGCATAGGGGTTTCGATCTCGGCTAATGCCTGTCGCAGGTCGGTTGTCAGCAATTCGTATGTGGCGTCAGCAAAAGTCTGCCGGTCGGACGCCAGCGCCCAGGCAATGATTTGCCCCTGTCTTGCTTCGTCGCGAGCCTGGGTCGGGGCAAAGCGGCGTTGCTGGGCCTCGAATTCTCCATCCGTCATTTGAACAAGTTGCGTGCGCATCGCTTCGGCGCGTGGTTTTGCCTGCTCGAGATTTTGCGCGCCCAGGAAAAATTGCGCGAGGAACGGCACACTGTCGACGATCACAATTTTGCTGATCCGGTCGGGCGCCTCCAGCGCAAGTTTCATTGCTGAAAAACCGCCGAGGCTGTGGCCGATGACGACAACATTGTTGAGATCTTCTTTTTCAAGATAGGCTTTAAGCCCAGCGATCCGGGTGTCGAAAAACGGCCCCTCGATCGGCGGCGCGCCAGCAAATCCCGCATAGTGAGCAATATGAATTTCGCGGCCGTTGCTGATGGCGGGCGCGATGTCGTTCCAGACGTCACCGGGGTTTGAAAGGCCTGGAATTAAAAGAATAGGGGCGCCGGTTCCGGTGCTCTTGACCGTCACGGCTTGGGCTTCACCCGCCGTGGCGCTCGCGGTCGCGGCTAACCATAACGCGGCTAAAAGGCTGAAAAATCGGGACATCTGTGTCTCCTCTCGAAATAAAATATGTAAAGCAACCTTTACATAGAGGGGAGATTTAAAATGTCAAGCACCCTTTACAAGAGCATTCGCATCAATAATTCAGAATGCGCATCAGACGGACGATCACGCGCAGCATTTTTCTTCTACGAACTTTCATCAGTTGCCTCGTTTCTAAAAAAATCAAACTGACCGGAGACTTCAACCGGTACGGCGAAGAGGGATAGATTGAGCGGTGCGCGTTCCCGGTTGAAACCGAGGCGGGCTCTGGCGGCGGCGTTACGTTGGTTGATTAAGAGCGCGTAAGGGGTTTTGATCTCTTTGCCGCGGCTCCATTCGGGGTCGTAATTTCGCCCGCCATTCATCTCGCGGATATGACGCATGATGCGCCGCGCGCGGTTCGGTGCGAAGGTCTCCAGCCATTCCTGAAACAGGGGCGAGACTTCAAGCGGCAGCCGCAGGATCGTATGGGCGGAAAAACTTGCGCCGAGATCGGCGGCTTTTTCCATGATCGATTCCATCTCATCGTCATTGAGGCCGGGGATCATCGGGCCGGTCATGATGCCGGTCTGGACGCCGGCGTCGACGAGTTTTTTTATCGCCTCAAAACGCTTCGGCGGTGATGAGGCGCGCGGCTCCATCGACCGCGCCAGCACTTTGTCCTGTGTGGTGATGGAGACCATGGCGCGGGTCAGGCGCTTCTCCGCCATCGGTCCTAATATATCGAGATCCCGTGTAATCAGATGCGCTTTGGTGAGGATCGTAACGGGGTGATTGAACTTTGCAAAAGTCGACAAAATTCCGCGCATGATCTGAAATCGCCGCTCAATCGGCTGATAAGGATCAGTGTTCGTTCCCATCGCGATGACGCGGGGTTTGTAATGTTTATCGGAAAGTTCTTTTTCCAATAGTTTTGAGGCGGACGGTTTTGCGAACAGCTTGGTTTCAAAATCGAGCCCCGGCGACAATCCCATATAGGCGTGTGTCGGCCGCGCGAAACAATAAATGCAGCCATGTTCACAGCCGCGATATGGATTGATCGACCGGTCGAAGCCGACATAGGGCGATGTGTTGGTGGTGATAATTTTCTTCGGCGCTTCGAGCGTCACCTCAGTGCGCAAGGGCGGCAGTTCTTCGCCGTCATTGACCGGGTCATTTTTCTGGCTTGCGTCCCAGCCATCGTCGAGCGCCTCGCGCTTTTCACTTTCATAGCGACCGGAAGTGTTTGACCGCGCGCCGCGGCCTTTCTCAGGGAGGGGCAATCCCTTTTCGGAGGCGGCGTCCTCGGGAGGGCGGTGAGGACGAAAAGAAAGGTGCGCGGCGCGGGTCATGAAAGAAAGCTATCACGACAAAGGAACAAATCAAGAACAAAATTTCAACAGTGATTAAAAATGACAAGGGTGCTTGACAGGATGCATTACCCCTCTTATGTCAAGGAAGCTTGACAAGCGACAGATTGGCGTCGCTCCCGAAAAAGATGTCCGCACAGAGAGGAAGACTATGTCCGAACGCATTAAATCCGCTGGCAAACGATACCGCTTGGAATTCGGCGCAGCGATGACGTTTTATATGGTCGTTCTTTTCGGCGCGAAGTTCCTCGCCGACGGCGTTGAGCCGGGCGCATGGTTGACGACGCTGGCGATTGCGCCGGTTGTGCCAATCGTTTTCGCCTGCATTGCGTTTTTCCGGTACTATGGAAGTCTTGATGAGCGCGAACGCCGGCTGATGTCAGACGCTGCGGCGCTTAGCTTGGTCATCGGCATCTTCACGGCATTGACCCTCGGGTTTTTAAAATCCTTCGGCGTCTTTCACTTTGAGTGGGACATGCTGTGGTTTGGCCCGTTCCTGATTGCGCTCTGGGGCATCGTGCGTTGCGCCTTGCTGTTGAAGCGCTAGGTCAATGGAAAATCACTTGAAAAATTTGCGCGCTGAAAAAGGCTGGTCGCAATCGGATCTGGCGGAACAGCTCGACGTGTCGCGTCAGACTGTGAATTCGCTGGAGCGCGGCAAGTATGATCCGAGCCTGCCGCTGGCGTTTAAAATTGCCCGCGTGTTTGCGCTGCCAATTGAAGAAATTTTTGTTGAGGAAGCGGAGGATAAAAAATGATCAGTTCAAGAAAATTCCCGGGACTAGCGATCGGGATGGGTCTCGGTGTTGGAACCGCAATGGCGGTTGCGTTGAACGATGTCGCGGTTGGCGCCGGGATCGGCGCCGCAATCTTCATCATCCTGATGGCCGCCAGACAGCGAAACAATCGCGATTAGGCTTTAAAAGTCACAACGCAAAAGGAGCGTATGAAATGAAGAAATCTGGCATGAATTATGGCGCAGCAACGGCGATTGCGGTTGGCGTTGGAACAGCGAATGCGGTGGCGTTAAATGATTGGGGCGTCGGCATCGGCATTGGCGTTGCGATCTTTATTGCCTTCACAATGGCGCGACGCAGCTGTCCCTAGGGCTCGTAAATAGATCGGCGTCTCTGTAACAAGGCGTCATGATTTCCGTCATCATCCCGACACTAAACGCCGCCGCGCGATTGTCCCTCTGTCTTGAGGCGCTGGTCGCACCGGCGGTGGACGGGCTGGTCAAGGAAGTAATTATCGTTGATGGCGGATCGAAGGATGAGACCATCAAGATCGCCGACGGGTTCGGCGCCAAAATACTGACCGCGCCGCCGGGGCGGGGCGGTCAACTGGCCATCGGCGCCGCGGCGGCCAAGGGCGGCTGGCTCCTGTTTCTCCACGCCGACACGGTTCTTGATGATGGCTGGGCGTCGGCGGCGACGATCCATATGCGTGACCACGAAAACGCTGCCGGCGTTTTCACGCTGGCCTTTGATGCAAAGACAGCGCCAGCACGATTTGTCTCGGCTGGCGCCATGATCAGAACACGGATTTTTAAGCTGCCATATGGCGACCAGGGATTGCTTGTCTCGCGCAAGTTTTATGATGCGGTTGGCGGGTATCAATCAATGCCGCTTTTCGAAGATGTCGATATCGTTCGGCGTATCGTAAAACAGGGCGGGCGCCGGGCAATGCGCGTTTTGGACGCCGTCGCGACAACTTCTGCTGAGCGTTATGAAAAGCTTGGCTATGCTGCTTGCGTCTTTCGCAACGTCTCGTTGATAATCAGATATCATGCGGGCGCCGATCCTGAAAAACTGGCGGCGGCGTATCGATGATGCGCGGAACAGTAATTATTTTTGTAAAAGCGCCCCGCGCAGGCAAGGTCAAGACCAGACTGGGCGCGGAAATCGGCATGGGCAGGGCGGCGGCATTATTCCGTGTCATGACGGAACGGACAATTGCTGAGGCCATGAAGGGTGGCTGGCGAACCGTCCTCGCCGTTGATCCACCGGCTGCTGTCTCCGACCGGCAAGGCCCGTGGCCCGTCACGATCGATAGAATACCGCAGGGCGGCGGCGATCTCGGCGATCGAATGGGCCGCGCCTTTAGCAATGCGGCAAACGGCCCTGTCATTATCATCGGCGCCGATGCGCCGCGTTTGCGGGCGCGGCATTTACGCCAGGCGTTTGCAAGCCTGCGCAGCGCCGATGCGGTTTTTGGCCCAGCGGTGGATGGCGGCTATTGGTTGATTGGCCTCGCCGGACGCCGGTCAGCGCCTAATCTTTTCAAGGGCGTGCGATGGTCAACACGAGACGCGCTTGGCGACACGCTAGAAACTCTGCCGTTGCATTTTAGCGTCAACTATCTCGAAACCCTTTGCGACATCGACGAGGCGGACGATCTTGCTGCGATGCGCCCTCGATCGGTCGCATGAAGCTGGTCTTTGCGTTGACCCTTACGCCCATATCGGGCGAGACTGGCCTTTAAAGCAACATCGTTAGCGTGCTGCTCATAAAGATAATGGGGTTCCAAATGAAAAGTCTTGTCGCCATTGCGGGGTTGATCGCGATTTCCCTGCCAGCATCGGCCGAAGTCGTTGAGGCGTCGCCGGCTCATTATACGCTGAAGCATGAGGCGACATCGACGCTGGCGCCGGAGGCTGTGTGGGAAAAGCTGATGCACCCCGAAAAATGGTGGCATCCTGACCACACCTTTTCGGGCGATTCAGCAAATTTGACCCTTGAAGCAAAAGCAGGAGGCCTGTGGCGTGAAGACTGGGACGGCGGCTCGGTCGCTCATGGTCAGGTGTTGTTAGTGCAGACCGGAGAGACGCTTCGCCTCAACGCGCCGTTCGGGCCGCTGCAGGGCATGGGCGTTGAAACCATCTGGACAATTACCATTGCCGCCGATGGCGAAGGTTCAAAGGTGACCTTCGACGAAGTATCAAACGGCTCCGATAAAAGCGGCCTCGACGAAATCGCTCCTGCGGTCGATTTCGTCAAAGGCGAAGCGATCAAACGCCTGACCGCCAGCGACTAGCCGTTCTTCGGCGCCGGTTGAGGGCGGGTGAATATCCATTCGTCGTCAGAAGACAGAGACTTTGAAAACTTATATCCGCCGACGGAAAATTTCTTTAAGTCTTCGGCTTTGGTGATGCGTTTTTCGATGGCCCAGCGCGCCATCATGCCCCGCGCCTGTTTGACGAAGATCATCATGGCGCGGGTCTTGCCGTCTTTGACTTCCTTGAAATTGAACATGATGAACTTCGCTTTAAGCGCCTTGCGATCAACGCCCTTCGCATATTCATTTGAGGCAAGGCACACGATTGTCGGATCGTCATGACTTTTGACCGCCTTGTCGAGTTCCCTGGCGAGCGTCTCGCCCCAGAAGGCGTGCAAGTTTGCGCCGCGCGGGTTTTTCAGCCGTGAGCCCATCTCCAGTCGGTAGGGCTGAATACCATCGAGCGGGCGCAACAACCCGTATAGGCCGGAGAGAATACGCAAATGGTCCTGCGCAAATTCAAGATCGTCAGCTGTTAAGCTGTTCGCATCAAGGCCGCGATAGACATCGCCGGCAAAAGTCAGCGCCGCTTGTTTGGCGCCGGTGACCTTGCCGGAAGTTTTCAGCGCCTGAAACCGCTCATAGTTCAAATCGACAAGCGTGTCGGAAATGCCCATCAGCTTTTTGATGTCTGCACGGTTTAGTTTTTGCGCGACATTCGTGATTTCCGCATAGTCTTTTTTCAGCGTCGGCTTTGTCGCCTTGGGCGCATCGGGGACTTCATCGAAATTCATGGCTTTCGCCGGCGACAACAACATCAACATTGGGGCGGGTGTTCCTTCCTAGAGCATTTTTCCGGGGTTCATGATGCCCTTGGGGTCAAGGGCGTTTTTGATCGCGCGCATCGCATCCAGTTCGACGGCGCTTTTACGTTTGGCGAGGGTGTCGCGACGATGACGGCCGACGCCATGTTCGGCGGAGATCGAGCCGTCAAACCGGTCGATCACATCATAGACGGCGCTTTCAATATCAGCGCGCTGATCATCCAGCGCGTTTTTCCCAGCGCCTTCAGGCCCGACAACATCATAATGCACATTGCCATCGCCGATATGACCGAAAGCGACAACCCGCGCCCCCGGCGCCAGCCGCTCAACTTCGATGTCGGCCTGTTCGAGAAACGCCGGGACGTCGCTGGTCGCAACGGATACGTCATGGCGGGCGCCCAACCCTTCACCGTTAATCGCTTCGGAGATCGAATGGCGAATGCGCCAGAGCATTTGGCTCTGGGCCTCGTTCTGCGCGATCATCGCGTCGCTGACGATCCCTTGTTCCATGGCGCTGGCGAGCATTTGTTCGGTAACGCCCTGGAGGGTGCCTTTTTCACCGGCGGCAAATTCCATCAACACATACCACGGATGCACATCTTCCAGCGGGTCGCGGGTGTTGGGGATATGGTTGAGCACAAGATCGATGC
>JAJFGC010000161.1 GCA_021776345.1 Hyphococcus sp. | reverse complement strand
ATGATCGATTTTTTGCATCACGCCGATATTGCGTTCGCCAAGCGCTGTCTCGAGCTTTTCTACAGTTTCGTCAAAGGAGTGAACGCTTTGTTTTCTAATGATGCCATCGCCAGCCATAGCGACGCCTCCAATACTAGTTACAATCAACAAAATCAGCGCCGTGGATATCGTCTTTACCATTCAACCCTCCCAAATTTTTTAGCCCTGCGGTGAGTAAGGCTAAATGAGTCAACAAATGAATGCACCCGCAAACACGCCGCCTCACGCAATAGTGCATTTCGATGCAATAAAGGCGCTGCGTCGCTTATTCCGCTGCTTCTGCGTGCACGACATCTTGCGCCGCGATGAATTTTTCTGCTTCGAGCGCCGCCATGCAGCCCATGCCCGCAGCGGTGACGGCCTGACGGTAGATGTCGTCGGTGACATCGCCAGCGGCGTAAACACCGGGAATGGCGGTCGCGGTCGAGTCCGGCGCCGTATCGAGGTAACCATGAGAATTCATCGACAATTTATCGACAAAAAGCTCTGTAGACGGTTTATGCCCAATAGCGATAAAGACGCCATCGACTTTGACTTCTCGTGTTTCTCCGGTGGTCGCGTGCTTCAACCGTGCGCCAGTGACGCCCGGTGGGTTATCATCGCCAAGGATTTCATCCAGTTGATGATCCCAGATGACGTCAATATTGTCTTTGTTAAAAAGACGGGTCTGCAAAATTTTCTCCGCGCGCAGTTCATCGCGGCGATGAACCAGGGTAACTTTTTTGGCAAGACCAGAAAGATAGAGCGCTTCTTCAACGGCCGTATTGCCGCCGCCGACGACCAACACGTCTTTGCCGCGATAGAAAAATCCGTCGCAAGTGGCGCAAGCCGAAACGCCAAAGCCCTGAAACTTTTCTTCCGACGGCAGGCCAAGCCATTTCGCCTGCGCGCCGGTGGTGATGATCAGCGTGTCGGTGATGTAGTCTTCGCCGCTATCGCCTTTCAGCGTGAACGGGCGTTTTGAAACATCAACGTCGGTGATAATGTCATTGATAAATTCCGTGCCAACGGCTTCGGCCTGCTTTTGCATCTGTTCCATGAGCCAGGGCCCTTGAATAACGTCTGCAAAGCCGGGATAGTTCTCGACATCTGTCGTGATGGTCATCTGACCGCCGGGCTGAAGGCCGTGCACCAGAACCGGTTGGAGACCAGCGCGCGCGGCATAGATCGCGGCGGTCAATCCAGCGGGGCCTGACCCCAAAATCAAGAGTTTGGTTTTCTTCATGTCGCCCTCGTTCGGCACGCCTACAAGGCGGTTTAAATGGTTGCGCCGCCAGCCCGGCGCAAGGCCGCTGAACGATCAATCGCGAAGGCGTTACCAAACGTGGAAAACGAAGGAAAGGGGTCTTTTTCCCGCATGGTTAAAATGGGGCTCGAAAAGGCGCTGAGTATTGCTATGGTCGATCAAATTATGACGCAAACACAACATCCTGACCCCTCATCCCTTTGCTGTGAGACGATGCAGGCCGCGCTCGAGCTGCACTGCACGTCGCATGACGATCCTTTTGACTGCCCGGATAGTCTCATCGCTTATAATGAGGCGTTCAATCAATTCGGGTTGATTGTGCATGATGGCGGGCGCGACGTTGTCGTCATCCGCCATTGTCCCTGATGTGGTGCAGCGCTAGGGTTCGCAAATCTAACCGGCACGGAGAGTTCAGTTTGACCAAAGTTCGCGCATTTGCCGCAAGCGGCCCAAAGGAAAAGTTTCAGCCTTTTGACTATGAGCTGGGACCGCTTGGTGAAGATGAGGTCGATATCGACGTTGAATATTGTGGTCTGTGCCATTCAGACCTTTCCATGTGGAACAACGACTGGAACCGAACACAATACCCCTTTGTTGGCGGGCATGAAGTCGTCGGCCGCATTCGCGCTGCTGGCAAGGATGTGATGAATTTAGAACCCGGCCAAAAGGTCGGGTTGGGTTGGTTTGCGCGAAGCGACTTGACCAACCCCCATTCCATCGCTGGAGATCACCATCTGGCGGCTGGCAATGAAGGAACGATTATTGGTCGTCATGGCGGTTTTGCTGATATTGTGCGCTGCCAATGGACATGGGCGACGCCCCTGCCGGACGACATTGATTACAAAAAAGCCGGGCCGTTGTTTTGCGGCGGCATAACAGTCTTCAACCCGATCGTCAGCTTTGGCGTCAAGCCAACGGACAAAGTTGGCGTTGTCGGTATCGGCGGCCTTGGCCATCTGGCTTGTCAGTTTCTCAACAAATGGGGCTGTGAGGTGACGGCGTTTACGTCTTCGCCGGATAAGGCCGAGGAAGCTAAAAAATTTGGCGCTCATAAAACGCTCAACTCGCGCGATTCCAAATCATGGAAGGAAGCAGCCGGCCGGTTCGATTTTTTGATTGTAACGGTCAACGTTTCCCTTGACTGGCCGCGCCTCTTGCAAACTTTGGCGCCAAAAGGGCGCCTCCATTTTGTTGGCGCCGTTCCCGAGCCAGTGCCGGTGCATGTGCCTTCGATTATGGCTGGGCAAAACCAAGTCAGCTCGTCGCCTTTGGGGTCGCCAGCTGTCACGGCTAAGATGCTGGAATTTTGCGTCCGCCATGATATTGCGCCGCTTACAGAGCATTTTAAAATGTCTGATATCAACGCTGCGATCGAGCATCTCGAAGCTGGCAAAGCCCGGTATCGTATCGTTTTAGAAAATGATCTATAACATTTACGATTGATTTACGGATCATAGAGTTTCTTGCGAAGTCTTACAATTCTTTAAGAACATACGAACCCCAGAGAATAACTGGGTTTCAGCGGCTAGAAATTATTTTGTGGTATCGGGAGCCTATTTCTGTTGCGCGTGTTTGCTATTCTAGAGGGGCTCTTCTGCAGTCCGTAGAATGGAGATTAAACATGAAGAAGAAGTTTTCGATTGCTGGCGTTATAGCGGCTTGTGCCTTAACAACCGCGCCCACTAATGCACAGGTCGATCTCGGTCTTGGTGCAGATGTTGATCTAGGCGTTGATGTCCGCGTGGGTGGTCCTTACACCTACCAAGGATATCGTTCAGATCGCTGGTACTATGATGATTATGAGAGACGAGGGCGATATTACGAATCTTATGGTGGATATGATTGCCATAAGGGTTTCAAATATACTTGGCACAACGATTATCGTGCTCGCTATGAAACATATTGGTGTTTCGACGATCGCGATCGTCGATATGAAGTGCGCGAGTCGCGAACAGTCGTGCGAGTAGACTAAGTATCCATCTTACTATTTCTGGCCCGCCGGCGTGTTATGCCGGCGGGTTTTGCATTTCCGCTGCCGCTGCTCTAAATACCCGGCTGAGATATCTTTTTTCTGGGGAAACCTTTATGAAACTAGCCTCCTTAGAATCCGGACGTGACGGTAAACTGGTTGTCGTTTCGAAGGATTTGACGCGCTACACAGACGCCGCCCGCGTTGCCTCAACATTGCAGGCGGCGCTGGACGATTGGGAGACGATCGAGCCGGGGTTAAACGAGCTGGCCCAGGGGCTTGAGACCGGCTCGGTACCGGCGGAGCGATTCCATGAGCGCGAATGCGCATCGCCTTTGCCGCGCGCCTATCAGTGGGCGGATGGATCGGCCTATATCAATCACGTAGAGCTTGTTCGAAAAGCGCGTGGCGCAGACGTGCCGAAGAGTTTTTATGAAGACCCACTAATGTATCAGGGCGGTTCCGATAGTTTTCTCGGGCCTCGTGATGACATTGTCATGCCGACCGATGAGGGATGGGGCATCGACATGGAAGGCGAGATTGCCGTCATTACCGGTGATGTCCCGATGGGCGTCAGCGCCGACGAGGCCGGCGATTATATCCGGCTGATCATGCTGGTGAATGATGTCTCGCTGCGCGGCCTGATCCCCGGCGAGTTGGCGAAAGGGTTTGGATTTTTCCAATCGAAACCATCATCTGCGTTTACGCCGTGTGCGGTGACGCCCGAGGAGCTTGGTGATGCGTGGAAGGATGGCGCGTTACACCTGCCGCTGATTGTCAATTACAACGGCAAACCATTTGGGCAGGCGAATGCCGGTAAAGATATGACATTTAATTTCGGTCAATTGATCGCCCATGCCGCAAAGTCGCGACCTCTCTGTGCTGGAACGATCATTGGTTCAGGCACGGTCTCGAACAAACTTGATGACGGCCCCGGAAAAGCGATCAGCGAAGGCGGTGACGGCTATTCCTGCATTGCTGAAATTCGGATGATCGAAACCATTTATGACGGTGCTGCGAAAACTCCGTTTATGAGTTTCGGCGATACCGTTGAAATCAAGATGAAAGACGAAGACGGCAAGTCGATCTTCGGCGCGATTGAACAAAAGGTGTCGCGCTACGAAAGGTAGACCGCAATGGCTAAATCGGCCCTGGAAAAATGCCGTTCCGCCAAGAACCCTTACGTATTGGTGCTGGACAAGCGATGCCCTGGGCGCCGGAAGGCGCGACGATGGTGATTTCGTCTCCAGTGGAAATCGATGCGCTGATCCGAAAGGTCCCCAAAGGCAAAGTGGTGCGGTTCGACGATTTGCGCACGGCCATTGCGAAAAGACACAAAGCCGATCTGACATGTCCATTAACAACGGGTATTTTTCTGAACATTGCCTCTGCCGCTGCGGAGGAGACGAGGGCGCTCGGTGAGAAGGAAACTCTTGCTTGGTGGCGCGCGCTCAAAGGCGGTGATGAACTTAATCCGAAGACGCCGGGCGGCGTTGAGGCGCATCGCGCCATGCTTGAGGCCGTGGGCACAGCCGTCGCCCCAAAACCACGCGGCAAAAAACTAATAGTGAGTGATGCGGCGACGCGGGCGGTCGCGGTATCCAAACTGATTTGACACTGTGCGCCCTCCAACTGGTCGGGGATAATTGTGTTTTTGCGTAACCTGCTGCCTGTTGGCGTCGTTGTCTTCTCCTTTTTTCTGCTGCCTGTTCATGCTGACGACACGATCATTGTGACGGCTGAGCGGCGTGCACAGAACGCCGGTGATGTCGCTCAAAGCATCACCGCGCTCGGGCAAGATGAGATTCTCCGCATCGGCGCCGATCATATTTCTGAAGCGCTTGCCCGTGCGCCGGGCGTCAGTCTTCATCGTGGCTCCGGGGCGGAGCATCTGACGGCAATCCGCTCGCCGGTTCTGACCGGCGGTGCAGGCGCTGGGTCGTTTCTGTTTTTGGAAAATGGCGTACCGATACGCTCGCCCGGCTTCGCGAATATCAATGGACTTTTTGATGCGCATCATGAAATTGCTGGCGGCATAGAAATCGTCCGGGGCCCGTCCGGTGCGCTATATGGCGCCAACGCCATCCATGGCGTGGTCAATGTGTTGACCCGGGCGCCAACGGAAGACCTGTCGATCTTTGCGGAAGCATTTGGCGATACAGAAGACAGATATCGCTGGAAAGGCGTTGTGTCTGGAGGGGAGGGCGCCCATCAATTTCTCGCAGGCGTTTCGACGGTGTCCGAAGCGGGCTACCGGCGCGATGCCGGGCTTGATCAACAAAAGCTCACCTTGCGTCACATCGTTAAAGGTGACGGCATCAATGTCGACACGATTTTCTCGTTCCATAATTTGGAGCAGGAAACTGCGGGCTTTATCTTCGGTCGTGAGGCATTACTCGATCGGGATTTACGGCGGAACAATGAGTTCCCGTTTGCTTATCGTGACGCCAAGTCCGCACGGCTTCAATCGACGATATCGCTTGAGACAAGCGACGCGACAACGATCAAGATAACGCCTTATGCGCGTTGGAACGAGATGGAATTTCCGCAGCATTTCCTGCCATCCAACGCGCTTGAAAATAACGAGCATTGGAGCGTCGGCGCCCAAACGGCGGTTTATCATGACGTCGGACGGTTATCGCTTATTGCAGGCATCGATGCGGAATATACGGAAGGTAGTTTGCGCGAGTTTCAGGAACGCGAAACCATCTTCTCATTCACGCAAGGCCTGCATTATGATTATGAGGTGCAAGCCCTAAACGCCTCAGGGTTTGTGCAGGGCGACTATCAGATCGCTGAAAATACCTACGCCAGCGCGGCAGTGCGCATTGACGGGACGATTTACGACTACGACAACTTAACAGACAGTGGCGTCGTTGGGCGTTTCCTGCGGCTTGACGATCAAACGGATCGGTTTGTCACCGCCAGTCCAAAATTTAGTCTACGTCACAAGTTTTCCAATCGGTTCAATGGATATGTCAGTTATGCCCGAGGCGTCCGTCCGCCGCAGACAACAGATTTGTATCGCCTGCAAATCAATCAAACCGGCGATCAGGCGCGGCCCGAAAAAATTGATTCAGGTGAAATCGGACTGCGAGCAAACCTCAATGAGAGGATCGACGTCACGTTTGCGGGATACTGGATGGAAAAGCGTAATTTCTTTTTCCGTGACGCCGATGGGTTTAATGTCGCGAATGGCAAGACTCGACATGTCGGTATTGAAACGGATGTCGGCCTCGCGCTTCATGACACACTCAGGCTTGAAAGCGCAGTGACCTATGCAGCGCACACCTACCGCTTTGACCGGCCAACGGGCAGGGCGACAGAGTCGATCAGCTTCGGCGACGATGTTGATTCAGCGCCTCGGGTCATCGCGAATACGCGTCTTCTATGGCGGCCATTGGAGCGAGTTCATATAGAAGCTGAATGGGTCTCGGTCGGGTCTTACTTCACTGATGCAGCGAATGATAATTCTTATGAGGGCCATAACCTTCTTCATTTGCGCGGCGAGGCGCAGGTCACAGATCATCTCTCTGCTTTCGTAACCCTTCGTAACGTCACGAATGAGCTTTATGCAGAGCGGGCCGATTTCGCCTTTGGCAATGAGCGGTTTTTTCCGGGCGAGGAGCGAACAGTTGGTTTCGGTGTCAGATACAGCCCATAGGCGCCAAAAGTTCTTTTCATCCAGCCGCAATTTTCCTAGCGTTTTGGAAATAATTATCGGAGGCCTACTTTGCCGAGTGTCAAGGCAAGAATTCTTAACTTGTATTTGAATTGGGCGATGAAGCGTCACCCATTGCATTTAATGGAACCCGAAAAACTGACCGCCGGCGCCGAAGCGGCGGCGCCCAAGAAACCGCCGGCTGGTGTCTCGATCGAGAAAATTGACGGCGACGTTAGCGGCGAATGGCACCGCAGTGAAAACGCAGAGAACGGGAATCTGATTTTATACCTTCACGGCGGCGGCTATTATTTCGGCTCGCCAAAGACTTATCGCGCTTTGACCTTTGCGTTGGCGCAAGAATGCAAAGCGGATGTTTTTTCACTACATTATCGCATGGCGCCGAAACATCCGTTTCCGGCGGCGGTGGATGATGCATTCGCTGCTTATCTGTGGTTGCTGGATCAGGGCCATGATGCAGGCCGAATTGTTCTCGCCGGTGATTCAGCGGGGGGCGGGTTGGGGCTTGCGCTGATGCTTTCCATCCGTGATCACGGTTTGCCGAAACCCGCGGGCGCGATCCTTTATTCGCCATGGACTGATCTTGCGGTGACCGGCGCGTCAATCAGCAGCAACGAAAAAAGCGACGCCATGTTCAGGCGAATTCATATCGAGGAGGGCGCCAAAAAATATTTGGCCGGCGCCGATCCAACGGCGCCTTTAGCCTCGCCCTTATATGCTGACTTTAAAGATCAGCCGCCGATTCTCATCTTCACCAGCGACAGCGAAATTTTGTTCAGTGATTCCACCAGGCTTCATGATCGCTTAAAAGACGATGGCGTCTCGACAGAGTTAATTATCGAGGAAGGGCTTGCCCATATCTGGCCCGCCTTTATCGGGCGCCTGCCAGAAGCGGCAGTCTCGCTTTCGCAATCAGCTGATTTCGCCCGGAAGTGTTTTTCTGCTAAAGTCGAGCGATGAGGTCAGATGTCGCAAAACTCATTATCGCGATCGTTTTAGACGTTCTCGACTTCACGCTCGGGCGTATTCCGGGTTTTGAGTTGCCGTTTGATATCGCTCTCGGCGTTGCGGCCGTGGCCATGTGGGGGTGGCCGGGCTTGTTTGCCTTTTGGGAAGTTGCTGATCCTACCGGTCAGATTGACGGGTTCGCCCCGACGCTCACGATTATTGCGCTCAGCCAGTTGGGTAAAGGCAGAAAGAAATCAGCCCGCGAAGATCATGTAGATCTTGCGGACTGATTTTTACGCGACGTCCCCCCCAAACTTCAGATTTTAGTATCCACGTCTGTGACGTCGCTGTTGTCCGCCATACTCGCGGAATGAACCGTCTTCCCAATAAGTGTCGCCATATTCCGGATCGACATAGTAATAACGCCCTGAATAACGATCATATCTGCGGTGGCCATGGTCGCGAGCCCGGCCCCAGCAGGTGCCAGCGCGTGAACAGCCTTCATAGGCGCCAAGAGCGGCGCCGATGAGGGCGCCGTAAGCAGCGCCGCGACCGGGGCTTCCCGCAAATATTTCACCTGCAATCGCGCCGCCAGCAGCGCCGATAGCGGCCCCGGTGAAGGCGCCTTCGCCTGTTGATTGGCAGCCCGTGGCCGCCATGAGCATTGCACCCGAGGCAATCACTAAAGTCTTCATTGTCTACTCCTTGTCGCGTTTCGTCTTTTCCCGAGGAGGTTTAAGGCCCGCATCTCGTTGTGGGACAAGATTGCGGCCTTCCAAGGCAAGAATGAGGCGGCGATCTGACCGAATTGGGCCAGGTGCATCACGCTCTTGCGAGGTCGGTGTAATCTTCTACGGTAAGCGGGCATTGGCAAAGGGAAATATATGATGGCGGCTGGTCAGGCGAAAGCAGTATTTTTGACGGAATATCCGGTGGGAACTCCACAAGAGTCGCAATTTGAGCTGCGCGATATCGACATGCCGTCAATTGGCGAAGGCGAAATGCTCTGCCGCACAGTTTGGATGTCGGTTGATCCTTATATGCGTGGACGAATGCGCCCGGATGTCAAAAGCTATATTCCGCCATTCGCGCTTGACGAGCCGCTTGGCGGCGGCGCGGTCAGTCAGGTGATGGAATCCAACATTTCCGGATTTGAACCTGGTGATTATGTTGTTGATTTCGCCGGTGGCTGGAAAACGCATTACGTATCCAAAGGTGACCGCACCCAAAAGGTCGATCCAAACATGGCGCCGCTGTCGGCATATCTTGGCGTCCTTGGCATGCCGGGCCTCACAGCCTGGGCAGGCGTGACGCAAATTCTTGAACCAAAAGCGGGGGAGACCATTTTCGTTTCTGGCGCGGCCGGCGCTGTCGGTTCCGTTGTCTGTCAACTCGGCAAAGCAAAAGGCTGCCGCGTTGTCGCCTCCGCAGGGTCGCCGGAAAAGTGCAAATGGCTAGAGGAAGAAGCGGGCGTTGATGTCGCGCTCAATTACAAAGACTACAAAAATGCAGGTGAGTTGGCGAAAGCCTTGGCGAAAGCTGCACCGGACGGCGTTGATTGCTATTTTGAAAATGTTGGCGGCATGCATCTGGAAGCGGCGTTGAACTGCATTGCCTTTGGCGGCCGCATGGCGCTGTGCGGAATGATTTCACAGTACAACAACAAAGAGCAGGAGCCTGGCCCCCCAAACCTAGTCAATATGATTGGCCGCGGTGTGATGGCTAGAGGATTTATCGTTTCCGAATATGCCGACAAAGCGATGGAATTTGCGATGGAAGTGGCCCCGCTTCTTGCCCAAGGGAAAATCATATTTCAGGAATCGAAATATGACGCGCTCGAAAACGCGGCGCAGGCATTTATCGGTCTTTTCAGCGGCGAGAATTTTGGCAAGGCCGTCGTGAGGGTTGGCCCCGACAGCGTTTAAAGCGGAGCTAATGCGTCAAACATGCTGATCGATCAGGACCGGATTGCCGTCAGGATCAAGAACCGTGCAACTTGCCGGTCCTGATGTCGTTTCGTCAGCTTCGCTCACCAGCGCAATACCTGCGGCTTTCAGCTTTTTTTGAATGTCACGGACATCTGTGAATTTATCGAGGGGTTGCGCGGATGCATCCCAGCCAGGATTGAATGTCAGGGTGTTTTTTTCAAACATGCCCTGAAACAACCCAATTACACAGTTAGGATTTTTCATGATCAGCCAGCCCTGATCTTCCTGCCCATGAAAAATCTCAAATCCAAGTTTTTCGTAAAACGCTTTTGAGGCGGCGAGATCCTTGACTGCAAGACTCACCGAAAAATTTCCAAGATCCATTATCTATCTCCGATTTGGTTGAGAAACCTGAGGCAATAATCTCAAACCATGGGTTCAAATCCAATCACCCGTTTGGGTGAGTGCGATGATTTCACCCAATTTCCACACACGAATAGATGGAATTCGCCATTGATAACTAAGGGGCGCCCGATTCGGTTTTTCGTTCAGTGACGATCTTCTCAGCGTCTCTGCCAAAAAGCTCCTGATAATGGTCAAACGTCGCTTCATAGGTTGCCGCGCCCTGGCTTAAGGAGCGCAGCTCTATGATCAGATCATGAAGTCCCGATTCCGGCATCATCGCCGTCACCGTATCCCAACCGGGCCAGCCCGTTCGCGTGTCAAACCCGAGTATCTGCCCGCGCCGCCCGGAGATAACTCCATGGACTTTGTTCGTGCAATCGTTTGGCGTGTGGATATGGGTCTCGTAGATCGGCTCGAGCAGCACCGGATCGCAATCTGGGAGGGCTTCACGCATCGCCTGGCGGCCCGCTGTCTTGAACGACATTTCGTTTGAATCGACGGCGTGGTGCTGGCCGTCGCAAAGCGTCACCGCCAGATCAACGACGGGGAACCCAAGCGGCCCTGATTGAAGACCGTCTTTAACTCCTGCCGCCACCGCCGGGATAAACTGTTTCGGCACGGAGCCGCCGTGAATCACGTCGTCAAACTCAAAACCGGCGCTTCGCGCCAATGGTTTCACTTTGATTTTAATGTCCGCAAACTGACCATGGCCGCCGCTTTGTTTTTTATGGCGTGCATGGTGATCAGTAGAGCCCTTGATTGTCTCGCGATAAGACGGCTTTGGAAGTGAAGTTTCAATGTCGACATTATAGTGGTTTTTTAGTTTTGCCGCGATCAGGCGCAAATGTATGTCGCCCTGGCCGCGCAATAACAGCTCGCCGGTGTCGGCGCGACGCTCCGTGACTATCGACGCGTCTTCTTCGCTGAGCTTCGCAAGCGAGGCGGAGAGTTTTACGTCGTCTTTGTCGCTCTTGGCGCGGATCGCCAGAGAATAAACCGGGCCATGCGTTGCGCCGACAAAGTCACCTTTGTGAATTTGGCCATCAATAACCACATCGCCAGTATTCAGATCTTCCGTCCGAGCGATGCCGACGATCGCGCCGGCGTTTTCTTCGTTGAGTTTACTTCTACCGTCGCCATTGAGCGCCAGTAACCCCGTAATTCGTCCGGCGCCGAGAGCGTCGCCATTTTTTAGCGCGCCTTTCCAGATGCGCATGGCGGAGATTTTTCCGGTATGCGGCACATGCATTGTGCGAATGACGGATGCGATTGAGGTCCCGCCTTTGTCAAGCCCATGACGCGCCGCGGCGACAGAAACATCAGGTGTTTCATGGCGCAGCAACTTTAAAAGCCGGGTGATGCCATTGCCGTGAACAGCCGATCCTAAAAGTATGGGAACAACAACGTCTTCGCGTAACTCCTCAGTCAGTAATTTGTAGATGTCGTCGCTCGCGGGCACTTTGTCTTCGAGGATCTGTTCCATCAGCGCATCATCGAAATCCGCAACCGTATCCAACATGGACTCGCGCGCTTCAGCTTTCCGTTCCTTCGTTGAGGCAGGTATCTCAATGAGTTCTGACTGTTTGCCTTCGCGATATTTCCAGGCTCGCTCACTGACGAGATCGACGGCGCCAACAACCATGTCGCCTTCTCGGATCGGCGCCTGCCGCAACACGAGTGGGCGCTCAGAATAAGATTGTAGAGATTGTAAAAGGTCACGGACGCGGACTTGAGATTCATCGATTCTATTCACGAACAGAACATGTGGAATGTCGTGATCATCAAGGAATTTCAAATGGGCGCCAAGCCCGGCCGTGCGTTCTGGGTTGGGCGAGGCGACAACGACGACAATATCGGCTGCGCGCATGGCGTCTTCGCTCGCCTGAACTAATTCATTTGAACCTGGGCAATCGATAAAGTTCCACGCTTCGCCGAGATAGTCGCAGCGAGCAAAATTTGGCTCGGTCGTCATCGTGAAGGATTTTGCTTCGGGCGAAAAATCAAACGCCGGCGCTTTGGCGCCGGCGCGGGTTATCAGTGCGCGGGTCAGGCTCGTCTTGCCGCTTCCTTGCGGCCCGACGAGCACCGCGCATCGTGTTGATCTTTCTGCATCGGCCATGGGCGAACTCCTCACAATGGCGAGGGCGCTGCCTTTAGGGGCGTCTAGATCTCATCGACCGCGATGTGCGATGCAGATCCGCCTCGCGCTGGGTGCGTAGGGTCTTGGCTATCAAAAACCTTTAAGCACGGCGGATCAATCCCAGAGCGTCAATAACGCGGAAACAAGCCGGTTTTTCTTGAAGTTGAGCCGATTATGGCGGCCCCGACGGAGGCTGCTGATGGTCTCTTATTCCGAACCCGGGCCGTTGTCGGGCGCTGAGGAGCGAAGCCACGCGCCATCAGCCGATTTCCGCTTGACGGGCGCGGCCCGCTATCATACACCGCGCCCCTCTCGGGACCGCGAAAACCAGTCCCGTTGCGGGTGTAGCTCAGTTGGTTAGAGCGC
>JAJFGC010000017.1 GCA_021776345.1 Hyphococcus sp. | reverse complement strand
CGGTATTGATATGGTTTTCGGACAACTTGCCGGAGACAGTTTCGGCACTGTCTTCGCGATTCATGTCTTGCCGATCATCATATTCTTTTCCGCGCTGATGTCGGTGCTTTATCATTTACGGATCATGCAGGTGATTGTCGCCGGTGTCGGCGGCTTTCTACAAATTATTATCGGCACCCGTCCGGTAGAGTCCCTGAACGCCGCGGCAAATGTATTTGTCGGGCAAACTGAAGCCCCGCTCGCCATCAAGCCCTTTCTTGGCCGCGTAACCGGGCCGCAATTATTCGCCATCATGGTGTCGGGTCTGGCCTCTGTCGCCGGTACGGTGCTCGCCGCTTACGCGCAAATCGGCATTGAACTCGAATACCTGCTTGCCGCCAGTTTGATGGCCGCGCCAGGCGGATTGCTGATGGCGAAGCTGATTATTCCCGATGATGACGAAGAAGATAAAAATAAACTGACCGTGATGGCGATCACCAAGGAGCGTTCCCCTCATACGAATGTTGTTATGGCCGCAGCGGTCGGCGCGCAGGACGGCTTGAAGCTGGCGCTGACCATCGGCGCCATGTTGATCGCCTTTGTCGGGTTGATCGCACTTGTCAACGGATTGCTTGGCGGCGTTGGCGGGCTAGTTGGCGTAGAGGATCTATCTGCACAAAAGATCCTGGGTTGGGTTTTTGCACCGCTGATGTTTTTGTTAAGCGTCCCCTGGGCCGAAGCCCAGGCGGCCGGCGCCATCTTTGGCGAAAAGTTGATCCTCAATGAGTTTGTCGCCTATTTCAGCCTGGTTGCTCAGGCCGACACGCTGAGCCCGAAGACAGTTGCGATCGTAACATTTGCGCTATGTGGCTTCGCCAATGTTTCTTCAATCGCGATACTCCTGGGCGGATTAGGTTCGCTTATTCCAGAACGGATGGAAGAAATTGCTAAATATGGCGTATACGCAGTGTTGGCGGGGTCATTATCGAATCTGATGAGCGCGGCGCTCGCCGGGTTGATTTTACCATGACCAAAGCCATGTTCACATAGACGCAACTAGCGCTTGTCGAATGCGGTCGCCGGTAATGGGCGTGCGGTTCAAGGGCTTGTTTGGATAGGATGAAGATTGGTGCGGTGATTGGCCTTATCAGGGTTGGAAGATCGCGCGATTGAAAGCAATATGGCGCCATCCCTGAAAATACTGCTTAAGGACATCCGCGCTTGTCAGATATGCGTTGAGGCGCCGCTCAAGGCGCCGTTGCCCCACCAGCCGCGGCCGGTTGTGCAAGCATCAAAACATGCGCGGCTTGGTATTTTTGGGCAGGCGCCTGGCAATCTGGTGAACCAGACGGGCATTCCGTTTAATGACCCATCGGGCGAGCGCCTGCGCGACTGGATGGGAGTGACCCGCGATGAGTTTTACGACGCCAAGCGCATTGCCATCATTCCAATGGGATTTTGTTTTCCAGGAAATGACGCCAAAGGCGGCGACCTGCCGCCGCGAAAAGAATGTGCGCCCGCCTGGCGTGAGCAACTAATGGCGGCGTTGCCCAATCTAGAGACGTGCATTCTCGTTGGCGGGTATGCGCAGAAATGGCATCTCGGAGGCAAAGCTGACAAGACGCTGACGGCGACGGTGGAAAACTGGAAAACTCATGCGCCTGACTATTTTCCGACCCCGCACCCGTCATGGCGCAATACCGGGTGGCTTAAGAAAAATCCCTGGTTTGAGGCGGATTTGCTGCCGGTCCTGAAACGGCGGGTACGCAAATTGATCGCCTGATGGTTCGTTAGGCTCTCGACAACATTCGTAAACAAATGGTTTCTATTCCTGCCGTATTGGTTTTTCAGGTGATATCGGTTTCTGCCGCGCCGCCTTTTTAACGATTTGTCAGCCATAAACAGCGAGGGTTTTGCTTGATGTTTCGCGTTTTAGGGCCGCGCGACAGGGAGTTGTCATAAGATGAGCGCAAATCGAGCGCCGCTTCCCGGGCTGCAAGCACAGCTTGCCTTTGCCGGGCGAAAATTCCACGCTTGGTGGGAAGGCTACGCTTTTGACGGAACGGCGGAGCGCGCAACGCTGCGTGCGCAATTCCAGGTCAAGAATGCGAGCAACCGGACACCAGAAGATCTTGTCGCTGAAGCGATCTGGGGTAATGGCAGGCTCGAGCCAGGCACGCCTGCATGGACTTTGCGGTTTGCGCGGCTGTTGTCGCTGCCGGTGCGCGCGAATGTTATCGTGTTTGGCGCGGGCGAGGGTGCGCCGCTCAGTGATTTGAAACATGCTACGCGCTGGAAATTGTCGGGGCTTACACACGCAAAGAATGTCGCACAAGGCAATCTCCGAAGTTATGATTTAGCGATGCAGCGCGTTGATAAAGCGGGCGCTGCCGGCGCGATTTCATTTTTTGAATTACACCGTGACGCCAGTCCGGCGAGTTTTGCGAGTTTTGCTGCTGAACTTCTCCTGCCCGGCGCAAAAACCTGTTTCGTTGATTATGTTGTGGCGCGCAAAGGCGCGCGGCTCCGCTCGTGTTTTCCCGCGTCAAAGAATGGCGCGCCCAAAACCGAAGGCGAATATCGCGACGCGCTTAAAAATGCCGGGTTTTCGATCGACGATGCGATCGATGAAACGTCAGCGTTTATGCCACTGGTAGCTGAAGGCTGGTCTCGGTGGCGGCGCGCCTATAGCGGCATTTCAAATATTGAAAATACGCCGCTGCGGATTGATATGATGCGCGCCCTGGCGGCTCAGGCCGGTCTATGGGCGGAACGCTATGAAGCGTTGAAATCCGGTCAATTGCGCGTCGTGTGTTTCCGGACGACGCGCCGGTAGTGCCAGTTACCGGCGAAAGTTTCGCCAATCGTCGTAGCGCGCGTAAATCACAAACAAGACGGACAGAATGATCAGCACCAATAGCGCAAACTGAATTTGCGCATCGACGGCATGGGCTTCATGTTTTGACGGGCGATCGAGCGGCGTCTCTATGAGTTCACCGACTTCTTCGTCATTATCGCCAATCACATTGCCGTCTTCATCGACCACGACATCGTCGCCGGTTGCAGCCGCTGGCGGCGTGCTGCCTTTCTGCGCGGACGAGTCTGCGGTCATGCCGGCGCCGTTCTCGATATTGGTTTCCATCTGGTCGAGTTCTTCGGCGTTGTCGCGGCCCATGGATGAGGCGGCGGCGCCGGCGCCGCCAGCTACGGTGGCGCCCTGTACGGTCCGGCTCTCAGCAACGCTGCCGCGGCGCGGCGAGTCTTCGATCGGTGTTATGCGTGAATTTTCTGCAACGTTTTCGGGCTCGCGGACAATCGGCGGATTAACCGGTGTCAAGAACAATGCTTTTTCTGCAGCCCGGCGGCGCGTCAGACCCAAGACTTCACGCAAAACGCCGCCGACGGTTGCCTTATTCCACCATGTCAGCGCATCGGCCGCGCCGATACGGTCGCCGCGATTAAGCCGTTTGCG
>JAJFGC010000160.1 GCA_021776345.1 Hyphococcus sp. | reverse complement strand
CTTGTCGAGCTGTTGGCCCGCGTCTTCTGCGCCAAACCGGGATAGCAGATCGATGTTCTCAACTGGCAGGAACAGCTTGTCGCCGCCATGATATCCTAAATGCAGACAATCATGAGGGGCGTCCTGCACTTCAAGTGTCTTGAGCCCTTCATAGCGGCCAAAGCCGTGTTCCACATGAACGACAAGGTCGCCGATAGAAATGCTTGAGGCCTCGGTGAGGAAATTCTCTGCGCGCTTTTTGCGTGACCGGCGCACCAGTCGATCGCCAAGAATGTCCTGCTCTGAAATGAACGCAGCGTCCGCCGTCTCAAATCCGCTTTCAAGGCCGAGAACGGCTGTTTGTAATAGTGCGCTTGCGTCGGTCCAGTTTTTCGCATGCGCCATATCACCGGCGCCATGATCCCCGATCACCGTGCGCATACGGTCCGCAGACCCTTCCGACCAACAGGCGATAATCGTTTTTTTTCCTGCATCGGTAAGCGTATTCACATGGGCAATGACGCCATCAAAAACATTTGTTTTTTCGGCTGCCCGTTCTGCCGCGAAACTGCGCCCTATCTTCGCCTTAAGATTATAGCACCGCTCATTTTCCGGCGGCGCAAAAGGCGAGAGTGGACGCAGGTTTGCATTTGCAAGGCGTGTCCGCCATTCGTCCGGTGTCAGATACAGTAGATCAGGCGGTAATGGCCGATAGGCAGGCGCAGAAAATTCTGAGTTCTTCGGACGCGCCGCGCCGGCATCTTCAGCTCGCGCCTCATAATGATCTTTAATCGCCGCAAAGCGACTGTCTGCGGCCTCGTCGGCCAAATGATCTTCAAAAATCAGCCCATCATCAATGAAATCGAACAGGGTTTCCGTCTCTTCATAGAAGAGCGGCAGCCAATGTTCGGCGCCAGCATGCATCCGCCCGGCGCTGATCGCCTCATAAAGTGGGTCATCACCAGCCGCGCCAAAAATCTTGACGAATCCTGTGCGAAACCGCTTCACGGTTTCATCTGTGATCAGAATTTCTGAGGCCGCCGAAAGATCGAACCGACCGAGCTGTTTGGTCGTGCGTTGGCTGGCGGCGTCAAAGGCGCGAACCGATTCCAGGCTGTCGCCAAAAAAATCGAGGCGAACCGGTTCGTCGGCGCCCGGCGGGAATATATCAACAAGCCCGCCGCGCACCGCAAACTCACCGGCTTCGCGTACAGTTGAAGAGCGTGCATAGCCGTTACCGGCTAGATATACGGTAAGATCGTCCATATTGATCGTTGCACCGGGCGCCAGCGACATCGCGGCCTTTTTGATAACGTCCCTGGGCGGCATCTTTTGTGTGACCGCATTGATCGAGGTCACGAGGATGAACGCGCCGGCGTCTTTAAGGGATGCGATCGTCGCGAGCGCCGCCATGCGCCGTGAAGAAACAGCGCCTGAAGGAGACACGCGATCATAAGGCAGGCAATCCCAGGCAGGATATTCGATCACCGGAATGTCGGGGGCGAAGAAAGACAAGGCGCTGATAATTGACGCAGCGCGCGCGCCATCGCGCGCAATATGAGCGACAAGCCCTTGGCGCGCCCTTGCGGCATCCGCAACGGCCATGGCGTCGGCGCCTTCAGGGGCGCCGTAGACCGCTAACCGCCCATGCGCTCGCCAGGCTGCCTCGGCGCTAACCTGTGCAACGCCAGAAACCATTTTTGTCGCCGTTTCACTCATCGTGTCCTCAACGCAAAATGCGCGACCGTCAGGTTTAACGGTCGCGTCGCAGCAATATGACTTAAGATTGTGTCGCAGCGTTGGCAAGGCGGCAATCTGCTTGGTAGCTGCGACTGTCTAAAATGTGCGTCAAATCTATAGCGTCCAAACCAATAACAGCGCCACATATAGCGTAATTAACGCGCCAATCTGCAACCCTTGTTTCCAGCCCGATTTTGCATTTGGTAAAAATGGGATTGCCAAAGCAAAAGCAATCGGCGCCCAGAACCATTTTTGTTCAAGGGGTTTAGAGCCTGACTCTGGAACACTTTCATAGACATCTACAGCGCTAAGTAAGCTTTTTGCTTCAGCTTCAAAGTCGTGTCTTGCCAGCAAACGAAACCCGCCAAGCGCAATGCGTAACCACGGCGCCGCCGTCAGGTGATGATCATTTTGAATAATGGTATCGACGCCGTGAGCGCGAAGATAGCTTTGCGCGCAATACGCTTCTTCAGGATCGTAAAATGCTGCGACTGGTGAAAAGTAGCCCATATCTCAAGATTATCATGGCGCTTT
This sequence comes from Hyphococcus sp., assembly GCA_021776345.1. GTDB lineage: Bacteria > Pseudomonadota > Alphaproteobacteria > Caulobacterales > Parvularculaceae > Hyphococcus. Next base: position 36,950 of record JAJFGC010000160.1, on the reverse strand, counting down.
TCGAAATGCGCAATGCCTCGCGCAAAGGCGTTTTTGGTTCGATTAACGCGTCGGTCTGGCAAGCCATAAAGCCAGACCCAACGCACCCCATGCGCCAAGCAGTCCCCATTCTTGCGGCCAACTCAGCGCTGCTGGCGAGAATGGCAAATAGAGCATGATCAAGCCCGCGCCGAGAATGAGCGCCGCAACACCCGTCACGCTGCCGCCGGGCGCGCGATAGGGCCGCTCCATCTCAGGCTCTCGCCGCCGAAGTTTTAAAAATGCCGCCGCAACAAAAAGATAGGCCAGCGCAATGCCGAATCCACCGGCATTGACGATCCAAACCAACGCATTGCGACCGAGCAGCGGCGCAAGAGCTGATATGCCGCCGATAAGGGCAATCGCCACCCAAGGCGTACCAAACTTTGGATGAACAGCGCTCAAGAAGCCTGGCAGCTGCCCCGATCGCGCCATCGCAAAAAGTGCACGGCTGCCGCCAATCAGGAATGAGTTCCAGCTAGTGACGATACCGCCGATCCCAGCGAGAATAACAAAGCCCGCGACCTTCTCCGATTTCCACCATGCCCCGGCGGCGTCAGCCGTAGCGATATCGACATTTTCCGGATCAAGCGGCGCAAGGCCAACAGAGAATACAATCAGCATATAAAAGGCGATTGCCATGACGAGCGAGATGATGAGCGCCCGACCGATATCGCGGCTGGGTCCGCTCACCTCTTCGGCTGATTGCGGGATCACATCGAACCCGACGAAAAGAAACGGCACCATGATGATCACGGCAAAGACGCCGCCAAAGCCTTTCCAAACTGGCACGTCGGTTGGGATATCGCCTGGATGAAACAGACCGCCCGTGAGCAACAATGCCCCAGCGGCGAGAAGGAGAAGGATGACAGCGGCCTGAACCCGCGCGGCAATCCTGACGCCCAGAATATTAAGCGCTGTAATCGCAATCGCAGCAACGCCGCCGAGCGCTGCTTCGCTCAAATGAACCTGGTAGCCGGCGACTTCCCACAGAGGGACGGCCTTAAATGACGGCGCGAGATAGACGACGGCGACAGGCAAGGCAATCGCCTCAAACGCAACGACAGCGACATAGCCGAAAATGATAGACCAGGTACAGACAAACGAAATGGTCGGCCCGAATGCTCGCTCCGTATACGCATGTTCGCCCCCGGCGAAGGGCATCGCCGAGGCAAGCTCAGCGTAGGTCATGCCGATCACAAGGATGGCTGTTGAGCCAATGACAAAGGCGAGGGCTGCGCCGCCGACACCAGCATTCGCGACCCATGTACCAGCGAGAATGACCCAGCCCCAACCGATCATTGCGCCAAAGCCAAGGACGGCAGCGTCAAACCTGGACAGAACGCGTTTTAGTTGTTTGTCAGCCATAGCCTAATGTCTCATTTTGTAAGGTTAGAAAATTTCTGAGAGCACACTAAGCGCTCGGTTGAAGCTTGAAACACCGTAATCGTTCAAAGACGGGCCCCAACACATTTGCGGGCGGCTCCGCTTTGCCGGTCGCCCAATCATAAAGCTCACGATCACTAAGATCGAGCAGCGCCTCAAACTCATCAAGCTCCGGCTCGCTAAGGTGCTGGATATGAGCGGCCGCAAAGCCGCCGATCAGGAGGTCTGCTTCCTTGAAGCCCCGATAGGTAGCGCGATAAAGGAGTTTTTTCCGGCGATCTTCAATCGACATAGGGTCCATCTTTGTTGTGAACATCTGTGGATAAAGGGTTGGCGCAACACACGCAAATTCCGATAGTTTACATCCATGCGGCCCGAGATCCTCAATCCCGTTTTTGCTGACGTAACCGCCCTCCCCGGCGTTGGTCCGAAGATAGCGGCAATGATTGCCCGTGTTGCCGGATCAAGGATAGTCGATCTTCTCCTCACGCCGCCAATCAATATGATTGATCGGTCCGCGCGACCGAAAATTGCTGATGCGCCATTCGGTCAGTTGGCGACGTTTCTCGTCACAGTGGACCGTCATGATCCGCCGCCGAAAGGGCGCCGCCTTCCCTACAAAGTCATTTGTTCCGACGAGACTGGATTCATGACGCTGGTCTTCTTTCACGCCCGCGCCGACTATTTGCAGAAAGCCTTGCCCGAAGGTGAGATGCGCCTCGTCAGCGGCAGGATCGAAGATTACAGCGGCGGCCGGCAGATGGTTCATCCGGACTACATTGCTGACCCGGACAAACCCGAAGACATGCCCCTGCATGAGCCGGTCTATCCGTTAACGGCAGGGCTTTCATCCGCGGTGATGCGCAAAGCAACAGCCAATGCTCTTTCTCGCGCGCCAGTGCTTGATGAATGGCAGGACGCGGCGTGGCTAAAAGCCCAGGGCTGGGACGATTGGCAAACAGCTCTGCAAAGCGTTCATCAGCCAACCACGCAGACCGATCTGTCGCTGTTGACGGTGAGCCGTCAACGCCTTGCCTATGACGAATTGCTCGCCAATCAGCTGGCCTTGCTGATGATCCGTAAAGCGCGGGTGAAAACAAAAGGAAGGGCGATTAAGGGCGATGGTCATTTACGCAGAAAAGCGATAGCCGCCCTGCCTTTTGACCTGACAAAATCACAAAAACATACATTGAAGGAAGTCTTCGACGATATGGCGGCGCCTGACCGTATGGTGCGGTTGGTGCAGGGCGATGTGGGTTCCGGTAAGACGATTGTTGCGTTTCTTGCCATGCTGGCGGCGATTGAGGCCGGCGCTCAGGCCGCGTTTATGGCGCCGACGGAAATTCTCGCGCGCCAACATATGGAATCCCTGGGAGCCCTGGCCACAGCTAGCGGCATCACCATGGAAATCCTAACAGGCCGTGACAAAGGTGCCGCGCGCAAGACGAAGCTTGAACGGCTCGCCGCAGGCGACATTGATATTCTTGTTGGAACGCACGCGATTTTTCAGGAAGGCGTTGAGTATCAGAACCTCGCCTTTGTCGTCATTGATGAGCAACACCGTTTTGGCGTTCATCAGCGTATTTCGCTTACGCAAAAAGGCGCCAAACCTGACTTGCTGGTGATGACGGCGACGCCAATTCCGCGAACCCTGGCGCTCACCGCTTATGGCGACATGGATGTCAGCCAGATCACGGAGAAACCGCCGGGACGAAAACCCGTCGATACCCGCACGATCCCACTCTCCAGGGTAGACGCTGTGATCGATGGCGTGCGCCGCGCCGTCGCCAAAGGCGAGCAGGTCTATTGGGTTTGCCCTTTGGTGGAGGAATCAGACGTCCTTGATTTAACAGCCGCTGAGGATCGTTTTGAAAGCCTGAAAGCACTTCTGGGAGACCGCGTCGGCCTTGTCCATGGGCGGATGTCGGGGTCGGAAAAAGATACAATCATGGAACGCTTCTATGATGGCGCGTTATCGGTGCTCATCGCCACAACTGTTATTGAAGTCGGCGTTAACGCGCCAAATGCGACGATCATGATTGTCGAGCATGCAGAGCGTTTCGGCCTTGCACAATTGCATCAGCTTCGGGGTCGTGTCGGGCGCAGTGAAAAAGCGTCGTCCTGTGTTCTCCTATACAAGGCGCCGCTCGGGGAAACGGCAGAGGCGCGGCTCAAAATCCTGCGAGAGACGGAAGATGGTTTTTTAATCGCCGAGGAAGACTTGCGCCTGCGAGGGGCTGGTGATTTTCTTGGCGCCGCGCAGTCTGGGTTTCCGCAATTCCGCCTTGCGGACATATCGGTTCACACCGCCTTGCTGACAACCGCGCGTGATGACGCCAAATTGATCATAGAACGCGATCCTGATTTGATATCCGAACGCGGCAAAGCGCTTCGTGTCTTACTCTATCTCTTCAGCCGGGATGATGCTGTAAAGCTATTGAGCGCTGGTTAGCCCTTGCCGTTCCCAAAGAGGCGACTCCGCAATGTATCCTTCGGCGCCGTTGCGGCAATTTCTTCAAGCTTTTTGACGGCGTCTTCCGGCGACTGGAACTCTGGCGCGACGAGGCCAAGGGAGAAAATCACTTTTGCGGCGTCTTCAACGCTCATACTCAAGACACGAATTTTTTCCCGCGGCACAAAAAGCAGAAACCCTGATGTCGGATTGGGAACCGTCGGAATGAAGAGCGCTGTGAGATCTTTCCCTTGATCGTCGAGGAGTGCGTGGACTTCCCCTTTCGCCTTACCGACGACAAATGCCATCGCCCAGACGCCGGCTCGGGGATACTCGATCAACGCGACTTCCTTAAAAGATCGATCCGATTGCTGCAGCGCGGTTTCAAAAACATTTTTAAAGAAACGATAGAGGTTACGCACAACCGGCACGGAATCGAACAATCTTTCGCCGACACGCAAGAAAGATCGTCCCACAAAATTTTTGGCGATCGCCCCGAGAAGGACAAGGGCGACGAAAGCGATTAATACGCCAAAACCTGGCAGCACCTGCAAGAAGCTTTCAATCGATGTGCCGCCATCAGGCAGTGTATTTTTAACAAAGGCGTCGAGCTTCGCCATCGGCCCGGTTACAAACCAATAAACGAGCGCAATGGTGATGCCGACCGGGGCCGCAACAACGACGCCAGCGAGAAAGCTCGAGCGCAAACCGCTCCAAACACCGACTTTTTTCGGCTGGATTAACGGTCCATCAGCCCCATGGCCAGGGTTATCTTTGTCCTCAGTCATAGTTCTCCGTGCCTTAGTGCGAGCCTCAGTCAGCAGCTATCAAGGACGATTTTGCGTCATCCTATTAAACAAATTAACAATATATCTCTTGGTTTGTTCTTTCGATAACGCGAATATGGCCTTTCTGTTAGGCAATTAGAAGCCCGCCGAAAGGCTTAATCTGGGAGAATTGATGGTTACGGTGCGACAAGCTATTGCCTTGATGATGGTGGCCAGTTTGATCCTGGCAGCGGTCATTGCTGTCGTTTTCCAGGACAATATTGTCCGATTCAACCTGAACCCGAGAACACCTTACCAAATCTACACCCCGCCGCCGCCGCCGGCTTATGGCGCGCGTGGCGCGTGGATTGTCTGGCCAGATGATAGAACGCGGGGAGATGCAGATGTTTTTTACGTTCATTCGACGACCTATGCGTCACGACGCCAATGGAACGCGCCCATAACCGCTGCAGCGGCAGACAGAGACCTTCGTCTGATTGCCGCGCCAAATGAGGCTGGCCCCTTTATGGCGGTCGGCGCCGTTTACGGGCCGCGCTACCGTCAGGCGACGCTATTTGCAAATTTTACGCATAAATATGATGGCCTTGCCGCCCACGGTCTCGCGTATCGGGATGTTGAAAAGGCATTCGACGCGTTTTTAAGCGAACGGCCTGCGGACCGGCCCCTCATTCTGGCTGGATACGGCCAAGGCGGTCTTCATGTATTGGGGTTGTTGCAATCGCGCTTTGCCGAAAATGCCGAATTGCGCGCACAACTGGCGGTGGCCTACATCATTCGTGAGCCGGCGCCATTGCCTTTGTTTGACGATGTACTGAAGGATATTCCTCCTTGTAACAGCGCAGAAGATATTCGCTGCGTGATTTCTTACATTGATCTTGAGGCTGGCTTTGAGGAAGAACGGCGGCGCTATCGTAGCAGATCGCTAATGTGGAACGACGACAAAAACCTTGTATCCCTGTCAACGACGCCGCTTCTTTGCGTAAATCCATTAAGCTGGTCTATCGACGATACACCGATCAGCGCTGAACACCATATTGGCGCTGCGTCAGCGACCGGCGTTCGACTGGGCGAAACACCGCCAGCCATCACCAACGTCGTCAGCGCTCGGTGTGATAATGGGATCTTGACAGTTGATTCGCCACAACAAGCCTTTTTAAGGCGAAAACACTGGTTTGGCGCCCAGTGGAAACCTCAGAATTTCAATCTCTTCTACCATGATCTTACTGTTGATGCTCAACGACGGGTTCAAAACCTTGTTCCTGTGCTTGAAGCGGAAGCGCGGGTCCTGAAACCGATCGAAGAAGCGGTTGATCTTGAGGTCAGTCCCATCAATAAGGCACCTGAATAAGCGCTCGGCCCGAGCGCCGCTTTCTCAAGAGGCTTTGATGAAACCTGTCCGTAAAGTCGTTATTCCCGTCGCCGGCCATGGTACGCGGGTATTGCCCGCCACGAAATCAATTCCAAAAGAATTGTTGCCGCTCGTCGACAGGCCGTTGATCGATTATGTGGTGCGAGAGGCATTAGACGCCGGCATTGAACATGTCGTCCTTGTCACCGGTCGCGGAAAAAGCGCCATTGAGGATTACTTCGATCATGCTTTCGAGCTCGAAGCCGGTCTTGAGGCAAAAAATAAAACAGAGCTTCTTTCCAGCGTCAGAGCGCCAATACAAACTGCCGGCGCAATTTCCTATACGCGCCAGCAATCGCCACTCGGTCTTGGTCATGCCGTTTGGTGCGCACGCGATATCATTGGCGACGAACCTTTTGCCGTATCTCTGCCTGATGTCGTTATCGATGCGGCGCCGTCCGCTTTGGCGCAAATGGTAACGGTGTATGAAAAAACCGGCGGCAACATCATCGCTGTTGAAGAAGTCGCACAAGAAGAAACAAACAAATACGGCATTGTCGCGCCAAAGGCTGATCGCAGTGGCCGCCTCTTTGAAATGTCCGGCATGGTTGAAAAACCGGCTCCAGCGAAAGCGCCTTCGAATCTCGCCATTACCGGGCGCTATATTTTGCAGCCGGAAATTTTTGGTTTGCTGGAAAAAACAGAGCGCGGCACCGGCGGTGAAATTCAGCTGACAGATGCGATGGACGCACTGATGGAACAGCAATCCTTTTTCGCGTATGAGTATGAAGGCAGAAGCCATGATTGCGGCTCCAAGCTTGGCTGGCTAAAGGCCAACAGTGCGCTCGCTCTCAAGCGCCCAGATCTTGGCAAGGCATATAGGGATTTCCTGGCAGCAGAGCTCTAGCTGACAAACCCGTGCAGCGATGATCGTTTTTTCGCTACTTTGTCGATGTCAAGGATGTCTTTCAGGAATGCTTCAAACATTCCAAGCGGGATCATATTAGGCCCATCGGACGGCGCCTTATCAGGATCGGGATGCGTTTCCGCAAAAACAGCAGCAACGCCTACAGCCGCTGCCGCCCGCGCAAGCGTAGGTGCAAACTCCCTCTGCCCACCTGATGTCGTCCCCGCCCCGCCCGGCGTCTGTACGGAATGCGTAATATCAAAAACCACCGGACAATTCGTGTCGCGCACAATGATCGGTATACTGCGAAAATCGCTGACAAGCGTATTATACCCGAAACTCGACCCGCGTTCCGTCACCAGGATGCGATCATTGCCGCCACTACGAATTTTTTCGACAACATTCTTCATGTCCCACGGCGCCAGAAACTGCCCCTTTTTTACTTTTACCGCGCAGGTCGTTTGCGCCGCGGCAAGCAGCAGGTCCGTTTGGCGGCAGAGAAAAGCCGGAATTTGCAGGACATCAACAGCTTTGCTGGCGGGAGTGCATTGAGTCGGCAGATGGACATCGGTCACAACCGGAAGCGCTAATGTCTCCCGGATCTCAGCAAAAATTGGCAATGCTTCCTTAAATCCGATCCCGCGCGCCGAACTGGCGCTTGTGCGATTTGCCTTGTCGAATGAAGACTTATAAATCAAGCCAATTCCAAGACGCTCAGAAATTTCCTTCAAGGCGCTCGCACATTCGAGAGCATGTGCTCGGCTTTCCATAGCGCAAGGCCCGGCAAAGACAACAAGCGGCAGAGCATTGCCGATCTCAACTGTTTGTCCCCCAAGGGTGATGGTTACGTTCCCGCCGGCGCTGCCCATAATCTGCTCCCGTTTTTCGCGCCTTCCGCCAAAGTCATGGCGTTTTCAGCGAATATCCCTTAAATGGCGTGAGCTTTGCCGGAGGGCAAGGGCTCAGTTAAACGGAGCGTTTATGGCGGACCATCTCGAAATTGCGTCAGAGGTGATCGATCTTGAAATTAAGGGCCTCGAGGCTCTCAAAAATGCCCTCGATAGCCAGTTCTCGAACGCTGTTGAAGCCTTGCGCAAGGCCGATGGTCGGATCGTTGTGACTGGCATGGGCAAGTCTGGTCATGTGGCGCGCAAGATCGCGGCGACGTTTTCATCAACAGGCTCACCCGCAATTTTTGTCCATCCCGGCGAAGCAAGCCATGGCGACCTCGGCATGATCTCCGGCAAGGATGTCATTCTGGCTTTGTCAAAATCTGGCGAGACGAATGAGCTGGGTGATTTGATGGCCTTTGCGGCGCGGTTTTCAATCCCCATTGTCGCAATCACTTGCCAGTCTGGCTCAACGCTGTCGAAAGCGGCGGCGGCGGCCTTGGTGTTGCCGCCGGCACGTGAAGCGTGCGGAGAAACGCGGGCGCCCACGACATCAACAACGATGATGATGGCAGCCGGGGATGCGCTGGCAATCGCGCTCCTGCGTGATCGTGGCTTTACCGCTGACGATTTTCATGGGTTCCATCCTGGCGGCAATCTCGGCGCCGCCTTACGCCGGGTTACCGACCTAATGCACGGCCCGGAAAAACTGCCGCTGACCTCACCGTCAACCAGCGTAGAGGCGATTGTTAAAATCATTTCCGCAGGCGGGTTTGGCTGCGCCGGCGTCGTGGACCAAAATGGCGCCCTTGCCGGCATCATCACCGATGGCGACCTGCGCCGCCATTACGGCTCCAACCTCGCCGAGATGAAAGCAAAAGACATTATGACCACGAGCCCGCGCACGGCGCCGCCCGAGGCGCTTGCCGGCGATATCCTCGCGCTGATGAGCCGGGAAAAAATAACAGCGTTATTTGTGGTGAAGGATAAAAAACCAGTCGGCCTGGTCCACGTCCACGACTGCCTGTCGACCGGCGTCCTCTAATGACGGCGAAGCAGCCGGCGAAAAAAAGCAGTTGGCTCACCGGCGCCATCGGTGTCGCCTGCCGTCGCCTTTTCTGATTCGGGAGGGGCCTTATAGTCATGGTCAGTGTCGTCTGATCGCTCGTCTTCCGTGATTGCCGGCGCCGGCGGCGCCTCTGCTGACGCCGCCGCCACATCGGTCCCGCTAGGGACGACCGTCTCGTCTATTCTCGCAACCATTTCTGCCCCACCCAATCGAACGGAGTTAATTCGGTCAGATAGGCCGGCGTTTGCTTGCAAAGGAGACATCTGCTCTTCAAACCGCAGGCTTGCACGCTCGGCCTGCGCCGTCAGGCTGCGCACTTCTACGGCATAGTCTTCGATTGAGCTTAGCATTTGCGCAGCGTCAATATTCGCCTTTTGGGCAGCGCCCGCCGCACGAAAAGCGAGCATGCATAAAACGAACGACGCCGACAATAGGGTGACCGTTAAGGCGAGCAGGCCCAGCTCGGTCGTCGCTAACCCCGCCGTGAAGCCCTCGGAAACGCCCATCGCCGCTAAATAGCCTTGCGTTTGCATGCAAGAATCCCCTCACTCAACGGTGTATGCTTTAACTGGTAAAAGTAATCCGGTCTAGCCACTCGAACGTAAGCTATGCATGGAAATACGCCCCGTAATTGTCTGGTTTCGAAACGATCTTCGTATTGAGGACAATCCTGCGCTGCACGCTGCTGGGGACAGCGGCGCGCCGGTTATCGGGCTTTATATCCACGACCAAGGCCTCGCTCATTCGCTCGGCGCAGCCTCTTTGTGGTGGCTCCATCATTCTCTGAAATCTCTGTCACGCGAGCTTGAGAAGATAGGAACCCGGCTCATCTTAAGGCAGGGAGAGAGCGCAACAATACTGCGCGAGGTTGTCGATGACACGCGTGCTTCTGACGTATTTTGGAATCGGCGTTATTTCGCTCCCCATATTGAGATCGACAAGAAGCTGAAAACCGATCTGACGAAATCCGGACTGACCGTTGAGACTTTCAACGGCGCGCTTTTGCGTGAACCATGGGAGATCAAAACCAAAACCGGCGGCCCTTACCGCGTCTTTACGCCTTTCGGGCGCGCCCTCAGAGCCATGGGGCCAGCACGCACTGATAGGCTTCCTCGCATGCGAGTGATCGCTGGGCCTCCAATCTATCCCGCGAGTGACACGCTAGAGGAATGGAACCTGATTCCAAAGGAACCAAACTGGGCAAAAGAGATAGCTGAAACCTGGTCGCCCGGCGAAAAAAGCGCCGGCGAGCGGCTTAAACGTTTTCTGGACGGCCCAATTGATCACTATAAAGATGGTCGAGATCGGCCCGATACGGAATTTACATCACGGCTCTCACCGTATCTGGCCTTTGGTGAAATTAGCCCGGTGAAAATTTGGCGAGAAACGCATCTGCGCATGGACGCAGGCGAGATTGGCGTTGATGACGGCGACAAGTTTCTTTCTGAAATTGCCTGGCGCGAGTTTTCCAGTTCCCTTCTATATTATAACCCCACCCTACCTGAAAAACCGCTACAACAGAAATTCGCTGGTTTTCCGTGGCAGAAAAACAAGGCAGGCCTCAAAGCCTGGCGGCAAGGACGCACCGGCTATCCCATTGTTGATGCCGGCATGCGCCAACTCTGGCAAACCGGCTGGATGCACAACAGGGTGCGGATGATCGTCGCCAGTTTTTTGATCAAGGATTTGCTGATCCGCTGGCAGGACGGAGAAGCCTGGTTTTGGGATACGCTCGTGGATGCCGATCTCGCTAACAATGCGGCCAGTTGGCAGTGGGTCGCCGGGTGCGGCGCCGACGCATCGCCTTATTTCCGGATATTCAATCCAATTTCGCAGGGTGAGAAGTTTGACCGGAAGGGAGATTATGTCCGTCAATTCGTCCCGGAGCTTGAGAAAATGCCGGAAAAATACATACATGCGCCCTGGAAGGCGCCAGCGGAAATCCTGGAATTAGCAGAAGTAACTCTTGGAAAAACCTACCCAAATCCTATCTTAGATCATGGTGATGCGCGCAAGCGCGCGCTTGCCGGGTATAATAAGATCAAAAACAAATAATTTGTGTTGGTTTGATGTTGGTGGGCGGAAACTAAACGGACACGGATGTAACAGCGATGAGTGCGCAGATAACAGATATAAGCAGTACGTCAGATATTGACGCTCTCCCGTTCTTTTTTCGGCAGGTCTGCAGGATCGTCGCGCGTATTCGCTTCGGCGTTTTGACTTTCAGATTACCAAATGGCTCTTGTCTCGTATTTCGTGGTGAAAGCGAATTAGACGCGAGCGCGACCATTGTGGTTCACGATTACGCTTTTGCCAGGCGGACAATATTTGGCGGTGATATTGGCTTTTTCGAAAGCTATGCGGACGGTCAGTGGGACACGCCAAATCTTTCTGATTGCCTTTATATCGTCGCGCGTAACGCGGACCACGTTCAGGACGCGTTTGCCGCCAATCCGCTGATTGATATGCTGAACAATATTGGTCATGCGTTTAACAAAAATACGCTCGCCGGTTCGCGCCGTAACATTATGGCGCATTACGACCTCGGCAACAGCTTTTATGAAAAATGGCTGGATTCGACAATGACCTATTCGTCGGCGTTGTTTCCATCTCAAAACACCGATTTGAAATCAGCCCAGGTCAACAAGTATGAAAGCCTCGCCCGGACGATCGATCTGAAACCGGAAGAACGCGTCCTTGAAATTGGTTCCGGCTGGGGTGGTTTTGCCGAGTTTGCCGCGAAAAATGTCGGGGCAAAAGTGACCGGGCTTACCCTGTCGCCGTCACAATATGAATATGCCCGCGAGCGTATTTTTCGCGAAGGGCTAAATGACAAAGTCGAATTCCGATTGCAGGATTATCGCGATGTCAGTGGTGAGTTTGACAAGGTTGCATCAATCGAGATGTTTGAAGCGGTCGGCAAAGAATACTGGCCAACCTATTTTGAAAAAGTGCGTAATGTTTTGCGTCCGGGCGGTGTCGCTGGCTTTCAAATCATAACTATCGCCGATCGATTTTTTGACAACTACATAAAATCAACAGATTTCATTCAACGTTATGTTTTCCCAGGCGGCGTTTTGCCGAGCCCGACGATTGTGAATGATCTGATTGGTAAGGCCGGCCTGTCGCTTCAGGGCGTCACCGAATTCGGCCAAGACTATGCAAAGACCTTAAGCCAATGGCAGCAAGGGTTTGTCGAAAAATGGGATGCGATCCGTCCGCTCGGTTTCGATGATCGTTTCCAGAAGCTTTGGAAATTTTACCTGGCTTATTGCGAAGCAGGATTTCGCGCCGGCACCACCAATGTTTGTCAAGTAGCGGCGGCCCGATCCTGAATGTTGATTTCGACGAGGTTTTGATTCTTGATAACGACGATGCGGTCCATGCGTTTGGCAAGCCGTTGATCGTGTGTTGCAACAAGGGCTGACAGGCCTTCAATGCGTACAATTTTTAGCAGCGCATCAAATACAACATCGGACGTTTTCGGGTCGAGATTGCCTGTAGGCTCATCTGCTAGAAGCAATGCGGGATTGTTTGCAAGGGCGCGCGCAATGGCGGTGCGTTGCTGCTCGCCGCCAGAAAGCTGGCCAGGTTGATGGGTTAGGCGCTCACCCAACCCGAGTGCTGTCAGCAGTCGCGCGGCCTCATCATCCGCCGACTTTTTTGACTGCCCAGCAATCAACAACGGCAACGCCACATTATCTAACGCTGAAAATTCCGGCAGTAAATGGTGAAACTGATAAACAAACCCGAGCGCATCCCGGCGCAACCGTGTCCGCTCGGCATCAGTTAGGCTGGACGTTGCGACACCGCCAACATAGACTTCGCCTGCCGAAGGCGCTTCCAGTAAGCCAGCAATATGTAAGAGTGAAGATTTTCCGGAACCGGACGGGCCGAGCAAAGCAACTGTTTCGCCCCGCTTCATTTCAAAATTAACGTTCTCAATGATAACGAGATCGCCATATCGTCGCGCGATCTTATCAAGGCGAAGCGCGTCCGCATGTTTATCCTTCATCGGTGTGCCACCATTGACGAAAGGAGAGCGCTTTGCCGTCATTGCCAAATTGAACAACGAAGATACCGTCCAGGTGAACCCGGGCCCCGGTTGACGTCCGTGTGAAGGCGCAACTCCAATGGGCGGCGCCAAGCTGCGCCTGGACATAGAGCAGCCGTCCGCCGAATTCGATGTCCTGCTGGTTGGCAACCGCTTGAGCAAAAGCCGCGGCGACTTCGCCCTGCCCTTTTTTCGGATCTTCAAAAGGCGTCCAATAGTAAAGCGCGTCATCTGCAAAAAGATCGGCAAAACCGCTCGAGTCTTTTGCTTCCCAGGCGGCGCCATAGGCCGACAGCCAACCTTCGAATTGTTGCTCAGTAATATTCATTGCGGCCTCCTATTCATATCTCAGGGCTTCAACTGGATCGAGGCGAGCCGCCCGCCAGGCCGGGTAAATCGTCGAAACAAACGACATGAATAGAGTCCAGCCAACGATGGTAATCACTTCGCCAAGTTGCATTTCAGCAGGGATGCTTTGGAAGAAATAAATTTCAGCGTTGAAAATATCGGTGTTCAGAAGCCTTGATAAGCCATTCTCAATTTCATCAATAAAAGTGACGAAGAGCGCCCCGAGGGTCACGCCAGCGATGGTGCCGAGAACGCCAATCAAGGCGCCGGAGATAAAGAAAATTCGCATTACAGATCCTTGCGTCGCGCCCATTGTCCGCAAGATCGCGATATCGCCGGTCTTGTCTTTCACCAGCATAACCAGACCGGTAATGATATTGAGCGCGGCGACGGTGACGATTAACATCAAGATCAGCCGCATAACATTGCGTTCAATTTTTAGCGCTTCAAAGTAAGGCCCAATAATTCGCGTCCAGTTGGTCATTCGGCGGTCACCAGCTAGGGCTTCGATCGCGGGTACATATTGTTGAAACCGATCGGGATCTGCAACCCGTACCTCAATCTGCTCACTGCCTCCAGACGCACTGAAAAACAGCTTTGCCTGTTCAAATGGCATGAAGACGATGGTGGAATCATATTGCGAATTGTCTACCTCGAAGACGGCGCCAACGAGATATGTTTTTGACCGGACAGGCAATCGACCAAACGCGGTTTCTGATCCGCCATTAGTGGTGAGCGTGACCGCGTCACCGGCCCCAACACCCAGATTAAGCGCAAGGCGCGCACCAAGAGCTATCTTATTGCCGCCATTATTCCCGACGCCAAAATCAGCTAGAGAGCCGGATTTAATATTCTCCGTATCCGCGATATCTTTGATGTCCAAAAGATCGCCCTGCCTCATGCCGCGCACCAGCGCGACTTCGCCGCCATTAGGCGTGGTAATGTACGCTGGCGCCTGCAGCAGCGGCGCTGCATTTAGTACGCCCCCGACCTTCTCGATTTCAGCGATCAGTTCGTCCATCCCGGTCGTATCGCCATTTAGTTGCACAAAAATGTGGCCATTAAGCCCCAGCATTTGCTCCAACAGCTTGGCGCGAAACCCTTGCATCACTGACATCACGATAATCAGCGTGGCGACGGCCAGAGCAATGCCCGCGAATGCAATGATTGAGATCAGGGAAACACCTTTGCCCGACCGCGTCGCACCGAGATAACGCCGGGCGACCATCCACTCAAAGAAAGAGAAAGGAGACGTTGTTGATGGGGCAGCAGAGGATGATGACGCCATGGGACTCTTCAAAGATGGTCTTCTAGCTTCGGTCTAAGGGCGCCCAAGCGCCCTGTCTACTGAACTTTCTATCAGGCATTAATATACGGCTTTGCGCCGGTGTGCGCATCCCGGTAGAAGATAAAGAGGTTGTAAGAAAGACGGAATTATGGCGCTGCAAAGACTGCTCACAGTGATGGCACTACTGGTCGTTATGCCATTGTCGGGGTGTGACGGAACAGATCTAAAGGGGAACGATGCAACAGTAATTAACGGCGCTAACGCCATCGATTTGGCGTCGCTTGTGGTTGAGGCGTCAATAAGAGACCTCCAAGACGCTATGGCGACTGGTGACGCCAGCTGCCGGGATATAATCCAAGCCCACCTCAACAGGATAGAAGCCTACGATAAAACGACGGGCCTAAACGCAATTACGGTGATCAATCAGGCGGCGCTAACCCGCGCTGATGTAATCGACGCTGCTTTGGCTGCAGGAAAAGAGATGGGGTCATTATTTTGCGCGCCGATTCTCGTCAAAGATAATTTCGATACGCACGATATGGAAACAACCGGCGGGTCGATGTCGCTGGTTGGCCATTTGCCGCCCGATGACGCCTTTATGGTGCGCAAGCTACGGGATGCTGATGCAATCATTATTGCCAAAACGAATATGGCCGAGTGGGCGTTTACGCCGCGCCAGACGATTAGCTCATCTTACGGACGAACGGCGAACGCCTATTCGCTGGACCATGTGCCAGCGGGGTCTAGCGGCGGCTCCGCCTCTGGTGTTGCCGCAAGTTTTGGCGTCGCCGGGCTTGGCTCCGATACCGGTAATTCAATCCGCGGACCATCGTTGCATCTGGCTCTTTTTGGCATCCGCTCAACGATCGGCCTGACCAGTCGCGACGGAGTTATCCCCCTTGCCTTTGATCGCGACATTGCAGGGCCAATGACACGAACAGTGGAAGACGGGGCCCGCCTTCTTAATGTGCTTGCAGGCGCCGACCCGAACGATCCTTATACCAGCGACGGCGCCGGCAAAAAAGAAGCAGATTATACGAGCTTTTTGGACGCATCAGGCCTTAACGGCGCGCGGATAGGCGCTGTAAGAGCTCTTAGCGACGTAGAAACCGCAGACCCGGAAGTCATCGCCATTTATGAAAAAGCACTCGATGATTTGAAGGGTGCTGGCGCAGAAATTATTTCAGACTTCGTCATAGGGCGCCTTCAGTATCACCTTGATAATAACGACAACTATTTCTGTCCGCGCTTTCGATATGACATGGCTGAATACCTGAAATCACGCGGTGACGACGCCCCGATCAAAGACGTCATGGAGGCGCTTGATAAAGAGCAATATGGCAAAGATGATCCACAGGTGAAAGACGCCCTTGAGTTTTTCCGCGATTACCCGGCGGATATTCATCCCGAAGATTGGGATACGCCCTGCCCCGATTATTTTGATCACCCAGGCCGTCAAGCTTTTAAGAATGATGTTATTGCGGCGATGGAAGCTGCGAGTGTCGATGTCGTGGTTTATCCTTCATGGAACAATCCACCGGCGCATATCGATCATGCAATAGAACAATATGCCGGCGACAACAGCCAACTCATCGCTCCGGCGACGGGATTGCCGGCTGTAACAGTGCCGATGGGCAATACCTATGGCGACCTGCCGGCTGGCCTTCAAATGCTGGGGCGACCCTACAGTGAAGGATTGCTGATTAGGCTCGCTTATTCCTATGAGCAAGCGACACGTCACCGGCGCCCGCCGGAACGGTTTCGCGTGTTGGATTAATCAGCGCTGACCGGCTGGAGCACTATTCATATTCAAGAGCCGCATGGACGAGACCGGCTATGTGAGCGGCGACATCATCAATCGCGACCTCGCTCTTCTCGCCATCGAGGCGTTGCTTCACTTCGGCTTTGCCATCTTTTAAGCCGCGCGGACCGATGACAATCTGATAAGGCAGACCGATCAAATCCATGCGCGCAAATTTTTCTCCGGGCCGCGCCTTGGTTTCGTCATAAAGAACCTCAACGCCAGCCACTGACAAGGCGCGATAGATTTTGCTGCACGCCTCTTCTGTCTCTGCGTCGCCGGTTTTTAAATTGATCAGGCCAACATGGAATGGCGCTACAGCCATTGGCCATTTGCATCCATCATCATCGTGGTATGCCTCAATCAGCCCGCCAACCAGTCTGGAAACACCGACGCCGTAAGATCCCATCTGGATAGGGATATCTTTGCCATCAGACCCAGCGACGGTAGCCTTCATCGGTGTTGAATATTTTGTTCCAAAGAAAAAGATATGACCAACCTCGATGCCGCGCGCGGCAATTTGGTTTTTTTCATCGACTGATGTTTCAAATTCTTTTTCGTCATGCATCTCATCAGTTGCGGCATAATGCGCCGTGAACCGATCGAAGATGGGCTGAAGGTCTCCGTCAAAATCGGTGTCTTTTGATGGAATAGCCAATTCAATGAGTTGTTTATCGCAGAAGACCGCGCTTTCGCCGGTATCAGCAAGAATAATGAACTCATGGCTTAGATCGCCGCCAATTGGACCAGTGTCGGCGCGCATCGGGATCGCCTTCAAGCCCATCCGCGCAAAGGTTCTGAGATAAGCGGCAAACATTTTATTGTAGCTGTGGCGAGCTGCAGTCTCATCAATATCAAATGAATAACAATCCTTCATCAAAAATTCGCGGCCACGCATCACGCCAAAACGGGGGCGCACTTCGTCGCGAAACTTCCATTGAATATGATAAAGAAGCTTCGGCAAGTCTTTGTAAGACTTTGCGCCGGCGCGAAGGATCTCTGTGATCATCTCTTCGTTGGTTGGGCCGAACAACATCGCACGACCGCCACGATCCTCGATCCGGAGCATCTCGTTACCATAAGCGTCATAGCGACCGCTTTCCCGCCACAGCTCTGCTTGCTGAATGGTCGGCATAAGCATCTCAACAGCGCCGGCGCGGTTTTGTTCTTCTCTAACGATCTGCTCGATCTTTTTCAGCACGCGGAAGCCTAGCGGCAACCAGGCGTAAATCCCCGCGCCTTCCTGGCGAATCATGCCGGCGCGCAGCATCAATCGGTGCGACGCAATTTGCGCATCCGCAGGGGTTTCCTTCATCAGGGGCAGATAAAATTGGCTGAGACGCATGGGGTTGACCCGCTTTTCTTCTACGTCCTGCCTTCTAGTGGCCGCACCTTGGGTTGTGAAGGCTTTACAGCATCATAATTGGCGTGCCAGCCTAGGTTTTTTAGCTTATCGAGATGTCCTTTGGCTTGAGCGCCGCCAATCGTTGTCAACGCAAATTTCGGCATTTGATCGTTTTAAGGACTGAAATCATGAAAACAATAGTATCTGGAATAGCGCTACTTACTGCAATAGCGCCGCATGCCGCAATGGCGGAACCGATTGCCTATGAAATGGATCATAATCACACGTTGATTCAGTTCACTTGGAACCACAACGGTTTGGCAAATATGTCCGGTCGTTTTACCGACTTTGACGGTGAGTTTAATCTTGATTTCGAAGACCCATCAGCGAGCACGGTTACATTTTCCATTGACGCCGACAGTGTATGGACTGGCGTCGAAAAGCTGGATGCGGATATGAAAAGCCAACGTCTATTCGACGTTGGAAAAAATCCTGCCATTACATTCGTCTCAACATCTGCGCGCAAGACAGGGCTTGAGCGCGGCCAACTTGAAGGCGACCTGACGATTAAGGGCGTTACCCGACCTGTTGTCTTGAATATCAACGTGAACCGCCACGGACGCCATCACTTCGCAGACGGCGTTGAGAAATTTAAAGACGCCCTGTCGGCCGGATTATCGATTGATACGCGGATTAATCGCTCTGAATTCGATCTAGGGATGGCGGTGCCGTGGATAGCTGATGAAATTGACATTCGCATAGAAACCGAACTGGTAGCTTATCCCGAAGGCAAGCCAGAGACTGACAAGTAATCAGTCGCGGCAGGCCGGATTGCGATCGCCGAAGACGTCACCGGTTTGAGGATCGGCGGGAAAACGGGCAAAAACCCGGTTGGTTTGCGGCGCCTCGGCAATATCAAGATCGATCACGGGCGCTGCGTCAGCGGCAATATCGCGCCAGCCATTAAGATCAGGCGCCTCTATTTCTTCTTCAGCAATATAGACCGGCGCATTGGCTGAGGTCGGACACTTGTCCGGTCCAATAAAAACCGAACGGGCGTAACTGACCCCAAAGACGTAAACAAGCGCGAGCGCAATCAGAAAAATCCGCATGTTAGTTAGCCTCCATACAAACGGCGCCGCTGTTGAAAATGCGGACGCCCTTCTCATCGAGCTTCAAGTCAAATCGCATAAGGAGACGTTGGCTTGCCCAGCCTGTAGTGGGCTTGGGCCTGAAGACAATCACATGATTGCCTAGCGCTGCAGGCGCGTCAGGTTCAAACCGGATCAACGCGCCGCTATTCGCCGCCAAAAGATAGCTCGGCTGCGGCGTTGCACAGGGTCCAGGGCGAAGGATGGTGGTTTCAGCTGCCGCCTGTTCGGCACAGCCAAAGGCGCATAAAAGACCCGCAAAAAGACGTCTCGCTCCCATAAGGAACGGCGTTGCATCGTTTATGCCTTGTTAACTATGAGGGCGCTATGCGCCGTTATCAGCCATCTTCTGAGAAAGGTTGGTGCGGTCGAGAAGACTCGAACTTCCACCCGTGTTACCGGACAGCGACCTCAACGCTGCGCGTCTACCAATTCCGCCACGACCGCACATCGTGATTGCGAGCGGCGGAGATAGCAAAAGGCTAGGGCCGTGTGAAGCCTGAAAATGCTGTAATTTGAGGTGTTTTTAAGCGGCTTCGCTGGTTCTGCCGTCAATTTGAACGGTAACTTCATCGCCGTTGAGGACAACATGGCCCCGAGCTATTTTTCGGCCGTTGGCCAGAACATCTAGACGTTTGCGCTCATCTCCCCCAAGTGGGATAAAAGCGCCGCGACCCATGCGCAATAGCCGTTTAAGCGGCAGTTCGGCCTCGCCGATCTGAACCGTTAATTCAATTTCGATTTCGTCAACTGACGACATCAGGCCCCAGAACCCCTGGCGTTGCTATTTATCAGAGAGTGCCCCGGTTTGGTTAGAACTGCGTTAACTTGTGAAACTGCCTCCAAGGGCCTGAAATCCGAAGATCCGGCGGGATGGGCGGTCTCTGACGGTTATGTGGGGTATGATGAAGCCGTCCAGGCGATGGAACGCCGGGTCGCGGCGATTCGGGCTGGTTCCGCCAGCGAACTCATCTGGCTTTTGGAGCATCCGCCGCTTTACACTGCTGGAACAAGCGCGAAGGCTGACGATCTACTGGCGCCTGACCGATTTCCCGTATTCAAAACCAGTCGCGGCGGACAGCACACCTATCATGGGCCTGGCCAGCGGGTCGCATATGTGATGCTGGACCTCGACAAACGCGGAAAGGATATCCGGTGCTTCGTTCATGGCCTTGAGGAATGGATCATCGTGACGCTCAGTGAATTCGGCCTGCGGGCTGAACGCCGAGACGGTCGTGTTGGCGTCTGGATCGACCGCACGCGTCCGGGTGGCCTGTTGCGCGAAGACAAAATCGCGGCAATTGGCGTCCGTGTCCGCAAATGGGTAAGTTTTCATGGGATATCCCTCAATGTTGAACCGGACCTCTCGCATTTTACCGGGATAACCCCCTGCGGCATCGACGAAGCCGGTCTTGGGATCACAAGTCTCGTTGACCTTGGCTTGCCCGTTACTCTCTCCGACGTGGACACCGAATTGAAGAAGGCGTTTGAAAGCGTTTTTGGTCCCACAATCAGCGCGACGGCTCCAGAGTGATGCTATAGATTTAATCAAATCACTTCCGAAGGAATTGGAGACAGGCAATGGCTCAAAAAATACTCGTCACCGGGATTTCAGGGTTTATCGCCAAGCACACAGCGTTACAGCTCCTGCAGGGAGGGTATGAGGTTTGCGGTACCGTTCGTGCACTTAATAAAGCCGATCAGGTAAAGCGCTCGCTCGGCGACGCAGGCGCCGACATCAGTAAACTGACCTTTGCCGCGGCCGATCTGTTAAAGGATGACGGTTGGGCTGAGGCTGCTGAAGGTTGCGCCGGCATTATGCATGTCGCCTCGCCATTTCCCACATCGCAGCCAAGAGATCGCAACGCGCTCACACCGGCAGCGCGTGATGGCGCCCTTCGCGTATTGCGTGCCGGAAAGAAGGCCGAGCGCATCGTCATGACATCATCAATGGTGGCGATGATGTATCGGCCCAATCGCCCTCCAGTCATGCCTGTCAGCGAAAAGGATTGGACAGATGTTTCATGGCAAATGCTGTCCGCCTACATCGTATCAAAGACCGAAGCGGAACAAGCCGCATGGGATCTTGCGACGGAAGATGGCTTTAAGCACCGCTTGGTTACCGTTAATCCAGGCTTGGTTCTCGGACCGGCGCTTGACGACGACATCGGCGCGTCGCTCGATCTTATCCGGTTATTTACAACGGGCGCCTATCCGGCAATTCCACCTGTGAGCTATCCGATCGTCGATGTGCGTGACGTCGCGACGCTGCATATAAAAGCATTTGAGACACCGGGTGCGGGCGGGCGTAGGCTTATTGCTGCGGCTGAGACACTGTCGTTAAAAGACATGGCGGCAATTCTGCGTGAGGCGCTTCCCGACCGCGCAAAGAAAATTCCGAGACGTGAGCTTCCTGCCTTTGTTGTCCGTATCATGGCGAATTTTGATCGGAGCATTGCCAGCGTTATTCCCGACCTCGGAACGGTTCCCCAGGCAGACAATAGCTACGTTAAGGCGTTAACAGGGATCGACTTTCGAACCGCCCGGGAGGCAGTGGTGTCGTCGGCCCGGTCGCTGATCGACATTAAAGCTATTTAATCTTTGTCCCGAACGAAAATATCCATAGAAAACGCAACATTTAGTCATTTTCTGGTGTTATCTTTCGGAAAAGAACATTTAGAAGGCCTCTCCTATGTCAAACGAAATTCTCTTCAAATTATTCGCCAGCGCAAGCCTCGCGTTCGTCGCGACACACGCTGTCGCCCAAAATGACGGTTCTGCCGGCCAGCCGGAAAATTTAACACCGGTCGAGCAGGCCCCGTTGGACGCTGTTGTCGACACCGCGCCGACTGAAGCGACCGTGATCGAAACAACTGCTGCCGGCACAGTTAATCAAGAGCTAGCGGATGAAGCAACGGAAGGAGCCGGGCTAAGTGAAGACGAAATTGCTGATATGCTGAACTCGCAACAACAATTAAAACAAACCTTCACGCTAAAACGCACCATAAACGGAAACGTTGTTGAGACTGAAAAGCGCACAGTCACGTTTTCTCGCAACCAACCCTATCGGGAAACAGAAGCAGGACAATCAGCGTTGGAGGCGGTCAAAGCGGCATTTGATGGCGAGCTGCTGACACGGGTCGAAGCCTTTGAAGAAGCAAAAATCGACTTTGTTATTGCTGATGTCAATCGAGACGGCGTAATGACGTCTCAAGAGTTTGCCGCACTTGTTGATAGCTGGCGCGAAAATGATGCACGCCAAGCGGTTGCGCCAACAAAGGATGTGGAACGCCAACGCCAATATGAAGCGCTTCTGGAGGAAATTAATCCGGAAGCCGCTGAAGCGCAAAACGAAGCATACGCCAAAGAAAAATTTGCGTTTCTCTCAGGCGCCGCTGAAACCGTCACCCGTGAGGATTATATTCGCGAATATCTCCTCGATTTCGATTCGATGGACACCGACAAAGATACCGTATTGAAAGATATGGAACTGATGCGATTTCGAGCGCTTAACCGCGGCGAGACTGTTGATATGTAGGCGTTCTTATTCGCCTTCGATAAGGCGGATAAAGTCCGCTGCAGCCAGGAATTCTTTTTCCAGACTACGTTCGCGAACCTTCGCCTCAGCATCGACGCCCCATTTTTCTTCCTGAAAACGCTCGTCCAGGCGCGCCGCGTTGAAGATTTGTTGCGCTGGTTTGAACCGCTTCCATAGAGCCAGCGCCAAAACCGCAGACCCTGTAATTTTTGTAGCGGTATCAATGGCAATTAATGTGTGTGCCGTTGCAACGCTTAACGCGCTACGAATGGAAACAGCGGCTGCGGCTGGTTGCGTGACAGCGCTGACACCGCTTGTAACAATCAAAGTCCCGTTGAATTCTTCGCGTAGCCAATTCATGTAAGGGTCCCAGGCGGTCGTCTGTTTTTCTACAAGAGCGTCGGGCTTTTCTGCGCGATAGCATATTAGATCCGTGCTCAAATATTTTAGAATCTCATCACGCCAGTCTTCCTTGCCGGCCTCGTCACTATCGATGGCCAATGATAATAACGCCGTTAGCGGCATCGATTGCCGGTCGACATATTCTCGTTGTAATGCCCATTCCTTTGCAACAGCATCCGCCAGCTCTTTTGTCGGCGCCGTCAATGGGTTTCTGCCCTGAGTTTTGGCGCTTCGGCCATCGAGCATAATAGTCGAATTATGTTCAACGCTAACCGTCTTATAGATACGCTTTATACGAACAGGCTTATTCACTAGCGCAAATCTTCCGGCCAGTCGCACACGGCGCGTGTTTCAAAGGAGAAAAATTTCCAGGTATCCGCCATGTGGCCGGTAAGAGGCGCCGACAGCGTCATTTTCCGTCCGGTCTGCGGGTGCGCAAACGTCATGGAGCGACAGAAAAGATGCAGTTTTGGTGAGACGCCTTCTATGTGAGCGCTCTCGCCTCCATATTTGCCATCCCCCACGATCGGACAACCAATCGCTGCCGCATGAACTCGTAACTGATGGGTTCGTCCCGTCACAGGCCGCATTGCAAGAAAAGCAACCGGCCCCGCCTCCTCGAGTATTTGATAATCGGAAACCGCTTTTTTTGCGCCCTCACCATCAGCCGGAACAACACGCTCCTCGCCGCCTGATTTTATGCGGATCATTTTTTTCGCAATGGCCATGTCGATCGTGCCTTCACGTGGATGGGGGATACCGGCGCTAAGCCCCCAATAGGTCTTGTCTATTTCATGGCGCTTAAACGCATCGCCCAGTTTTTGCGCGGCTTTTCTGGTTTTTGCGACAATCATAAGTCCGCCGGTATCCTTATCGAGACGATGAACGAGACGGGGTCGCTCATCATCCGTACCAAGCGCTGCAAGCATGCCGTCTAGGTGGCGGCTGGTCTTCGTGCCGCCTTGGACGGCAAGGCCAAAGGGCTTGTTGAGCGCGATAATCGCGTCATCCTCAAATAGGATCAGTTTTTTCAGGTCACGAGCATCTTCGGGACTTGCAGGCATCCGCTTTACTTGCGCCGGGTCGCCTAACGGTGGAATACGAATTTCTTCGCCGACCTCAAGTCGGCGATTTGACTTCACTCGCCCGCCGCTCACGCGCACTTGCCCTTTACGCAGGTACTTTTCCAGCTCGCCATGGCGAACTTGCGGGAAATGGACCTTGAACCACCGATCGAGACGCATACCGTCTTCGTCCGTGATCACCGTTTTTGTTTGAACACCGCTCATAATATTTGCCGTCCGAGGCCCATGCCCGCCAGCAATCCGGCGATCGACAAGATGACTGAGCAGAATAGATAAGCCCCTGCAATCATCAGTGTCCGATCCTTATAGAGTGTGACGACATCGAGCGAAAAGGTTGAAAATGTTGTGAAAGCACCGAGTAATCCGACGGTAAGAAATGCACGAAGCGCCGCGCTTTGTGGTTCATGGCGAGAAAGCCAAACAATGAGAAGGCCCATGGCAAATGAACCGGAGATATTGGCGCCAAGCGTTCCCCAGGGAAAGTTCGGGCCGAGCATATTCATAGCCGCGCGCGATACGCCGTGGCGCGCCATCGCGCCAATAGCCCCGCCGCCAGCAACTGCAAGCCAGATCATTCCGCCGTTCATTAACCATTCCTCATCAAAGGCCTGAGGATTAACCTTAAAAAGGACTGATCTTCAACGCCTTCAACGCCTATTTTCATATCTAATTGACGGTCAGTGCCGCTTTTCGACGAAAAGACCCGATCCCAAACGCTTAAAAACGAGGCGTAATTGGAATCTGTATCCTGCTGAATGGCGTGATGGTGTACCCAATGGATTGAGGGCGTGACGATGAAACGAGACAAGACGCGCTCTACGACCGTTGGTATGCGCACATTCGAATGATGAAATATCGCCGAGCACAATAATATGGTCTCAAAGATTATGACTGTGCTCAGCGGCAAAGCCAGAAGCGTAATCGGAATGAGGCGCAGCATTGCTGACAAAACCACCTCGCCAATATGAAATCGGACCGCACTAGTCGTATCAAGAAACTCGTCCCGATGGTGCACTTCGTGAAGCCGCCACATGAGCGGAACGCGATGATAGGCACGATGCAGCCAGTAGGTCCAGATATCGAGAAGCAGGAGGTCAATGGCGAGAATAGCCAGGCTCGCGCTGCCAACCGCCATCCAGTCAGGCCGCACCCAGATTATTTGATTGACGCCCCAGGCAGTGATCGGCGCAACAATCAGCGGCGAAAGCAGCAAAACAAGTAGCCACAAGCCGCCATTGCGAAACAGTCTTGCTTTTGATGTCGGTGGGGTCGCGGCCATCGCTATCCGTTCAGCAATAAAGAAAACGGCAAACCAGATAAGAATAATGAACGCTTTTGCAGCGAGTAAAGTCTCAAGCGTCATTTAGTGGCCGTCTTCTTCCTTATTGCGGCGCTTGCGCGCCCAGTATTCCAGTCGCTTGGCGATTTCTTTGTCAAAGCCAAACTGAGACGGTTGATAAAATCTCTGACGTTCCATGTCCGGCGGAAAATAATTTAATCCCGCAAATCCGCCTTCCGTGTCATGATCATAAACATAACCGTCCGAATAGCCGAGTGACTTCATGAGCTTTGTCGGCGCGTTCATCGCATGGGGCGGCGGCGCTAACGACCCGGTTTCTCGAGCCGTCGCTTTCGCCTTTTTGAAGGCGACGTGTGAACGGTTCGATTTTGGCGCGCTGCCAAGATACGCGATGAGCTGGCCGATAGCGATTTCACCCTCAGGCTGGCCCAGAAATTCATAGGCGTCTTTTGCAGCGATCGCGATGGGAAGCGCTTGTGGGTCTGCATTGCCGACATCTTCGGACGCGATAACAACAAGACGTCGCAAAATAAATTTCGGGTCTTCCCCGCCCACCAGCATGCGCGCGCCCCAATAGAGTGCCGCATCTACGTCTGACCCGCGGATCGATTTTTGCAGCGCGCTAGCAAGATTGTAGTGCGACTCCTGACCTTTGTCATAGACCGGCGCACGGCGCTGGACGATCGCGCCAAGGTCCTTGGGTTCAATAGCTGGCCGATCTGGCGGCTCAAGGAACAATTCCTCAGCGAGATTGAGAATAAAACGCCCGTCCCCATCGGCCATGACGCGCAAGGCTGACCGCGCGCCCAAGGTGAGCGGCAAATCACGCCCTTCTTCCTTCTCTGCGCGCTGCAACAGCAGTTCCAAGGTATCATCGTCGAGACGGTGTAGGGTAAACACCTGCGCGCGCGATAAGAGCGCTGCATTTAGTTCAAAGGACGGATTTTCAGTAGTTGCTCCTATTAGCGTAATCAGACCGGATTCAACATGAGGAAGAAATCCGTCTTGTTGTGCTTTGTTGAAGCGATGGATCTCATCAACGAACAGTAGCGTTCCCTTGCCCGCGGCGCGACGCGCCTTCGCCCGTTCAAAAACTTTACGCAAATCTGCAACGCCGGAAAAAATTGCGGAGATTTGCTCAAAATCAAGATCGCCATGATCCGCAAGCAGCCGTGCTATAGTGGTTTTGCCAACGCCTGGCGGCCCCCAAAAAATGATCGACGATAGTCGCCCGGCATTCAGCATGCGCTGCAATGGCGCGCCCTCGCCTAAGAGATGATCTTGCCCGACGACTTCATCGAGAGATTTAGGCCGCAATCGATCCGCAAGGGGGCGCGGCGCATCTTTTTCAAAACCGGCGGATTGAAAAAGATCGCTCATCGCTGCTAGCGGCCAACCTGCCAAGGAACGATGCGTCCGCCTGTGTCAATCTCTAGCTCCCAGCTTCGGCTCGGTTTTGCGATCTCACGATCAAGCTCAGCGGCTGTTCGGATATTCTTTCCGTTTACGGATACAATCTTATGACCAGGCCGCAGGCCTCGACGGGCCGCAAACGAACGTGACTGAACTTCCGCGACGACAACCCCTTTGGATAAGGGGGGAAGACCGAGCTCTTCACTGTAGCGTGGCGAAAGATTATCAACCGTCACGCCGTTCAGCGGGTGGTTGCCCTCCAGGGCGCGGGGGTCGCGCGCAGGCGTTTCTGGCGGCAATTGCAGTTTAAGTGTTGTATGGCGCAATTTGCCGCCGCGCACATATGCAACCGCTGCATTATCGGCGTCATTCTTAACGCCGATGCGATATTGTAGTGTCTGGGCGTCATAAACAGGCTGACCGTCGACTTCGACAATGACGTCGCCAGCTTTGAGGCCGCCGGTTTCGGCTGGTCCCTTCGTCCAAAGATCATCGACAATCGCTCCTGCAGGTCGGTCGAGCTTCAAGGCCTTCGCCATATCCGACGTCACGGTGCTGGTTGACGCGCCAATCCATGGGCGCACCAACGCACTGCCATCAACGGCGGAATTAATAACCTGCTGGACCAGCCTGGAGGGAATTGCAAAGCCAATGCCGTTAGAGCCGCCGGAACGCGAATAAATCGCGGTATTAACGCCAACCAGGCGTCCATCAGTATCGACCAGGGCGCCGCCGGAATTACCCGGATTGATTGCGGCGTCGGTTTGGATGAAGAATTGATAGTCTGAAACGGAAACTGCCGTTCGTGCAAGCGCGGAGACAATTCCGCTCGTTACGGTTTGGCCAACACCAAACGGATTGCCAATCGCCAACACGACATCACCAACCTGCAAACCGTCAGAATTGGCGAATGACAAAAACGGCAATGGTTCTTCCGTTTCAATTTGCAAAACCGCCAAATCCGTTTGCGGATCGGCGAGCACAAGTTCAGCGCTAAATTCGCGCCGGTCATTAAGGACAACTTTGATCTCGGTCATCCCCTGAATGACATGATTGTTGGTGACGATCACGCCGTCCGGACTAACGACAACGCCAGAGCCAAGGGAATTTTGCACTCGTTCGCGCGGCGCGCCGGAGCTGCCAAAGAAGCGCTCAAAGAATGGGTCGCCGGCAAATGGACTGCGTTGCTGCACAACCCGGCGTGAATAAACATTCACAACAGCCGGCGCTGCTCGCTCGACCACCGGCGCGAAGGACAGTTTCACCTCAGACATGGATTCTGGCACCAGTCGCGGCGCCGCCGTAATCGTCTCGCCCTGCATTTCATCGGAGGCGGATTCCGCAGATGGAGCCGGTTGCGCACAGGCAGATGCAAATGAAAGGGCGATCGCGGCGATAGGGGCTAATAACCAACGCATCATGAGACGTCTCCAGAAACAAAAAGAACGCACAAGAATACCATCCTGTGCGCTCTAAATTCAATCATTCGCCGCGTGAAGCTTTTGCAAGCGACTTGAGAGAAGGCTATTCTTCGGTGTCATCATCCTCAACGCCGATAACCGGCCCGGAATCCAGACCTTTGGCGTCTTCATCGCGATCTACGAATTCGATCACTGCGAGCGGCGCATTATCGCCATAGCGGAAGCCCGCTTTCATAATGCGGATGTAGCCGCCATTGCGTTCCGCATAGCGGGGGCCAAGCGTATCGAAGAGCTTCTTCGCCATGTCCTTATCGCGAATACGGCTGACCGCCAGACGGCGCAAATGCAATGCACGATCCTTGTCGGCGTCAGCGTGTTTCGCCAGCGTCACAAGCTTTTCGACAACTGGGCGAAGCGCTTTTGCTTTCGGCAAGGTTGTGGTGATTTGCTCATGCTTGATGAGCGCGCACGCCATATTAGCAAACATCGCTTTGCGGTGTTCGTGCGTACGGTTCAGTTTACGGTGCGCCATTCCGTGTCGCATGGGCGTTACTCCTTATGCCGAGCTCTATGCCGGCTTATTCGTCAAATTTCTTAGCGAGGTCTTCAATATTGTCCGGCGGCCAATCCGGCACATCCATACCGAGATGGAGGCCAAGGCCAGCAAGCACTTCTTTGATTTCGTTTAGTGACTTGCGGCCAAAATTCGGTGTGCGGAGCATTTCGGCTTCGGTCTTCTGAATAAGGTCGCCAATGTAAACGATATTGTCATTTTTCAGGCAGTTTGCAGACCGCACCGAGAGTTCAAGTTCGTCAACTTTGCGTAAGAGCGCAGGATTGAACGGAAGCTCTTCACGGGTCTCGCCGCCAGTATCTTTTGCCGGCTCATCAAAGTTGATGAATATCTGGAGCTGATCCTGAAGGATGCGTGCAGCATAAGCGGCGGAGTCTTCTGGCGTGACGGAGCCATCTGTCTCGATGTCCATGATCAGGCGATCATAATCGAGCACTTGACCTTCGCGTGTGTTCTCAACGCGATAAGCAACGCGAATAACCGGGCTATAAAGACTATCAATCGGGATCAGACCAATTGGCGCATCTTCCGGGCGGTTTTGCTCAGATTGCGTGTAGCCCTTGCCAGTATTGATTGTCAGTTCCATGCGGAGCGAAGCGCCCTCATCGAGGTGGCAAATGACATGATCTTTATTCAAGATTTCAACTGCTGATGTTTCTTCAATATCAGCTGCAGTCACTATGCCTGATGTGTCACGCTTGAGGACGAGACGGCGCGGGCCGTCGCCATGCATGCGCAGCGCAAGCTGCTTAACATTCAAGACGATGTCGGTGACGTCTTCACGCACGCCGGGGATCGACGAAAATTCGTGCACTACGCCATCGATTTGGATTGATGTGACGGCGGCGCCTTGCAGCGACGACATCATAATACGGCGAAGCGAGTTGCCAAGCGTTAGGCCAAAGCCACGCTCAAGCGGTTGGGCGATGATCGTCGCCTTGCGCAATCCATCTGCGCCAGGTGCGACTTCAAGCTTATTGGGGCGGATCAACTCCTGCCAGTTCTTCTCAAGTATGTTCGATAGGTCCATGGGTGAGATCGCTCTTTCGGGGGATAAAACTTCTTGAATTAAACGCGGCGGCGTTTGCGAGGGCGCGTTCCGTTATGCGGGATCGGCGTCACGTCGCGAATAACGGAAACGGTAAGACCAGCAGACTGCAAGGCGCGCAACGCACTCTCACGACCTGAGCCCGGACCGCGCACTTGAACGCTGACAGTCTGCATGCCGTGGTCCATTGCCTTTTTGGCGGCGTCTTCTGCTGCGAGCTGCGCGGCGTAAGGCGTCGATTTGCGTGAGCCTTTAAAGCCCATGCCGCCAGCGGACGACCAGGAAATTGCGTTACCCTGCTCATCAGCAATTGTAATCATCGTGTTGTTGAACGATGCATTGACGTGAACGACGCCAGTTGAAATATTTTTGCGCTCGCGACGCTTAACGCGTCCGCCTGCCGGTGATTTTGCCATCGGGACTGATCCTTACTTCTTCTTACCGGCGATCGGCTTAGCCGGGCCTTTGCGCGTGCGCGCGTTTGTGTGTGTGCGTTGGCCGCGAACCGGCAACCCGCGGCGATGTCGAAGACCGCGATAGCAAGCCTGGTCCATAAGCCGCTTGATGTTAACGGCGGTATCCCGGCGCAAGTCGCCTTCAACCATAAAGTCCCGGTCGATCGCTTCGCGGATCTGCAAGACTTCCGCGTCGGAAAGTTCCTGCACGCGCCGCTCAGGCGCGATGCCAACGGTTTCGCATATCTCGGCGGCTTTTGCCGGGCCGATTCCATGAATGTAGCGTAGCGCGATGGTTACGCGCTTGTTGGTCGGTATGTTGACACCTGCAATACGGGCCACTGAGTTCTTCCTTTTTCTCGTTCTCCGCCCCAGTTTTATCGGCCGGGCTAGCCGTTATCCTTAAGTCACTATCGCTAGTAACCATCAATGCAACGAAGCTCGCGACGGCGCGAAAGACCCGAGCCGAGCGAGCAATACTCCTGATGGCGGAGAGCGCGTAGATATAGTCGCGCCGGGCCCGCCGTCAACCGTTTTCAGGGCTTTTTCAGCCCCTTCCTTCCCCCAAAATGCCATCAATCGCCGCAGAGACCGCTTCAACCGTCCCCATGCCGTCTAATGCCTTCAATTTGCTTTGATTTTCGTAATACGGGATCAGTGGTGCGGTTTGATCCTTATAGACCTGAAGGCGATATTTGAAGGTTTCTTCATTGTCATCCTTGCGAGGCGGTTCGCCTCGGGCGCGCGTTTCCGCGATTCGATAGCGCAGGCGCTCCAGCAGAACGTCCTCATCGACCTTCAATTCGATGACCGCATCGATGCTCCTTCCCTTTTTGGTAAGCATCGCATCAAGCATTTCGGCCTGTGCGACGGTCCTCGGGAAGCCGTCCAACAGGAAGCCGGGTTCACAATCCTGCTGTTCAATACGTTCTTCGACAATGGCCGCGACGATATCGTCAGAGACAAGGTTGCCCGCATCCATGACTGCTTTGGCTTGCTTCCCCACTGGCGTTTGAGCCTTCACCGCAGCGCGAAGCATGTCGCCAGTCGATAATTGAGGAATGCCATATGTCTTGACGATGTGTGCAGCCTGCGTGCCTTTGCCGGCCCCCGGCGGTCCAAGAAAAATGACGATCATCGCCGCCCGCCACGGAGCTTCGACTTCTTGATCAGGCTCTCATATTGCTGGGCGACAAGGTGGCCCTGAATCTGTGAGACAGTATCGAGCGTCACCGAGACAACAATCAAAAGCGACGTACCGCCAATGTAAACGGGGATTGATTGCCCCGAAGCAGCCTTCAGGAGTTCCGGGAAAATACATACCGCCGTGAGGTAGAGAGCGCCGATCACCGTTAATCGCGTCACCACAAAATCAAGGTACTCCGCGGTGCGAGCGCCCGGACGGTACCCTTGAATGAACCCGCCGTATTTTTTGAGGTTGTCGGCAACATCTTCGACATTAAAGACGACGGATGTGTAGATGAATGTAAAGCCGATAATCAAAAAGGCGTAAAATCCAATGTAAAGCGGCCGGCCTGGCGCAAACAGGAATTGTAGCGTCGTCAGCCACTCCGGTGAATTGTCACCAATGGCGCCGAATGCCGTTGCCGGCAGTAAAAGTAGCGATGATGCAAAAATTGGGGGGATTACACCCGATGGGTTTAGTTTCAGCGGCAAGTGAGATTTCTCTCCTTGCGTCATTCGCTGACCGACCTGACGACGAGGATACTGAACGACGATCCGACGTTGAGAGCGCTCAATAAAAACAACAAAGGCAATAAGCGCCAGTGCAAGCGCCGCAATGATCAGGATTGTGCCGCCGCCAATGCCGGCGCCGGTGCGGCCCTGATCGAGCAGGCCAGCGATTGCGCGCGGAAGCTCCGCGACAATACCGGCAAAGATGATTAGCGATACGCCGTTGCCAACGCCGCGGGCAGTGATTTGTTCTCCAAGCCACAAGAGGAACATGACGCCGCCGACCATTGTTACGACAGTGGTCGCCAAGAAAAACGGCCCTGGGTTAACCGCAAAACCTTGGCCCTGTAGGCTGACGGCGATGAAATAACCCTGCATTGTCGCCAGAAAAACCGTCAAATACCGTGTATACTGATTGATCTGACGACGGCCCTGCTCGCCTTCCTTCTTGATTGCTTCAAGCGAAGGGATCACCGCTGACATCAACTGCATGATAATCGATGCAGAAATATACGGCATGATATTAAGCGCAAAGATCGCCATGCGCTCAACGGCGCCGCCAGCAAACAAGTTCAACGACCCAAGGAGGCCGCTTTGTTGGCTTTGGAACCCTTGTGAAAAGGCGACCATATCAATCCCCGGCAGGGGAATGAATGTGCCCAGGCGATAAACAATCAAAGCGCCAAGGGTAAATAATAGCCGCTTTTTAAGCTCCTCAGCCTTAGCGAAGGAAGAGAAGGTAAGGTTCGACGCAAATTGTTCCGCTGCGGATGTCATCTCAGCATTTCACCTTGCTTGGCATTTAAAACCGATCTGGTCCCATGTGGCGCCTAAATTCTGATGGGCAACCCTAAAAAGAGGCCCTATTTGGCTTCCAGAACTGTGACTGACCCGCCAGCCTTTTCGACCGCCGCCTTGGCGCCAGCCGTAGCATGGGCCACTTCAAAGTCGATCTTGGCTTTGAACTCGCCTGTACCGAGGAGGCGAATGCCTTGATAGGCGCGGCGCAGAACACCGGCCTCAACAAGCGTCGCCGCATCAACTTTGGCTTTGCTGTCGAGCTTACCAGCATCGACCGCAGCCTGAATGCGGCCAATATTAACCTCAGCGTATTTTACTTTGTTCGGTTTGTTGAAGCCGCGTTTTGGCAATCGCATATAAAGCGGCATCTGGCCGCCTTCATAAGCGCGGATACCGGAAACGCCCGACCGCGCTTTTTGACCCTTTACGCCCCGGCCGCCGGTTTTGCCTTTACCTGAACCAATACCGCGCCCTAAGCGCATGCGTTCTTTGCGAGCGCCTTTATTGTCTGAGAGTTCGTTGAGCTTCATTTTATCCTCGACTTTCGACGGGCCATTTACACGTTAATTGGCCGCCTCGCCTGTGATGTCCTTTTTTGGACGTTTAACCCTAGCGTTTTCTCGTCGTTTTATTCTTCGACGATTTCCACCATGTGTGAAACCTTACGGATCATGCCACGCACAGACGGCGTATCCTCAAGTTCACGTTCACTACCGATTTTTTTAAGACCGAGGCCGATCAGGGTCGCGCGCTGATCTTGCGGGCGACGGATCGGGCTGCCGGTCTGGCGGACTTTGATAGTTTTTTTCGCTGCCATTGATCTTGTTCCTTATGCAGCCGCGTCAGCAGATTCAACGGCGCTGGACTGTCCGCCACCGGTGCGGCGAGACAGAATGTCTGAGACTTTCTTGCCGCGTTTTGCAGCGAACGAGCGCGGGCTCGTTTGGTTTTTCAGTGCATCAACGGTTGCGCGAACCATATTATAGGGGTTCGACGAACCAATGGATTTGGCCACCACATCCTGAACACCGAGCGTTTCAAAAATTGCCCGCATGGGGCCGCCCGCGATAATGCCGGTACCTGCTGGCGCAGCGCGCAGGACAACTTTGCCCGCACCCCAGCGGCCGCTGGCGTCGTGGTGCAAAGTCCGGCCTTCGCGAAGCGGCACGCGAACAAGATTGCGTTTGGCTTCCTGAGTAGCTTTGCGGATCGCCTCCGGCACTTCGCGGGCCTTGCCCTTGCCGAAGCCGACACGGCCTTTTTGATCGCCCACGACGACAAGAGCTGCAAAACCGAAGTTTTTACCACCTTTGACCACTTTCGCGACCCGGTTGATTGCGACTAGCTTGTCAACAAACTCGTCGCGCTCTTCGCGGTCGCCGCGTCCGCGACCCCGGCCTCTTCCGCGTCCTCGTCCTTCATCACGCGCCATCGCGTTGTACTCCCTTAGAAATTAAGACCAGCTTCACGCGCGGCATCCGCCAGCGCTTTGATGCGGCCATGAAAACGATAAGATCCACGATCGAAGACAACGTCGTTGACGCCGACTTTTTTCGCACGTTCGGCAATTGCTTTGCCAACGCTTGTCGCCGCGGCGCTGTCAGCGCTGGACTTCAGATCACCGCGCAGTGCCTTGTCCATTGATGAAGCAGAGGCCAATGTTTTGCCTTGTGCGTCATCAATGATCTGCGCCGAAATGTTTTTCGACGAGCGAAACACAGATAGACGCGGGCGTCCATTTGCGACTTTTGCAAGTTTCGCGCGAGTGCGTTTCGTGCGGCTCGCCTGTTTTGTTTTATTCTGGTCAGCCATGACCGGTCACCCTTATTAAGAATTACTTTTTCTTACCTTCTTTGCGGAAGATATATTCGTCAGCGTATTTCACGCCTTTGCCTTTATATGGCTCAGGCGGCCGGAATGAGCGTATCTCCGCAGCTGTCTGTCCAACTTTTTGTTTGTCGATTCCCGTGATGATAATTTCTGTTGGCTTCGGCGTTACCACCTTAATGCCATCAGGAATTGGGAAATTGATATCATGTGAAAAACCAAGGGCAAGATTAAGCGCACTACCCTTCATTTGTGCACGATAGCCAACACCAACAAGTTCAAGCGTTTTCGTAAATTCGGTTGCAACGCCATCGACCATGTTCGCAAGCCGTGTGCGATTCATACCCCACATAGACCGTGCAGGTTTGGTGTTATTAACAGGCTTTACAGCCAATTCATTATCTTCAAGCGCGACGGTGCAAAGTTCGTTCACGACAAACTCCAGCTCACCCTTCGGGCCTTTTGCCTTTACCATCTGGCCGTCTACCGAAACGGTGACGCCTTGCGGAACGGCGATTGTTTTTTTGCCGATGCGGGACATGTCCTCGCTCCTAACCGTTAGTAGACTTCGCAGAGCACTTCGCCGCCAACATTGGCGTCACGCGCAGCTGCGTCAGACATAACACCCTTAGGCGTCGAAACAATTGAAATGCCAAGACCGTTGCGAACCGTCGTAAGGTCGCTCACGGACGAATAAACCCGGCGGCCCGGCTTCGATACGCGCTTGATTTTCTGAATGACCGGCTGGCCTTCGAAATATTTAAGCTCAACATCGAAACACGGTTTCTCGCCATCTTTTTCCATGCGCGAATAACCACGGATGTAGCCTTCGCCTTCAAGCACATCGAGAACCCAGCCGCGTAATTTGGATGCGGGTACAGATAATGAAGAATGCCGGCGCATCTGCGCATTGCGGATACGGGTGATCAAATCGCCGACAGGATCGTTGATAGACATAAGTGTCGGCTCCCTTACCAGCTAGACTTCACGAGGCCCGGAATCTTACCTTCCGACCCTAATTGGCGCAGTGCAATCCGAGACATTTTCAGCTTGCGATAATATCCGCGCGGACGACCAGACACGAGGCAGCGATTACGAATACGCGTCTTCGAAGAGTTGCGCGGTAATTCTGCAAGCCTCAGCGCAGCCACAAAGCGGTCTTCCGCCGCCGTGTCTTTGTCGCGGATGATTTCCTTCAGTCGGGTACGCTTTGACTCAAACTTCTTCGCCATGCGGCGGCGTTTGAGGTCGCGTTCGACCATCGATTTCTTCGCCATTTCTTCTCCTTTTCAAACCGGTTTCCGAATAGATCGGACCTGGCTTAACCTTGGCTTTCTCTCAACTATTTCCGGAACGGAAAGTTGAATTCTTTCAGCAGCGCGCGCGCTTCGTCATCATTTGAAGCGGTTGTGCAAACGATAATGTCCATGCCCCGAATTTTGTCGACCTTGTCGTAATCGATTTCCGGAAACACGATGTGTTCTTTCAAGCCCATGGCAAAATTACCCTTGCCATCGAAGCTTTTTGCATTGAGGCCGCGAAAGTCACGAACCCGCGGCAGCGCAACCGTGATAAAGCGGTCTATAAATTCGTACATGCGGTCTTTGCGCAGCGTTACTTTGACCCCAATCGCCATGCCATCACGCAATTTAAAGTTTGCAATCGACTTGCGTGCTTTCGTGATGACCGGCTTTTGACCAGCAATAAGAGTCAAATCAGCAATCGCGCTCTCGATGACCTTTCGATCATTGACGGCGTCGCCAAGTCCCATATTGATGACAACCTTTTCAAGCTTAGGCGTCATCATTGCGTTCTTGTAGCTAAACTCAGTGTTCATCTTACCGCGAATTTCATCGCGATAGAGCTTCTTGAGCCGCGGTTCGTATGCGTTTGCTTCAGCCACCGATAACCTCGCCGGACGCTTTTGCGACCCGTGTCTTTTTTCCATCTTCAATTTTGAAGCCGACCCGCGTCGCCTTGCCAGTCGAGGGATCTTTCAGCGCCACATTAGAAATGTGTAGTGATGCTTCTTTGGTAATGATCCCACCCTGCTCAGTCTGGGTTTGCTTCTGGTGTTTCTTAATCAGGTTGATACCGCGCACGACAACCCTGTCATCCGTTGGCATCACCTGAATGACTTCGCCTTCCTTGCCGCGGTCTTTACCTGCAAGCACGATGACGCTGTCGCCTTTTTTGATTTTCGCAGCCATGACTTTACAGAACCTCCGGCGCGAGTGACACGATCTTCATGTGTTTGGCGGCGCGCAATTCGCGCGTAACCGGGCCAAAAATACGTGTGCCAATCGGCTCTTTATTATTGTTGATCAGTACAGCAGCGTTCCGGTCAAAACGAATGACAGAACCATCGCGCCGCTTAATGTCTTTCGCTGTGCGCACAACAACTGCGCGCATAACCTGACCCTTTTTCACGCGGCCGCGCGGTATCGCTTCCTGAATGGAAACAACGATGATGTCGCCGACGCCCGCATATTTGCGTTTGGCGCCGCCCAGCACTTTGATGCACTGAACGCGCTTGGCGCCGGAGT
>JAJFGC010000159.1 GCA_021776345.1 Hyphococcus sp. | reverse complement strand
ATATAAAAGCTTATGGGCGATTATGCCGTTTGCTGACCGTTGGAAAGCGCCGCGCTGTTAAAGGAAGTTGTGAGCTAACCTTGAACGATGTGATCGAGTTTGGTCATGGCAATATCCTTGTGATGACGAGCAGGACGCCGATTGGCGATGCCGCGAAACGATTGAAAAAACACTTCCCCAATTATCTCTATGTCGGAGTGGCGCCCGAATATGACGGTGAAGACGCAGATCGTTTCAAAAAGCGTGCTCTTGAGGCTGAAACAATTGAAATTCCCCTTGTAGTGCTTGGTGACGTCCTTATGCACGAGGGCCGACGCATTCGGCTTGCTGACATTCTTTCCTGCATTCGCGAAAAGTGCGCCATCGATAAGCTTGGGCGATTGGCGCAACCCAATGCAGAACGACGCATAAAGTCAGAGTTTGAAATGCGACGCTTATTCAAAGGTTATGAACAAGCGATTGCGAACACATGGAAAATAACTGAACGCTGCAAGTTTTCATTGGATGAGTTGCGATACGAGTACCCGGACGAGATCACCGATGGGCTGGAACCTAACGAGCGATTACGCCAGCTCACAGAGCAAGGATTAAAACATCGCTACCCGGAAGGACCATCGCTCAAGGTCCGGTCCATGGTTGAGAAAGAGTTGCGCGTGATCGCACAGCTTGATTACGCGCGCTATTTTCTGACTGTTCATGATGTGGTCGATTTTGCGCGCTCCAAGGGGATTCTTTGTCAAGGGCGCGGGTCCGCCGCAAATTCTGTAGTTTGCTATTGTCTCGGCGTTACGGAAGCGTCGCCCGAAACGATCACGATGGTTTTTGAACGCTTCGTTTCCGAGGCGCGCGACGAGCCGCCAGATATTGACGTCGATTTCGAGCATGAGCGCCGCGAAGAGGTTATCCAGCACCTTTTTGAAAAATACGGGCGCCACCGCGCCGCACTCTGTTCAACCGTTAGCCACTTTAGAACACGTAAAGCCATCCGCGAAGTTGGCAAAGCAATGGGATTGTCCGTTGACGCTGTTTCGGCGCTAGCAAGTCAAGTTTGGGGAACCTCAAATTCTGGATTGGCGGACAAACGCGCCAAAGCAGCCGGACTTGATCTTAATGACCCTCGCTTGCGACTAACCCTTGAGTTGAGCAAAGAGATTATCGGATTTCCCCGCCATTTGTCTCAACACGTTGGCGGCTTTGTCATCACACGCGGACGGCTGGACGAATTATGTCCTATCGAGAATGCGGCAATGGATGATCGCACGATTATCGAATGGGACAAGAACGATGTAGACGCGCTTGGCATGTTAAAGATCGATATTCTTGCCTTGGGAATGCTCACCTGTATCCGCAAGAGTTTTGATCTCCTGAAAAGCTGGAAAGGCGAGCGCTATACTCTTTCGACATTACCGCAGGAAGATCCAATTGTTTATGACATGCTTTGCGTCGCGGACACAGTTGGTGTCTTTCAGATCGAAAGCCGCGCACAGATGAATTTCCTTCCTCGTATGCGCCCCCGTAACTATGAAGACTTGATCGCAGAGGTCGCAATCATACGTCCGGGGCCAATTCAGGGCGATATGGTGCACCCCTTTATCCGCCGGCGTCGCGGTGAAGAAAAAATCACCTATCCGTCCGAAGAATTACGCGAAGTTTTGGAGCGAACGTATGGCGTTCCATTGTTTCAGGAACAAGCCATGCAGATCGCCGTTGTCGCGGCTGGTTTTTCACCAACCGAAGCTGATGCGCTTCGTAGAGCGCTTGGCGGCTTTAATCGCTTAGGTAGAGTTGAAGATTTTAGGGCGCGATTTATCGAAGGTTGCCTTGAGAGAGGGTACGAACCGCAATTTGCTGAAAACTGTTTCAAACAACTCGAAGGGTTTTCTAGCTATGGCTTCCCCGAAAGCCATGCAGCCAGTTTCGCTTTGCTTGTCTATGCCTCAGCCTGGATTAAGCGCCACCATCCCGAAGTGTTTTGTTGTGCGATACTAAACTCACAGCCCATGGGGTTTTACGCCCCGGCGCAACTTGTGAAAGACGCGCGTGAACATGGCGTGACTGTATTGCCTGTTTGCGTTGAGCGCAGCTATTGGGACAACGTGCTGGAACCCATGGGCGACGGCTCGCTTGCCGTCCGCCTCGGCTTCCGTCAGCTAAAAGGGTTTGCGGAAGAAGACGGACTATGGATCGCCTCAGCTCGTGGCAACGGTTATCGATCCATCGACGCCGTTTGGCGTCGCGCAGGTATTGGGCGTCGCGCATTAGTACGGTTGGCTGGAGCAGACGCCTTCCGCGAACATGGCCTCAACAGACGGGAAGCGTTATGGGCGGTCAAAGGACTTGGCGGAGACAAGCCGTTGCCACTGTTCGAAAGCTCTGGAGAAAATCTTCCTGAAACCTTTGTTGCCTTGCCGCTTTTGAGCCAGCGTGAAGAAGTTTTTCAAGATTACGTTTCCGCACGGCTGACCTTGCGCCAACACCCGGTTAATCTGCTGCGCTCGCATATCAACACATTTGAAAGCGCGAACTCACTAAGAACCATGCGGGATGGCAGATGGATTGCTGTCAGCGGTCTTGTCATCACACGGCAGCGCCCCGGCACGGCGAGTGGTGTTATTTTTCTAACACTGGAAGACGATACCGGCGTATCCAATGTTATTGTCTGGCCCAAGACGTTTGAGAAATTCCGCAAGGAAGTTATGGCCGGAAGACTCTTGCGCGTGCGCGGTAAACTTCAGCGCGAAGGCATCGTTACGCATGTCATAGCCACGCATATCGATGACCTGTCATACATGCTTGATGGTTTAGGTGATCCGTCCATTTCTGGCGATACCATCGACCCTGGCCGCGATAATGCCGATGAGTTTAAGCGACCTGTACAGGAAGGGCGGCAGAGTAGACCACCCGTGAAGCCGCTCGCCGAAAGCGTGACAATTGAATTACAACGGGCGCATCAAGCAAACTACGGCGGCGGCGCGCGTCATCCCCGCGAGCAGGCCAAAAAGCTATTTGCTAGTCGGGACTTTCACTAGAATGTAGTTGGTTTCGCATCGGCTTGTTACCCGGCGCAATTCTTCTCTTGTCGTATCGTTATATCATCACCTGCAAATCCCGAAAAAGGAACTTGGCTCAAGACCGCCATACTGAGCATGGTGTAATCTAACACAGCGTTTCAATTCGCAATTTTGATATTACAAAGTTTTGGGTTCTCAATACTGTGAGGTGAATATTCTATGTTATCACCGTTCGTCACAAACAAAATTTACAACAAAATATTAAAGTACATAGACTCGATTCAGTTTGAGACTTTGTTTTTGGGTATTTAGCTTTAGAGGGGCGTCGCATGGTGTGGCGCATATCAAGCCTAAACTCAAAGGAGCTATCCATGCTTATCAATCTTGGCAAAGTGACCGAAGAGACAAAAGGTTTCGGAACAGCGCAGGAAGATCCAAGCAACATCCTTCCGCTCGTCTAAAACCGAACGAAGATATTCGGTCGGGAAGTTGCACATAGCGCTTCCCGACTAGAAACGAATCCTTGAGGCAGTATCAAATATCCTTTGATCACTGACTCTTTTTGTCCGTGCCATAGCTTATCCGTCCAAATTATATTCTCTTCAAATGAGAAAAGCGTTATGAGTTGAGAAGGGTCGCCGTTTGTCTCTTTCCGTACATGAAATCCCTTCATGTCTTGAAGTTCCGCGCCATGGATTCAGACGCTGGAACATTCAGGACACTCTAAATAATGGGGCCGTTAGTTATGGTTGAGAGTTCAGTATAAAAGCATTCGCTTTTTGCTAATCGAAAGAATTTACATCATGCTAATCTATTTAGGAAAAATCACCGAAAAAACATCAGGCTGGGGTTATACAGGCGTTGAGCCTGGAGTCATATTGCCGCTTTATTAAGCGGCAAATCACTCTGCCAAATACAATTTCTCAAGTGCGCACTTTTTCCGTCAAATCTGGCCATCAGCCAATGACGATCCACTTACGACCTACAAGATCGCTCTCTGCGAGACCGTTATACAATTTGCACCTTGGAAATTGTGATGGATAACGTGTGCTACATCCATTCATGCGTGGTGATTGAATTGGAGTACGCCTTCCAACAGCTATTAATAGGCGCCGCCAATGACTGAATACTACCTTCGCAGAGACATTTTCTTCTGTTCAGTTCAAGGAAATATTTTATTCGTCAATCTATGTCGGGATAGCTACCAGTTACTCACTACTGAATACGCATCAAAACTGATTAAACGTATTCCATCATTTATAGGCAAAGATGCCCAATGTGATTACGGCACGTTGTCAGAAGAAAATGATGCCTCATATTCCGCAGAACAAATTGTCAACACCCTGATTGACCAAAAGATTTTAACGACCAACGCCGCAGAAGGGAATCCAATTGCTCAAGTCAACGTAGAAATTCCAACGCGCAGTATTTTTGAAGATCAACCCATTCGGAGTTTTATCGCGCCAGCAGATATCTTTCGATTCTTATTCGCATCTTATCGGGTAATGAGAAATTTAAAAAACCAATCTCTTGACCTAGTGATCCATCAAATGCGCGCTAGAAAAGCAAAGAAGCGAGCCTTCGCCGCGACGTACAATTTCGATGAGGCGCATCGGCTAACCCATGCTTTCAAGCGCATGTTGCCATTTCTCAAAACCCGAGAAGACGAATGCTTGTTTGAAGGATTAGCTCTGACAGAATTCTTATCCTATTACGGGATATTTCCAACTTGCGTTATCGGCGTTGTCACTGACGAATTTGGCGCTCATTGCTGGGTGCAGGACCGTGGGTGTGTGTTCAATGATACCGTGGAACGCGTTCTCGATTTTACGCCAATTGTTTCCATTTAGCAGGGGAAAAAATGCACAGGTTCATTTCATTTGTTTGGAACCACACCGATACTCAAGCGCGCGCAGTTGCTACCCGCCTCATGAGTATGGTCCATGAACGCCCAGAACCGTGGACTCGTGCGTATCATAACGATGGGCTTGTAGTATTTAATCGGGCTCGCCCGAACGTGAATCCGCCAAGCCTACGCCTTGGCGAGGAAAACGGAGTGATAGTCGGTGACGTGTTCACAAAGCCCGATGACGCGATAAATTCGACAAGAGTTTCTGAGCTGTCGAAAGCTGACGCAACTGACATTGTTGGTTCGAATGCACGCAGGCTGTCGGACCGATATTGGGGCAAATTTGTCGGGTTCGTTCATGAGCCCACGAAAGGCCGAGTATCGGTATACAGAGAACCGTCTGGTATGCTCCCTTGTTACCGAGCGGTTCTTGACGGAGTTTTTGTCTTTTTCTCTCACATTGATGATCTCGAA
Organism: Hyphococcus sp.; assembly: GCA_021776345.1. Taxonomy (GTDB): domain Bacteria; phylum Pseudomonadota; class Alphaproteobacteria; order Caulobacterales; family Parvularculaceae; genus Hyphococcus. The sequence continues at coordinate 8,078 of JAJFGC010000159.1, read as the reverse complement.
AGCCTAAATTCTATTTCGCTTTCCGTCGAATGGCAGTCACTATCGTCAATGCTGTTTTTCGGTTTTAGCCGTAGCCAGTCCACCTGCCTATCGGAAGTAACAGAACTATTTCCGGGATTCTGCCAAACCGTATCCGGACATAGTATCGACCAGCAGTGTTATTGGAATCCACGCCAGTTTATCCACGAGAACACCGTAAATGATCGCGAAAGGGCGAAGCATCTATTAAAAAGTACAACACAAGGATGTGTAAATGCGTTTGCCGAGGATAAAGAACGTATCGTGATGGAACTTTCGGGAGGAATAGACTCGTCAATTGTGGCGAGCTGCCTCGCGGAAGTAAAAGAGTCTAGTAACATTGTTTGTCTCAACCATTTCACGCCCACCGCCGAGGGAGACGAGCGGCGATATGCCCGGCTGGTTGCAGAGCGGCTAGGTTTCGATCTAGCGGAAATGCCAAAAGGCGCAACAGAGATGAGCCAGAACTATGAACAACTGCTTGGGATGCCGGCGTATGTCCGGCCCGTTGGCTTTTATTTCTTTGCGTCTGAGAATGATCAAATGCGTATAGAAATGGCACGCAAACATAATTGCGATGCGGTGTTTTCCGGTGAAGGCGGCGACGCCGTGTTCTTCGCCTCGAAACAACCTGATGTTGCTTCAGACTACCTTTGGCTAAACGGGATAACCTTTCATTATTTAAAAACACTCATTGATACAGCGCATCTAGCAAATCAATCGATTTTCACTGTACTTCGAAACTCTATTACGAACGGCCTGATGCGAGCGCGCAAGAGCCCTTTCGACAGACTGAAGGAACAGCGCGGCTTCCTGACAGATGAAATTTGGAATTCCATCCTGCCACGCGACGTGCTTCATCCATGGTTGTTTGAATCGCCGCGAATACCACCGGGAAAAGAATTCCATCTATTTGGGCTGACGAGCGCACAAAATGCCGCTTACCCGCAACAGTCGGAAAATGTGTCGGACTTGATGCGACCGCTAATGACTCAACCGATGCTTGAGGCTAGCTATCGCATTCCGACCCCCCATCTTTGCTTTGACGGGCGAGAACGGGCGCTTGCAAGATCGGCATTCAGAGACTCGCTGCCACATAGTGTTCTCGATAGGACGACGAAAGGATCGGTGCATCGATATCTAACTCGAACAATCCAAAAAAACCTGCCAATGATTAGAGACTTGTTACTTGAGGGGACTCTTGTTCGCATGAACATTTTGGATCGCAACCGCATTGAGCATGTTTTAAAAAACCCCCAAACACAAGATCGCGATGGATTAACGAGTGTCGCTCAATGTGCAAGCTTCGAACTGTGGACCCGTAGTTGGGATCATCCAGCCAAGAAAATTGCTGCCTAGCTAACGAAACTGCCAGGGCAATTGTTAGTTCTCTACAGCAAAATAGGCTCCAGTTCGTCTTAATTTACTCTTCACGAAGTGAATTCCAATACTGATATTGTTCACGCTTTTCCAAAATCGGATCTTCTTTACCCATGAGCCAAAACTTCATCCAGTCTAAGTTTCTCTCATAAGCCGCCCTACGATGAAGGGGATGAATCTTGTTGTGGTACTCATTCGGAAAAACGTAAGTGGCGTTCACTTTGCGGTTTTCCCCCATCGCGACAATAAAATTCATGGCATTCATCAACTCTCGATCCGCCACTTGCATTAATACGGCTGCATCGATCGCGTCTGCATTCAACGCAGAGGAGACAACCTCCCAGGTTCCCGGATTTGGACCAAATGGATAATTGGTTCCGTTGTTGCGCATCTGCTCCCGGTACAAATCTGAACCCATTATGTACGCTCCAGGATCATATCCCGCCCCGCTGACTGATGCGGCTTTCAAATCATGAATGGAATGAATAAGTGCAAAATGCGTGATCGCCGCCCCAAAGCTTAACCCGGTTACGGCTATACGATTTTTATCAACGTACCCACCCTCAATGAGAGAAGATATTTTAGTATCTATAAGATCAAGCACGCTCCTGTACTCGAACCAATCATCCCGCATCTTTCGATGAATCATAGAATATTCAGTGTGCTCACCGCTATCGTAGATGTATCTACCAATGTCCGGGTGATCAAAACTGAGAACCATAAAGTCTTCTGAAGCGAGCGGCATAATCGGATACTCATCGCCAACACCTCCGCGTAGGAACCCTCTGGAGCGATAAGTTACAACTACAAGTGGATATCGTCGCCCTGGTTTATAGTTCAACGGCCAAACAAGATGTCCAAAAGTCCTATGTCCAAATCGGTTACTCCATTCTTGTCTTTCGACTTTCGGTTTTTGTAACCCTTTAAACTCGGGGTTTGGATCAAATACTTCTGATAATGAACCCGTGTATCCATCTAGCCGAACGATTCGGGCCGGATTTTTGGGCGTTTCCATTAAGCAGATTAGTCCCGCTCCGAGATTCTGACAGCTCCTGAAGAGATGGTGTGATGAATGCAACTCTGTTGTCGTGTTGTTTTTCACATTCCACAGCACGAACACAGTCTTTGAGTTGTTCTGTCCTAGAACTTTCTGAAAGACGACCGAGTCACCATCGTCTAAGCCCCAGAACCCTGCAATCTCACCGACACAATCATCGTGTTGGCACGCAGTTCTTTCTCCCCCATCGGCATCTTTCGACCAATACATTTTTAGTTCAGGAAAGGCGTAGGCTTTTTCGGAGGATGCGACGTCCGCCCAAACAAGACTATCTAAATGAGGGCCAAATTTTTTTGGTCGAAGTCCTTGGAACCGTTGATAATTGAGTCGTTGCTGGGCAGCTTCAGATAGATTTATCGATGAGAATAATCTATCCGGATCATAGTCTAAGCTGGGAAGCGCAGCACGAACAAGATGATCGTCATCGACTTCTGTTTCATTTTGCGAACTTAACTCGACATAGCGATAATGCGTTGCTTCATGGACTCTTTGATCAAGTGTTGGAAACCTTTCAAGAGTCAGGTCTAATCTGAATGTTGGTTGCGATTGATCGTACCCCGGACTAAAGCGTTTATCAAACCGAAATCCACGCTCCCCTTCAGCTCTAATTGAATTACTGATTTCCTCTTTTGTACTGTTTTGAGTATTAAAGTAGAAACCGTTTCCATCCCGCGCCCAAGTAAAGCTACCGATTTCAAATTCGCTGTTGGTTCGCTGTTTCGGCTCGCCTCCAGTGATATCACTCGTCCATATCTGGCCACGATTACTATCGACCCGGTAGTAAGCAATCATTGTACTGTCTGGCGCCCATACGGCAGGCGAATGCTGATAAACGCCAGGAATCAAATTTCGCACCGACGCCAATTGAGACGTTCCAGCGCTCCCGAGATATTTTGGAGTCTGGGAGCCTGTCGTGCTCAAAGAAAACCACTCTGTGATATATGAATTACTAGCGACATCCGCCTGCCTAACAGGAAATGCAATATGCTGACGGTCTGGAGAAATTTGGATATTATCAATATCTCGTATCTTCAGGAGATCGTCGATAGTCACTCCATCCCGATCTGGAGCAGCGTTTCCGTCAAAAGTAATCGTTTGTGCGGATATAGGTTTATAATTACCGCTGGGCGCACAACCTATCAGACTCAGTATCACCGAAATAGGCAGGTACAATTTTCTGATTGATGGTGTATTGTTTATTTTTAACATTTTAATCGTTCCGCATCAGCTAAAGGAAAACCCTACACGAAACTTGTTCGTGTAGGGACCGTTTACAGTAATAGTTGTTACCAGCGTTTTGAGATTTCAATGCCAATCATACGCCCGATTGGGTTTGCATTGGCAGGGTCAAATCCTACGCCGAGCGGATTGTTGACAAATGGAGGGTCCTGATCGAACAGGTTTTGAACTGAAACATTTGCGGATACACCGTTTAAGAGAGGTGAATCGGAAAGACTCGCAAAATCATACTGAAGATTTAGATCAACAGTCGTAAACGAACCTATGCGGCGCTGAGGACTACTTCCGTTGTCATCATAACTCCCAGCATGATTCACAAACATCGATAAGTTCAAACCGTTGTTGGACCAAGTTCCCCCGCCGCGAATGCGCAGATCAAGTGGATTGCCTAGAGTGTCAATAACGTCGAAAACAGGTGCGGTTTCAGTCACAGCTTCGTCAAACGAGAACACGTAGTTCCCGTTAAGCGTTATAATAAACTCACCAATGTCAGTTTCCGTGTTGTAATTTAGGAGAAAGTCCAATCCGTTGATGTCTGAAGAACTCAAATTCCGATCCCGTGCATCGACGATTGCTTCAACGTCGCTTGCTGGAGGAACTCCGAACGATGGAAGAAAAAACTCGGAGTCGAGTATTTCTTGAACCACGTTCTCATCTGGAGATCGCGTAATGATTGGCGCAAATAGCTCAGGTTGAAGGAATGCTCCAAAGATACCGGTTAAGCGTCCAACCCGATCCGTGTAACTTATTGAGTAATACGTCGCGGAGACAGATAGACCGGGCAACCACTTCGGTTGCATATCCAGTCCTACCGACCAAGTTTCGGCCTCTTCCGGACCCAGTGTCGGGTTTGCGCCTTGAAGAAACAAGGCTAGCGTCGTGCCGTCAGAAGACGATGGATCAACCGCGTTTAACGACAAAAAGGTTTGCGAGTTTGGCGAAAGTTGCGATAAATTTGGTGCTCTGAAGGATGTGCCGTAGCTGGCTCGAAAACTAAGCCCATCGAGCGGCACCCAGGCCGCACCAATTTTCGGATTGGCGGTACTGCCAAAATCTGAATAATCCTCTATTCGACCGGAGAGATTTACCGTCAGTTCATTTATTCCCGGCAGCGCATTGCCGTCGCCAATAAGCGGGATTTGGATTTCCGCAAATCCGGCGAAAATATCGCGTGATAAGTCCACATCCGAAGCGCCCACAGGGACGAGCTCTGGTCCGGTTAAAGTTGCCGCAGAACGTCGTAGTGCTTCGTTCCGATATTCGAGACCGATTGCAGCCTGAACTTCGCCACCAGGAAGGTCCACGATTGTTCCGTTAGCGACAGCACTACCAATCCACAGCTCTGCCTCAAGGTCGAACGTGCGGAAACCGTTTCCTACAAAATCTAAGACGTTTTGAGGTGTATTCGACCCGTCGCCAAAAATGTTGAAAAACCCATCGATATTAGGGTCAAAGCCAGTGGACGGATTATCGGACCCGAGCGCTTCGGCGAGATTTCCGAGATTGACGGCTTGTCTTTCGTTTTGAACTTCCTCGCGAACGAAACGACCAAATACTTCGACATTCCAATCGCGGATTATGTCGATGTTGGCGCCGAGTGTCGCTGCATAGTTAGTAACATCTGTCTCCGATAACTGGCTCCCAAAGTCTTCAAGCCCATTATAGTTCACAAACACAAATGGAAACCCCGACACTGGCGTTGCGAAAAACGGATTGTTAGAAGGCACAAGTGTAAACCCCAAATCCTGACCTCCGAGGCGTTCTTCGGTAGTACGCCTTGAGAAAAAGAACTCGCTATATACCTCCGCAAAATCTGACACGGATTGACGAGCAAGCAGTATGGCTGAATGACGTTGTTGTTCCGGGAGTAAGTCTCGTTCTCGATTTTGGTTTGACAGATTTGTCTGGCCAACGAGTAGATCGGCAGGTGTTAAGCTCGTACCGTCCTGGCCCGGTGGAATTGCCGCTGCTGCCGGGAAAATAATATTTCCTGGATTGCTGGTATCTCTTCGGAAATCATCGCCGCCTAATCCAGTCAAATCGCTACTGGCGGTGAAATTGTTTTCGTCGTACCCAAGTCGAGAGCGGTCATAAAACTCGTAAGAAACGAGAATGTTTCCTGTGTCCCAGTTTGTCCCGATCACTTGGCTTGCTCGTATCTCCTCCAGATTCCCGTCGGTTACGGCCCCGTATCGAAGACGCGTTTCAGCGCCTTCGAAATCGTCACGCAGAATAATGTTCACAACGCCTGCAACTGCATCTGATCCATACGTGGCAGATGCACCATCAGTTAACACATCGATCCTACCGATTGCGCTAAGCGGGATGCTTGATATATCAACAAACGATGCACTTGCGCCTCCTCCCTGCGCCATTCGCTTGCCGTTTACGAGCGTCAACGTCGCAGAATTTCCCAAGCCTCTCAGGTTTATGCCGGTGCCCCTGGAAATGTTAAGGGAGCTATCATCGCTAATCTGTACGATCTCGCCAACGCTGCCAGTAAAATTCTGCGGTAAACTTCCTATAAAGTCTTGAGTCGTTGCAAAACCAGTTTGATCTATCGATTCACGATCAAATGAGAGAATCGGCGAACCTGCTGGGACCACTCCCCGAATGTTTGTTCCCGTTACGATAATAATATCGGATTCAGGCGTTTCGTTTTCAGAACCATTGGGTGAACCGGTTGTTGAGTCGAATTCATTCTGCGCCGCTATTCGAACGAGTTGGTTGCCATTTGCCGCGCGTCGGTCTTGAGGTTGATTGTAGACGAGCGCGGAGCTGATCAAAAAAGCGCGTTCGCCGGTCCGTGTTACGTTGAGGCCGGTGTTGGAGAGCAACTCGTCGAGTGCGCTTTGCACGGTGTATCGCCCCTTGAGGGCCGATGCGTTGACGCCTTCGGTCTGCTTGGGTTTCGTCGCTATCGTATGGTTGGTCTGAAGGGAAAGCGCTGATATCGAATCAATCAACGGCTGTGCGGGAAGGTCTACGCTAAAGACCGATTGAGACGGCGCCGTAGCCTCGCTTGAATCCTGCGCCGTCGCAGGCGCTGCGATAAAGCTTCCAATGATCAGTGCAAATACTGATGCTGAACAAAGTGTGTTTCTTGTTTTTGAGTTTTGCATTTTCCCCTGCCATTTTTAAAAGTCTTCTCACCTCCTTTCCGAACAAGGGTTGTCAAAAGTTACACTTTCTTAAACAAAAAATGACAGCGCTGTGACGAGTGGCGCCGCGTAAATAACAACTGAAGCGAGAACTACTGTTCCAACGACACGCAAAAAAAAGAATTGCACCGCAACGGTCTTAAAGATCGTTTCGGAGGAACACCAAACACGCAATGACAAGGCGCTCTTATTGATCACCTAATGATTTGGTTGCTTTACGAATGATGATTTTATCCGTGCTGGTGCGGTCAATCGAGAGCCCCCAACCTTGTGCAAGCGTGTCAAGCATGGGATCGATATCACTGACGCGATACGACACCGCTATCGACAAATCACATAAGTCTTCATCGGCTAGAATGAGATCACGTTCGAGATATGCACGCGCATCCTCGATGACCTCGCAGAGCGGATTGTCCCGATACTCACGAAAGCCCGTGCGCCAAGCGCCCGCCTGCTCGGGCCGGGTTGTCGTGATCTCCGTCAGCCCGTCCGCGAGCGCCTTGACCTCATTGCCCGCAATAAGGACTTGTTCGGGCGCGGCTGCCGTTTTTGCTTCATCGACGACACGCACACGGCCTTCCGCAACGGAAACCGTCACCCCGGTCGAGTTCGATTTGACGTTAAAGCTTGTCCCGAGAACGCTTACCCGTGTTGATCCGGCCTGCACCGTAAACTCACGCCCGTCATTCTTTTTCACGTCGAGGAAAATTTCGCCGCGCACAAGTGTTACAGCGCGTAAATCGTCTGAGAACGCTACCTCGATCTCGCTTTGCGGCGCAAGATAAGCGGTGCTGCCATCGTCTAATTCCAGCGAGCGAACCTCTGCCGTTTGCGTCTGATAAGACAAAGAATCAGCGGGTACGGTCGGCGACAATTGCGTGACGAATATCAAACCGACCACGAGGACGGCGACGCTCGCAGCTATCATCATCGGTACGCTAACCATCGGCGCAGCCCGGCGCGGCGCCGGCGCATCGCTGCGCGTCAGAGATTGCTCTAACGCCAGCGCTTCGGCTCGCAGATCGTCTTGCGCGCCAAGGGCGTCCCAGGCGTTTTCTATCCGGCTATACGCGGTCGAATTGTCGGGGTCACTCAACCAGTCGCCAAAAGCGGTTTGATCACGCGCCGACAAGTCGCCGGTGCGTTGTGCATCAAGCCACTTTATCGCTTCTGTTGCGTGTTTATCGTCAGCGTTCGTCATTATACTTTCGCGTCCGCTTAGT
>JAJFGC010000158.1 GCA_021776345.1 Hyphococcus sp. | reverse complement strand
GTCAATGCAATAGCTGACGCACCAGATGCGAGAATGGCGCGCATGGCCATGGTTTTTGATTTCATTTTTTTAACTCCCGTGAATGTTGCGCGCGAAAACCGAGTTTCACACGGCTCAGAGAGCGATATTAAGCATATTTAGTCTTGTTGTGATGGGTTTCCTGCGGTCCGTTCATTATTTATGTGACAGCGTTGCGGATTTACACCGCTTCTTTTGCCGATTGGATGCGCCGTTTGTGGAAAAACTCATAATCCGGCCGGCATTTTTCTGCGACAGCCTCTAGGTCTGCTGAAAGACTCGGCGCGGTCTCGCGAAATTGCCGAAAGCCCGTCGAGGTTTGCACTGCATCATACCAATGCGCGGCCCATACACCGTCGGTTTCGCGGGGGCCTTCGGGCCAGGACAGCATGGTCGGCGAGAAGGGGATGCGCAAATTTGCGCACAATATATGTATCATGGCTGATGGCTGATTAAGGATGTCACTTGCATCAACGACCGGGCAGGGAACGTCTCTCGCGATACAGCCGTCATAAATATGCCGTTGAATTTTAAAACTCTCAATGATCGGCGAGACATCGTCATACTTGTTTTTGTAAGAGGCGACCATGGCGCAGGGATCGCGAATAAGAATGAAAGCGCGTGTGTCTTTGACCCAATCGAGAGGCGCACCGTCAACAAAATGAAATGCAATATGTTTTTCGAAAACGACATTTTCGCTATGCGAATGCGCACCAAGATTTGAAACGACATCTTGCCAGACTGTCGGTTGTGACGCCAACACTGCTTCGCGCATCGGATGGTCGGCGCCAGTTTCTTTCAAGTAACACGCGTAAAAAGGTTCATCGATAACCCTTGTATCGGGGCGGTTCTCGAAGGCGCGCATCAATGTTGTTGAGATGTTCCGTGGGCCGGAAAACATGGCGATGCGAATGTTTTTCGACATGGCCGATTATCTGAGGCGCGGTGACTTATCGTCGCTTTCGACTTCGATGACAGGGTTTGAAGGTTCCGGCGGCGCACTCATATGAGGAACGTCACCGCCCATTTCCTCGATCATGCCGATAATATGACGTGAGGAGGCGATGACCTCTTTACCGCCTTGCGATTTGCGACGGGTGAGTTCCGCCTGATCTTCCAGCGCATCGACGGCGCGGTAGGTTTGTTCAACCGCGGTGTTTAAGTTGCGCAACAATGTTTTAAGATCGGGATCGTCGCCGCTAAGTTTATCCTGGGCGACTTTGTGAAGGCGCACGACTTCCTCGCCAATTTCCTCAACCTGAGCACGCATTCTTCTTGCTGTCAGCATGGCGCCGATCAGTGCCCCAAGTAACAGCCCCCCTAAAGCGGCGCCGCCGCCAATCAACAATATTTGCGTCACCATCTACCCCTGTAATCACCCAACATCGGCGATTTTGGGGATTTATCGGTTTTTGGCAAGTTTGGCTCAAATAATGGCCCCGCGACCATCTTGATCACCCGGCTGCAGCCCTGCTTCTAATAGTTTGGCCCAGGCTTCCTCCGGCGTTGACGCAAAATGGAAGAGATCGAGATCTGCCGGGCTGATCATACCGTGATCAGCGATATGCTTGAAATTCACGACTTCGGACCAATAAGGCTCGTCGAAAAGGATGATCGGCAGTTTCGGCGCTTTGCGTGTTTGAACGAGCGTCAAAAGTTCGAACAATTCGTCGAATGTTCCAAACCCGCCGGGAAACACGACAAGCGCTGCCGCGCGCATGGCGAAATGCATCTTGCGCATACCAAAATAATGAAACTGGAATGTCAGCTCCGGCGTTGAGTATGGGTTTGGTTCCTGCTCGAACGGCAAGTGAATATTGAAACCGATAGACGGCGCATTCGCATCCGCAGCGCCGCGATTGGCCGCTTCCATGATGCCGCCGCCGCCGCCGGTAGCGATGACGTTGTCCCGGTGGCCGTTGTGATCAGCATCGAGGGCGCCGCCGCGACGCGAGGCGATTTCCGCAAATTCGCGCGCCATCGCATACCAGCGCGTGTGCTCGCCATCGCCATTTTCCTGGGTGCGGGCTGAGCCGAAGACAACAATGGTCGATCGCACGCCCCAAGCGCGCAGCGCTTGCTCCGCCTTTTCATATTCAAGGTGAAAGCGCACGCCGCGCATGGAATCATCTAACAGGAAGTCCTGATCGAGGGCGGCGATGCGAAAAGCGGGGGATGCGATTTGCTCTTTGTTGGACGGCGGTTTTGCATTTGCCATGGTTCACCTTCCTTTTGCTGATTCGCGGGCGACAAGCTCTTTGTAGAGCATTTGCATTCGTTCGGCGATGGGGCCACGTTGTTGTGATATCTCTCGCCCGTCGACGCTGGCGACTGGCGAGACACCGGCAAAAGTTCCGGTGATAAAGGCCTCATCTGCGTTGTAAACGTCGTGTAAGGAGAAGTTTTTCTCGCGGACGGCAATACCATTTGCTTGGGCAAGCTCAATAATCATCCCCCGTGTAATGCCGCCGAGGCAAAAATCACCGGTCGATGTCCATAGCTCGCCACCGCGGACAATAAAAAAATGCGTTGAGTTGCAGGTTGCGACAAAACCATGAGGGTCGAGCATCAACGCCTCGTCGGCGCCGGCTTTTGTTGCTTGTATGCAGGCCATGATGCAATTGAGCTTTGAATGAGAATTCAATTTCTGGTCCTGCACATCGGGATAGCCGCGCCGCACATGCACCGTAAAAAGGCTCGCGCCTTTGGTCGCATTTTCGCTGACGGGCGTTTTAAATTCAGGAATAATCACAATCGTTGGCGGGGTAATGGTCGCTCGCGGATCCTGATAGGGCGTCGCCTTGATACCACGTGTCACCATCAACCGCATATGAACACCGTCATGTGCGTTGTTAGCGTCAAGGCAATCATAGAGACGCGACTTTAACGCGTCTTTTGTTAGCGGCATCGCGAAGTCGAGGGTCTTCGCCCCATCATACAATCTCTTTAGATGTTGATCGAGAAAGGCAATGACGCCGTAGCCGTCCGGTCCCGGATGGATGCGCAACCCTTCCCACACGCCATCGCCGAGAACGAAGCCCGAATCAAAAACCGAAACCTTCGCCTCATTGCGGGAAAAGAGTTTTCCATTCACGTCAATGAGAACATTGTCATTACGCGGGTCCGGAGCATAGGCGTGGGTGGAGTGCGTCATAAAAATCTCTCATATGTCCGTATGACGATTGGCTTGTTGCCGCACGGACAGTTTCCCGATCATGATATGGCCGCGAACGGCAATGAATGCTAGGACGCACATTGCACTTAAGGGGAGACGACAATAATACGCCAATCTGCATGTATATTATGTGCGCTTGCAGGACT
>JAJFGC010000157.1 GCA_021776345.1 Hyphococcus sp. | reverse complement strand
AGAGGGTTGTCGTTCACGGCGGACGAACTGGTTGCGCAGCCGGGTCCGTGAGTGAGCCGACCGATATCGTGATATCACTCGAACGCATGAACGCTATCGAAGAAGTTGACTCTATTGGGCATGCAGTGGTCGTCCAAGCCGGCGTCATTCTTGAAGCTTTGCAGTCGCGTGTGGCGGAAGACGATCTCTTCTTGCCGCTAGATCTTGGCGCGCGCGGGAGCTGTACGGTCGGCGGAAACATCGCGACCAATGCCGGCGGCGTCAACGTTATCCGCTATGGTATGGTCCGCAACCTCGTTCTGGGACTCGAAATTGTGTTGCCGGATGGCGGCGTTATTTCATCAATGAAGCGCATGCTAAAGGATAATTCCGGCTACGATTTAAAGCAGCTCTTCATTGGCAGCGAAGGCACGCTTGGCGTTGTCACGCGCGCGATACTTAAGTTGGAGCCGGCATTTTCGCGGCGCGATACAGCTCTGGCGGCGGTTGCATCATTCAAGGACGTCACCCGGCTATTATCGCTCAGTAAGTCCCGACTCGGCGCGTCGTTGACGTCCTACGAATTAATGTGGGGAGACTACTATCGTGCGGTGACGACAGGGCTGGGCGTGCGCTCGCCGGTCGATGCGACCCATGAGTTTTATGTCTTAATCGAGACTGAGTCGTGCGACGGTGAGGCCGGTCGCGATATTTTTATGGAGTTGCTTGAAAAGGCAATCTCGGACGGTCTTATCAAAGATGGTGTCTTTGCGCAGTCGGAGCAGGAGCGACGTGAGATCTGGCGGATCCGCGACGATTTCGAACCAATCCTGCGCGAAAAGCCCGTCTATTTATTCGATGTTAGCATGCCGATCCAAACAATGGACCGGTATATCGACACGGTCCGAAGAGGACTGGCGTCCGTGTCGCGTGATGCAATTCTTCACGTATTCGGTCATATTGGCGACGGCAATCTTCATCTCTTTGTTCATCCTGGCGCGGGGGAGATCGCCAGCGGCGGCGAGACGAGAAAACGCGTTGAAGCGTGTGTCTATGAGCCCTTGCGCGAGATTGAAGGCTCCGTCTCTGCGGAACATGGCATCGGCCGTGAGAAAAAGCGATGGCTCTCCGTGTCAAGATCAGCGAACGAAATCGCTATGATGAAAACCCTGAAACGCAGCATTGATCCAAAAAATATTCTGAACCCGGGCGTTGTGTTTGATCTATAAAATTCTCGCCACGACCAATATTGCGTCAACATTGCCGCACTTCAATACACGTCGCATCGTCGCTCTTTTTAAATCTAGGATAGAGACGGCAATTCGCATCACTCGTCTCACGCTGTCGAATTTGCGCCGCCAGATCGTCAAGACCGTGTCGTTCTATGGCTTCATAGGCTTCCTGCAGCGACATCAATTCCAGAGATTGAAAAGCGCGGGTGAATCCATCCGTCATCAGAAGTATTGGGCTATCACGCGCCGTTTCGACGATGACCGTCTCGATGTGATGGGCCGCTTCCTCCTCCATGCTCAAAATCCAGTATCCGTCCGGCTGATTCATCCTTGATCGGTTGGCGCGTAAAACCGGCGATACGCGGCTAATGACTGCCGCATGATCTGCGTCGGGAGAGCAGGCCTGTTCATCCCTAAGTCGCTGTAGCGCCGCGGTCTCAAATCTGGCGATGCTAGTTCCTTCAAAAAAGCCGATGGATCCATTTGGTTTCCTGTAGAGGGCGGCGCAGTCGCCAAGCGCCGACAGTTCGATCGCGCCGTTGAGGCCTCGGAGCAACATAAAGGCCGCAGAGGGCGCATGTTCCGGCGTCGCCAGGCCCTTAAAGGCGGTGAGATATGTATGCCGGACAGCCCGTATGGCGTCGCTGATAAGTTGCTGTGTCGGGGCCGCAGGATTCGCTCTAATTGTATCTGCCAGGTCGCAATTGAATCGCTCTACATACCACCGTGCGTCAGATTCATGCCCCAGTACGGAGTCTGACACGCCGGTTGCGCCATCAAGAATCCAAACGCAGTCGCCCTCAGATCCGAGATGGTCTTCGTTCTGCGCGCCATCGCCTTTGACGGAAAGCGTGCGGCCCAGCATGATGGTCATAATTTGCCCTGACGGTTCTAATTCAGCTCACGCACTGCGCCGGAATCCCTGCATGATCGTCAGAATTATTGGGGTCGCGCTTCGCAAATTGGTAATCTAGTGGTATATATACCAATTGTAACCGCATTGCATGAGTTATTTACGAACGGGGACCAATGAACGAACCGACATTAATGCTGAGGGAGGCGTCCCAAGCGCCCGGAATTATCGCTCAGCAGCGCGAACATAATCGGCAAGCCATTCTCCGCATTGTCCGAAAAATCATCGAGATCGATCCGCCCGTCGTGCTCACCTGCGCGCGCGGTAGTTCGGACCATGCAGCGACCTATGCTAAATATCTAATCGAGACACGCCTCGGCGTTCCGGTCTGTTCATTCGCCCCTTCTGTCGCCTCTCTCTATCACGCTGACTTAAAGCTTAAGCGCACGCTTTTCATTGCGATTTCACAATCGGGACAAAGTCCGGACCTGTTGAGCGCGGCGGCGAGGGCCCAAAAAGCCGGCGCCTATGTTGTCGCAATCGTCAATGACGAACAAAGCCCGTTGGCGGCCTGCGCCGATGATGTCGTGCCAATATGCGCTGGCGCCGAGAAAAGCGTCGCTGCGACAAAGTCCTGTCTCGGATCGATGTCGGCGATTTTTGATCTCTGCGCGACTTGGCGCAACGATGAAAATATGAAGGCGGATTTGGACGCGCTGCCAATTCAAATGGCAGCGGCGCTTGAAGCGGACTGGAATATCGCTTTGAACCGGTTCGTAACGGTTCGGCAATCTCTCTTGATCAGTCGCGGGTTCAACTTGTCGGGCGTTCAAGAAGCATCATTAAAACTCAAAGAAACCTGCAGAATTCAAGCCGAAGCCTTCAGCGCCGCCGAGGTCAAACATGGGCCAATGGCGCTCGTCAATGAAGGTTTTCCAATAATCCTGGCGTCAACTTTTGACGCCGGCCAAAATGGCATAGAGGATGTCGCTCGCCTGTTTGTTCAACGCCGCGCAATGGTGTGCATTTCTGGCGTACATATTGAGGGGGCGATTACGCTGCCTTTACCGACAGCTAGCGCACCAGAATTACAGCCGCTTGTCTTTCTTCAGGCGTTTTATCGTTTCGCCAATGATCTTTCAGTTGCGCGCGGCCTCGATCCGGATAAGCCAGAACATCTGAAAAAAGTGACTGAAACCGTATAGGTAAATCGATGAAGACGACGGCAATAGTCAATGCAAATGCACTCACCGAAAACGGTTTTGTGTCTCAAGCCACGGTTCTGATCAGAAGCGACCGGATTGCAGAGATTTCTCAGCGGGCGATTTCGCGACATGACTGCGACGAGATCGTCGATCTGGATGGTGAGATATTAGCGCCCGGACTTATTGATGGTCAGGTCAATGGCGGCGGCGGCGTCCTGTTCAATGATGATCCAAGCGCTGAGACGGCTGAAATCATCGCCAAAGCCCATCGGAAATACGGAACGACTAGTCTGCTGCCGACGCTGATCAGCGATGATCTTGACAAAATATCGAAAGCGATTGGAGCGATTGATGAGGCCGTAATGAGCGGTGTCCGCGGCATTGCGGGGCTGCACATCGAAGGGCCATTTCTCAATGAAAAAAAAAGGGGCGTGCACGATGCATCAAAAATCCGGTGTCTGACCCCTGAAGCCATCGATCTCTTGACCTCCGCGCAGCACGCAAAAGTGGTCGTGACGCTAGCGCCCGAACTGGCGACGGTCGAACAGATCCAAATGCTGGTTGAACGCGGCGTCCGGGTGTGCGCCGGACATACCAATGCAACCTATGAAGAGGCGATGACCGCAATTGCAGCGGGAGTTACTGGATTCACCCATCTCTTTAACGCCATGTCACCGCTACAATCGCGCAGCCCCGGCATTATCGCGGCGGCGCTCGAATCCGATACCTGGTGCGGGATCATCGTTGACGGCAAACATGTTCATCCGGCGATGCTACGTCTCGCCCTACGCGCCAAAACTGACAACCGCTTTATGCTGGTGACTGACGCCATGCCCGGCGTCGGCGCAGATATCGATCATTTCTTTTTGAACGGACGCCGCATCGAAATTCGCGACGGCGCTTGCGTCGCCGAAGACGGAACCTTGGCCGGCGCCTCGCTTTCTATGGTCGATGCTGTCAAGAATTCCGTCGACTTGCTCGGTCTCGAGATGGGGGACGCCTTGACGCTGGCGAGCGCTAATCCCGCTGCTTTTCTTGGCATTGAAAAATCGGTTGGCTCCATTGCAGTCGGCAAGCGCGCCGATCTCGTCCAATTGACGTCCGACTTCAAAGTCGAGCGGTCATGGATTTCCGGCGAGCAAAATACTTCACACAAGGCCGCCGCATGAAAGCCAGCAGTCGCTTCGTATCTATCGACGCGCTTCGCGGCTTTGACATGTTCTGGATCATCGGCGGCGATTTTCTCGTCCACTACCTGGCGGCTTGGACCGGATGGCCATTATTGAACGTAATGTCGGCGCAACTGAACCATGCCGCATGGACCGGGTTCCACGCTTACGATCTCGTCTTTCCATTATTTATGTTTTTGTCTGGCGTCTCTCTGGGAATCGTTTTGCAACGCGACGGACCTTTAATCGATCGCAAGCGGATGCTTTGGCGGGTTGGAAAGCGAGCAGCCATCCTTTTCCTGCTTGGCATCCTATACAATTGGGGCTGGAACATTGACCCCGGACAAATTCGCTTCGCCAGCGTTCTCGGATTGATCGGAGGCGCCTATCTGATCACGGCGATCGTGATGATGTTGTCTGAAAAAACTGCTATCCGGATATCCGCGATAATCGGTATACTAATGATCGTCACCGTTTTGCAAAATTTTGTTGTGGTCCCCGGCGCCGGCGCAGGCGTGCTTACACCTGAGGGGTCTATCAATGGCTGGATCGACCGACTTCTCTTGCCGGGCCGGCTTTATGGGGGCGCTTACGACCCCGAGGGATGGCTCGGCGTCTTTTCCGGGGCCTCGATTACACTCGCAGGCGCGCTCATCGGCGCCCACATGATGTCGGCGCAACATTCGGGCCGAGGCATGCGCATCGCCGCTATTGCGGCGATAGGCGCAGTTTTGGTGTTCCTGGCAATCGCCATTTCACCTGTATACCCGCCCATAAAAAAAATCTGGACTGCGACATTCGATCTTATGGCGATCGGAGCGTCAATGATTTTATTGGCCGGAGCGGTGCTCGCATTTGATCGCAACAATGCGTCGCGGATGGCGCATTTCTTTGTTGTTATCGGCGCCAATTCCATCCTCATTTATTTGGCGGCGCGATATTTTGTTTATCCAATTTACAAGATCGCCGCTGCGCAAGCGTGGTCGCCCGCACTAGGCGCAGGCGTTATAGTCGGGGTTATCGCGATTGAATGGGGGATTTTGTATGTGCTCTATAAAAAGAAAGTTTTCTTGAGAATTTAAGGCCCGTGCGCCAACAAATTTGACAGTATGCAATGTGGTGTATTCAGTTGGTCAGACCGGGTCGAATGTATATTTGCCGTGAAGCCAATCAACACGCCTCCCGCCACGTGGTTCGGTTCCCTCAATTTCGCCCGGACGGGGCTATGTTCAAGCCATTCATGCATTGGTATCTAAATCATTTTACCTCGTCGCTTTTAAATCCACGATCGTTTTGCGGCAACGCACAATTGGAATGACCCTGATCTGAGGGCAACTTTTTCATCTCTAACGCCCCTAAAGCCCGTCTAAGCTAGATTTTCTCGCTGCGTATGGAGCATATCTGCGTACCGGTGTCACAAAATTGTCACTGCCTCCCGGGCGCTGGCGTTATGGTCATAACATGCATTGCACTCATATTACATTGGTACTATCGTCTGATGGTTAACGACAGCGATACGCTTCAGGGAGGCATCAATGAAATTACTTGGACAGGACAGATTTTTACAGTCGGCAAGCGCTGCGGTGATTGCGGCGATGACATTTGGAATTGGGACCGCACAGGCGCAGACCGATGATGCACAAGCGGATCGCGACACGATTGTTGTCACTGGTTCACGCATTCAGCGTTCTGAATTAACCTCACCGACTCCCGTGACGACCATCGGCGCTGAACAAATTGCGACCGATCGATCAGTTACCGTAGAAGATATTTTCCAGAGGCTGCCCCAAGCCGGCGGCGGCGCCAACGCCACGGGCGCAGCAGTTGGCGATTCGCTTGGATCCTCCACAATTGACTTGCGCGGCCTTGGCCAAAATAGAACGCTGGTTCTCGTAAACGGTACTCGCGCCGTGCCGTTCAGCTTTCGAAACGCCGTCGACACGAACAGCCTACCCACAGGCCTTATTAAGCAAGTTGAAGTGCTGACAGGCGGCGCCGCAGCGATTTACGGCGCAGACGCTGTCGCCGGCGTTGTGAACTTCATTCTGGATGATCAATTTGATGGGCTGCAGCTTTCCGTGACGGGTGAAGTCCCAAGCGGCGGCGGCGAATCCATCCAGGCAGAACTGATCGCCGGCAGCGACATTCACGGCGGCCGAGGGCATGTCGTCGGTTATATCGGGTATACGGAGCGATTTGAGTTGTTGGCCGGTGAACGCGACTTCACCGCTGGCTCAGCCACTTTTATTCCTTCTGAGGGAGGAAATTTTACGGATGTCGCGTCGGGAAATTTCTTTGCCTTCGATGACGCCGGAAATTTTAGCACCACACGCCAAACAGTAGATGTAACGCCGGATCGGTTCTTGATCC
>JAJFGC010000156.1 GCA_021776345.1 Hyphococcus sp. | reverse complement strand
AGTCCGCTGCCATTGCCTCTTTGTCTAACAATTCACGACCCGTCATTGGCTTAAACATTCCTTTAACGCAAACATACTTCTTCTAAGTCGGCTTTTCACCGTGCCAAGCGGCGCCTCAAGTCTGATTGACAATTCTTCATGTGTGTAGCCATTCATATAAGCTTCCAACACACATTTCTTCTCGGCGTCTCCGAGCCGATCAATGCATCCCTTTAACGCCAAAAGGGCTTCAGTTGGTTCTTTCATGATCAAAAAACCATCTTCAATTTCGGTCCTGTCATCAATTAGTGTCGCGCGGGTTCGATCTTTCCGCAATATATCAAGTGCGCGAAATCTGACGATACCAGCCATCCACGCCTCGGCAGCCCCTTTCGAAGCTGTAAAATGACTGGCATTTTGCCAAATCTGTACAAATCCATCCTGCATCGCATCTGCTGCCTTATCTGCATCCCCTAAAATACGCATGGCGACACCGAAAAGTTTCGGACTTGCCTGGAAATAAAGGTCGCTGAATGCTTCTCGATCGCCATCAGCGATGTTTGCCAGCAAATTTGAGTATTGCGTTCTTGAGTCCATTGGGCGCTGCATCGTGTATCTTTCCAGTCTCCTAGCTTAGCAGAGCATTGTGGGCCCTGCCAATAAAGTTGGATTGGGGTTAAATGACGGAAGGCCAGGAGGCGGAGTGATGTATATGATCCATATGTCGACAATTTTGACCAATCGGCGAACGCTCGTGTAGTTCTGCTTCAAACTTTTTCTGCCAGCGAGTCTCGGGCTAGGTGATAATCGCATATCGCTATTAATGCGGACTGTGTTCGAAAACATCGTCCGATCAGAAAGTTAGGCGCGTAGCAATAGAATACCGTCTTCCAATATTGTCGTAGAAATTTGGAAATGTGCCGGGTCGTGATGCCGACGGGCTAACAGGCGGGCGTTTGTTCAACAAATTATTGATACCAAGCTGGATGTACAGTTGATCTGACAATTCGATACGAAGATTCGAATCTAAATATGTTGCTGGCGCGATTCTTTGGTTAACGACCCGCCCCCTTCGTTTAATCCGAAAAGCTAAGCTATAGCGCCCAGCGTCCAGACCTGTTGCAACGATACTTTGATGGTGTGGGTTAGCCACCCCGCCTTCCAGGGGAAAGGGAAATGTGTCGCCCGGATCTGAAAATAAAAAGTTTGTGTATGTATGAAACCCGCTTATCCAGAATTGATCTAAAAACGATATGTTTTGCAGGTCAACCTCATACTGAACTTCTAGATCCAACCCTTTCCAAATGCTGCCGCCGGCATTTTCCGGTCGGCTCTCATGCGCAATAAGCTCTTTCGTTACAGGGTCACGAATAATAGGCGGATTCCCAGTCAAAGGATTGACGCTGCATGTTTCGCTCGTGAATGCGGCGCTATTATAGCACAAAAACATTGTGCTGCCGCGTCCGCCCGGCGTAATTGCATTGTGTATGTCATAAACCTGCCATGATGCTGAAATGGAAAGGTTGCCAGGTAAAATATTGATGAGTTTTGTAGGATGAATGGTTAGGGAAAAAGCATAGTAAGTAATCTTTTCTGGCTGCAGGTTTGGATTTCCAAAGTAGCCTGCCCTCGGAAGCAGCCTTGTTTCAACGAAATCTGGCCCCACGCTGAAGGGATGATCGAGAAGGCAATTTTCATCGACTGTTTCCGAGAGTCCAGCAAGCAGAAAACCACAGAGTTCGAATTGCCCTCCTACAATTGTTCTGCCTGCAGTGAACAACTCTACAATATTTGGCGGGCGGTGTCCGAGATACCCTTGAGAGGAGAGTTGGAGGAAGTCAGTAGGGCGCCATTGCAGGCCTCCGCCAATGCTGAAATTGGTATCGTATACAGATGATAAGTTTAGCCGAATATCTGTCGAGATATCAAGCGATCCGATTGGGCTTTTAAAATCGAGTATGGGAAAATTTGCGCCGCCATAAAAGTCATAGGTTGTCAAAGAGCCTTTTGCTGCGGGCTCAATAGGCAAACTAAGGAGTCGTAAGCTGGGTTCTGAGCGTTCTGATCTACTCAAAGTAGAGTGCCGAATTTCCGCTCCAAGCCGTGTTGTGATGTCGTCCGGCAACAGTCCCTGAATTGCCTGTTCAGCAACAATACTTACCTCATGTTCTGCAAGAATATGTTTGGATTTTACACTTGGTACAGTGATAAAATCTAAAGCGTCTTGCGAGATTCCATCCGAGTCAAACAGGTCAACGAGCGCGCAATCGCTTGTGCTCTCGCAAAGAGCAGCGTCCAACCCAATCGCAAGTTTGTCCTCATCAATATTATCCCGGCGAACCCAATCAGTTTGTGTGCGGCCAAATCTGTATGTCGCAGACAGCGTATTGCCTGTCGATAATTCATGGTCGAAGCCTGCACTCAGATCAGAAAAATACCGATTTGCGCTTATCTCTCGTGGGCCGAGCTCTGTAAAACGATGCAGGAAAACAATTGCGTCTATCGGTGCCTCAAAAATGCCAGTCAGAGTCTCAGCAACTGATGACGGTACTGTCGGATTGTCGATCGGTATAACAGCGGCGCCTCCCGTTTTGGCATTCAGCCCGGAGGTCACTCGTCCTGCCACGGGCTCAAGTTGGAATTGGGTGCGTGTTATGCCTCCTCGTCCTTCGACAAAGAAACGGAGTGATGTTGTCGGGGTTTTTGTTAAAGAAAAATACGAAAGATAACGATCAATTGTAGGGATAAATGAAGACTCAGTATCCGCATCGAATAGTTGATCAGGCGCATTGACAAATGGCGTCAGCGTTCCGTCATCTGCAGGAATTAACACCCTATTTGGGGAGGGAAGCCTTAAATGTTCATCGTCTACAAGCACGCCTAGAACAGCGCCAACACCGGTGACAGCGTCGCCGCCAAACCCCGGCAGGAATTGGCCACTGGTGCCAGGCCCTGATATACCATTTTGGTCGATGCCAAAATTATTGTTAATTTCTTCCCGCTGAGACCCCAGTAATCCATTAGATCGATCATAATTAAATCCGAACGTAAGGTTCGTATCTTCCATTATTTGCGAGCCGCCGATGATATGGAAGGAAATCTCTTCCGCATCACCTTGCTCTGAAATGCCGTAGTGGCTGCCAACGTCCCACCCCTGAAGGTCTTTACGCAACATGAAGTTTACGGTGCCAGCTGCGGAGGCTGGGCCCGCATGTGCGCCCCCCGGTGTGTTCTGGATTTCAATGCGCTCCAGAAACGGAACAGCGAGGCGGTTCATGTCCAGACCAACCGTTGTTATTCTGCTTCCTAATGTAGAAGTTGCCGCGCGCCCGTTGACGAGCACGGTGGTGCGATTGAAGCCAAGCCCTCGCAAATCCGTAAGACTGATCCCAGCTTCGGCGCCGCCAAACAAGGTGCTTGAAGGTGTCGTAGTCGCCGCCGTTTGCGGCAAATCATGGATCGCGTCATCTGGCTTGGACGTGTTAAAGTACTCGAGATACCGCTCATCTAGCTCAAATAAATTATTTGATCGATAGGAAACAATCGAAGCAGCGGATGAAGACGTTACGATGATGATGTCACGCGATGTGCGCAAATCGTTATCGATTTTTTCTACTTTGATTAGCTCCGGCTGTAGGCGGTCGGTGAGGGCGTAGGTGCAACTTGAAATCTCAACAAGCTCAAGGCCAAAAGTCGCAAGCTGCGTCGCAAGTTCTTGCTCAAATCCATGCCCCTCAGCAACTGGCTTGATACGTATCCCTTTTACCATTCGGCTATCGAAGATAAATGAACACCCGCTTTGTTGTTCTATCTGATGAAGGACCAAGTGGAGCGGGGCAGGCGCATCATCAGGCAGCCTTGTTTCGTTGCTATTTGATGGATGTATGGATGCCGTTTCGAAATTTCTGTCGCGCTGAGCGAGAGCACCGGTCACTCCGAGAGAGCCGATTAGGATCATCGATAAATTGCGCAGGAAGCGGATCATCTAACCTTGCTCTTTTGACAGAACTATGACGTCGTTTTTGATTTCTTTTTTGAGATCAAAAATGATGGTAAGGGCGGCGATCGCCGCTTCCTCGTCATTCGTATCAAATTCTCCGGTCACGGGAAGTGACGTCAGTGAAGGATCGCCCAACACAATGCTTTTGGTGAAGTAGCGGTTAAGCTCCTGCACGACATCTTCGAGCGGGGTTTCAGCAAAGCGCAACTTACCTCTCCTCCAGGCGAGAACAGTACTTGGATCAAATGCCGTAACATCGCCGCCTATTCCATAGTGATCAATATGCAGACTTTGTCCGGACAACAATGTTACCTGATTGCTGTTTGCTGGTTTTACTTCAATCGCGCCAGACAGGACATAGACGGCAGCTTGCCCATCAATTACACAAACGTCGAATACCGTTCCCGTAACGATTATTCTTCCTTGAGGCGTCTCAACGATGAAGGGTCTCTTGTTGTCTTTTTCAACATTAAACATTACCTCGCCGGAACGAACAAATGCGCGGCGTTCATCTGGTCCAACCAATACTTCCAACACCGTATTTGTATTTAATTTGGCCGTACTGCCGTCAGCCAACATGACCTCGTTGATCTCTCCTTTGATGGTTGCATAGCGTTCTGGCGTGGCTGAGGAAAAGATGGTTGTTGAAATAATCCCAGCCAGACCAACTATCATTACAAGGGTAGCTGCTAGCGCCGCGAATCTGCGTATTGAGGTCCGACGTTTAAGTGCGAGCTCATTTAATTCTGCTTCAAATTTTTGGGAAAGAATTTCTTCCGCTGCCCCATCCGCTGTCGACAACAATTCGCGGTATGAAGAAAAAGCATTTTGATTTTCATCGGAGGCGGCAAGCCATCTCTCGAGGGCTGCTGTCTCTTCCTGTGAGATTGATTTGGATAATAAACGTGCATACCAATACGCTGCCGCATCTTCTGGCGTAAGCATTTCATTATTATCCAACGATGAATTTTCCATAGACTTACTTTTTAGATTGAATCCGGTGTTTGCTAAATTTGAGGACGTTTTTTGTTGGGGTGTGTTTTTCAGATGTTTGGCGCAAAGCTTTGAGAGCGGTAATTATGTATTTTTCAACGCTGCTTTCAGAGACGTTTAATTCCTTTGCGATTTCTCTGTAATTTTTGTTTTCAAAGCGACTTAGAATGAAAGCATTTCTGACCCGCGTTGGAAATCCATTAATGATGTCAATACTGGCTGCAAGATCTTGTCTAGTAACAGCCTGTTGCTCGGGTGAGGGGGCTTGCGACGGCAACTGATCAATGGTCTGGGCTTGTGCATCTGGATCAGTCTCGGACCCTATGTTTTCTATGAAACTGGACCGTCGCCGCGCCCTGAACTCGTTTGCGGCGAGATTGGCGGCGGTTTTGAAGATCAGCGCGCGCGGATTATCAATCTCGTTTTTCTCCGCGTACCGCCACACACGTAGATAAGCGCTTTGGGCGATGTCGCGCGCAGTTTCCGGATCACCAAATTTTTTGGTTAACCACTGTACTAGCAATCGGTTGTGTTTACGGATCGCTCTATCCACCTGAGCACGTCGCGCAGGGCTCATGACATGGTGAGTATCTTTATCGGACGTCATCGGCGCTCCCAAATGCCCGGGCATAATAATATGCCCGACAAATCGACTGATCCAATTCTT
Organism: Hyphococcus sp.; assembly: GCA_021776345.1. Classification (GTDB taxonomy): domain Bacteria; phylum Pseudomonadota; class Alphaproteobacteria; order Caulobacterales; family Parvularculaceae; genus Hyphococcus. The sequence continues at coordinate 45 of JAJFGC010000156.1, read as the reverse complement.
TTGCCCGCAAGCATTGAGGGGTTCTCAATTCCTGGTGTCAAAAGA
>JAJFGC010000155.1 GCA_021776345.1 Hyphococcus sp. | reverse complement strand
GTTGTTTCAGGATCTGGCGGTCATTCCGCTTCTTGCGGCAATCCCATTTGTCGCAGGCGCCGCCGGTGGAGCGATGGGGTGGGAAACGATTGGGAAAGCCGTTGGCGTGTTGATTGCGCTGGTTGTGATCGGCCGGTTTGGCCTTGACCGTGTTTTCCGTATCGTCGCGAGTTCCGGTTCACGCGAAGCATTCGCGGCGACGGCGCTATTCATTGTCGCACTCACCGCGCTCGCGGTTTCCTGGGCGGGTCTGTCGATGGCGCTCGGCGCTTTTCTTGCCGGCGTTCTACTGGCTGAATCGTCTTACCGGCACCAGATCGAAACCGACATTGAGCCTTTCCGTGGCTTGCTGCTCGGCCTGTTCTTTATCTCCATCGGCATGCGCCTTGATCTTGGCGTCATCGCGGAAAATTGGTGGATTGTCTTTTGCGGCGCCGCCGGTCTCGTCACCATCAAATCCGTACTGCTTTACGCGATCGCCCGTGCTGTAAAATCTGACCACAATGACGCCCTCAAAACGGCGGCTGTGCTCTCCCAGGGCGGCGAGTTCGCCTTTGTCGTGATCAGCCTCGGCGTTGAGGCGCTCCTCTTTACCAACGGCGCCGCGACATTGATGTCGGCAATTGTCACGATCTCCATGGCGGCAACGCCGCTTTTGGTAATGGCTGCGCATCGCATTGGAAAAACTGAAACCGACAGCGGCGATGACCTTGAACGGCCGCATGATGATACGGACCATGTCATCATTGCCGGCTTCGGGCGCATGGGCCAGATCGTTTCACAGGTGTTGCGCAATTCCGGCGTCAAAGTGACGGCCATTGACCGCAATCCCGGACATATTCGCAATGCCGAGCGATTTGGTTTCAAGGTGTATTTCGGGGATGCATCGCGTATCGATGTTTTGATGACAGCTGGCGCTATGGACGCGCGCAGCATTATTTTGTGTATGGACGACCAAACAGCGGTTAATCACGCGGTCGAAGGATTGCGCGAACGCTGCCCGAAACTCACGATCATTGCCTGCGCCCATGACCGAATGCATGAGATCGAATTACAACCGTTAGGCGCTGATGTTATTGTGCGTGAGACATTAGAATCGAGCATTCTTATGGCGCGCGAGGCGCTTTTGCGGATGGGTCATGACAATGCCGAGATCGACGACTTTGTCGAACAGTTCCGCAAATCAGATCGCGAGAGACTGCTCGCGCAAACTGACTCCGGTCCTGAAGCCGGTATGGAGCTTTTGCACAAACGCTATGTGCGGCCGGAAAATTTTGAAACTTGATCCTCGTCGATGACGGCAGCTGACATTTGGCGTTGTTACGGCAACAGCTTCTTTGCCGCCACAAGGTCGGCCGGTGTGTTGATGTTCATCAAGGCGGGCGGTTCGAAAAACACGCGTTGCGCGCCGCATTTCGTTGCGATGGCGTGCAAGGCGGCGTTCTTCGGCATCTCATCAGCAGTCAATATTTGTCTGAGCGTCGCAATTTCCCAATAAGCAAAGGTCGGATGGGCGCCAGTCTCATCCGCCGCAATCGCGCACCCGCCGGGCGCCGCCAGGCGCTTAATTAGATCCAGTGGAAAAAGCGGCCCGTCAACGGGAACGGTAAAAAATCCTGGTACGGATGGGTAGTGCGTTTGCAGCCACTGCGCGACGGCAAATAATCCGGCGGCGGGGCCTTTGGGGCCGTCCTCACAGTCCGGCACGAAAGGCAATTCAGTTTGGCGGTTATCCGGTGCGGAAAGGACGATCATGCGAGCCTGGAGCTTTAGTTTTTCGATAATGATATCAACTAACCGCCGCCCGCCCAGCTTCAGCTGCGCCTTGTCGGTTGCTCCCATGCGGCGAGCCCCGCCGCCCGCCAGAATGCAGACAATGGCGCCGTCAACAACCGAAACTGTGTTGTCTGGAGACCGGTGAGCGTCGTTCTGCATATCGTTTGCATCCTGGCGGGCTTAGGTCGAGGCGTCTTCAATTTTATGCATATCGTCGTCGCTTAGTCCAAAGTGATGACCAATTTCATGCACCAAGACATGCGTCACCAGCTGCGACAGCGTGACATTTCGGCGGGCGCGCCATTCAGTGATGATCGATCGCCGGTAAAGATGGACATGATTGGGGTAGGGGTAGGGGGCTGAAACGCCCTGTTCTGAAAGGCCAACACCTTCAAACAGCCCGGATAGCTCCAGCGGATTTTTAATGCCCATCTCTGCGAGGAGAGCGGCGCCGGCTTCTTCGGCGACATGTATCACGACGTTGCCGCAAAGGCGGCGAAACGCTGCCGGCATCGCGGCGAACGATTCATTGGCGAGGCCTTGAAACTGTTCGAGGTCCGGCGGCGCATCGTAGGGCCAGTCGCTGCTGTTCATTCTGTTTGCGTTTCATCCGTTGCGCCGACAGCCGTGTAAATCTCTTCAAGCAACGGGACGATGGCCTCGCGCGGCGCCTCACCGCGGGTGATGCCGGTGCGCACGATCACCATGCGCTTGTCAGGGATGATATAAACAAACTGGCCCTCATGACCGGACATAAAATACATCCCTTCCGGCAGGCCCGGAACAAATCGCACCCGGCCGTCTTTGCCGTCGCGATTGAGCCAGAAATGGGCGCCGTAATGATTGTCGGTTGCAGCCGCCGGCGCGGTGACATAATTGATCCAGCCCTCGGGGAGTAATTGCGCACCGTTCCAGACACCGTCTTCAAGATAAAGCTGGCCGAGCCGCGCCCAGTCGCGCGCCGTTGCATAAATAAAAGACGAGCCGATATTTGCGCCGGATGCGTCAGGCTCCATGGTGATGCTGGTTGCACCGATCGGGCCATAGATTGCCAACTGCGCAAACGTATAATAGTCTTTACCCGTATCATCCAAAACCTGCCGCAAGGCGCGGGCGATAATATTGCTTGTGCCGCTTGAATAGTCCCAGAAGGTTCCGGGGGGATGGATGAGTGGCTGGTCCGCCGCTACGGCGCCAGCACCTGGCTCATGAAACAGCATGCGGTTCACATCGGAATTCGGGTTTGCATAATCTTCGCTGAAGGCGAGCCCTGACTGCATGTGCAAAAGGTTGCTCCAGGTGATGGCCGCGCGTTCGTCATCGCCCTGCCATTCGGGGACCGGCGCCGGGTCGTTGATGTCGATCAGCCCTTCAAGGACGGCGGCGCCAACCAGCGTCGCGGTGACGCTCTTTGCCGCTGACCAGGAAAGGAACGACGTCTCTTTCGAAAACCCTTCAGCGTAGCGCTCGGCAATGATCTTGCCGTCAACCGCAACCAGCACCGCGCGGTGGTTGAGCCGGTTTTTCTCAAACGCATTTGTAAGCGCAAAATCAAGCGCGGCGTAATCCACATGAGGAAGCGCCTTGCCGGAAACCGGCGGCGCTTCTGGCCACGGCGCCGATGCGACAAGAGGGTCAAGGGACGGCAGGCTGGTGACGCCGCCACCATTCACGAGCGTGCAGCCATAGCCATCGCGGAATATCGCTTTTGCCTGTCCGAGACCAAGCGGTCCGCTGGCGAAGGCCTCGCGTTTTTCAGGGTCGATTTTAACGGGAATGCGATCGAGCAGGGGATCGATATCGTCAAACTCACCGCTAAGCACATCGTCTGCATTGCGGCCTGCAAGAAAGACTTCCGAGCAGGCGACTTTCGCCTTGTAGCCGGCGCCAGTGCGCACCAGCCCGTTGGTCTTGCCATAAGCAAAGACCGCCGCGGTGACTATGCCAATCACGGTAGCGGAGACTACCCAGTGGTGTGTTTTTATGGTCATGTTCCGCGTACTTTAAACAGGATTTACCATGCGCGGGAGAGTTTTTTTAAAGGCCGTTTAGAGCCCGATAAATGGTTGCGCGATACGACCGGCAAGGGTCTTGAATTTGAGCGGCGCAGCCGTCGCGATCAGGCAGATGCAAGGCTCATCGCCCTTGGCTTTGGGCGTATGGGTATACTCGCCATCAAGATCCGCGAGATCGCCAACACCAAAATCACCAATTTCATCTTCATAGGCGCCGCGCAGGATCAATGTCAGCTCGTTGCCCGAATGAGAGTGTTTCGGCATTTGTGTGCCCGGCTCAATTTTCAAAAGCCGCAATACGCCCTGACGATAGCCTTGGGCCTCGATCACACTTTGTGAAAGGCCGGGCGCCACGCGCTTCCATTTGACGTCGTCGATGGAGCCTTTGAGAAAACCGCTAAGCGGCAAATTTCGCTCCGGTTGATCTAACGCTGGCGATGCCGGGACAATCACATTCGCAGTCACGTCAGCGCGAGCCAGAATTTTTTCAAGCGCATCATGCGCCATTTCAACGGGCTTGGTTGTCTCCAACAAATGCCCGCCGACGCTTTCGAAATCGGAGACGGCCTTCGTGCAGTCCGCGCAGAGGCCGAGATGCGTCGCAACCACAACGGCGCGCGCTTCATCAAGACGGCCCGCAGCAAAATCCGCGAGGGTTTGTGTTTTCGGGTGGTGACGAACGCTACTCACTTGTGATCACCCAATTCCTTTCTAACCTTCTCAAGCGCCAGCCGGAGGCGCGACTTAACAGTGCCCAGCGGCAGTTCAAGCCTTTCGGCGATCACTGAATGCGGCTCATCTTCGTAAAAATGGAGCCGCATGACCTTCGCCTGTTCGGGCGGCAGATCGGCCAGTACTTCCACTATACGGGCCTTCTCCTGTTTCAGTTCACACAGATCATCGGCCCTCGGCGATTCTTCTGGCGCCAGCGCCGGGTCTTCCCCATCCAGGGCCGGCTTGGAGGCCTTTCGAATAGCGTCAATCCTGGCGTTGCGGGCAATTGTGAAGATCCAGGTCGAGGCTGCCGCCTTCGCCGGATCGAACAATTTTGCCTTCCTCAAGACCTTCACCATGGCGTCCTGAGCGAGGTCTTCGGCTTCTTCCGGGCTTGCCCCGCCTTTCATCAAAAACCCTTTCACCCGAGGGGCGAAATAGCCGTAAATCTCCGCAAATGCCCGCCGGTCGCCGGATTTGGCGACAGCGGCGAGAAGCGCCTCCATCGAATGCGTGCTTGCGGAGAATGGCTCTGAGGCGTTGGGCATTTCAGAAAACTAAACCGGTCAGGTAACGATAAGTTGGCGTGCTCGGGATACTTAGACGAGACGCGTCGATTGATCCAGATGGCTAGGCCCCTCGTAAGTAATCTCGGGCCTTGAGGAGAAATTATGCCTTTCGACGACGCAAAACCCAAGCATGCGAATACGCGCCAGCGGGTTGCCGTAATTGGCACAGGGATATCCGGCCTATCGGCGGCTTGGTTGTTGTCAAAACAGTATGAAGTTGTCGTTTATGAAAAAGCCGCCCGCCTTGGCGGTCATTCAAATACGGTTGACGTTCATTTGGGTGATCGGTCGATCCCGGTTGATACCGGCTTTATTGTTTACAACGAGCCGAGTTATCCGAACCTGACTGCCATGCTTAATCATCTCGGCGTTGCGACAGAAGATTCTTGCATGTCATTTGGCGTCTCGATTGATGATGGGCGGATTGAATATTCGGGCCAGACCTTATCGTCAGTTTTTGCGCGGCGCTCCAGCGCTGCGTCGCCGGCTTTCTGGAAAATGCTCACGGATATTCCGCGATTTCATAAAGACGCCAAAGATGTCTTGCGCGCCGGGTTTTGCGAACAGGCGTCACTCGGCGATTTCGTTGGGCAGATGAAATATGGTCGCGGGTTTTGTGAGCATTTTCTAAAACCAATGGCCGCGGCGATCTGGTCGACGCCGCAGATGAACGTCTTTGATTATCCAGCGCTGTCGTTTCTGCAGTTTTTTGAAAACCATGGGCTGTTGCAGGTCTTAAACCTGCCGGAATGGAAAACAGTGTCCGGCGGGTCGCGGCAATATGTGCGTGCGATGGAAAATTCTCTGGCCGGCAATATTCGCCTTTCCAGCGGCGTTGCGAGGATTGAGCGCGCGCTTTCAGGCGTTGTTGTGACGGATGTTAATGGCGGCGTCGATCAATTTGATGACGTTGTGATCGCGACGCATGCAGACGCCGCAAACGCAATGTTGTCTGACCCATCGCGCGAAGAGCGCGCCGTGCTTTCGGCGTTTTCTTACCAGTCGAACCATGCGGTCCTGCATCTTGACGAAAGTCAAATGCCAGGACGTCGACGCGCCTGGTCAAGCTGGAATTACATTGGTGATGATGAGGGCGGCTCCGTAACTTACTGGATGAACAGACTTCAAAATCTACCGTGTAAAGAGAATATATTTGTCACGCTCAATCCGGCGGCGTCGATTCGCGAAGACGCGGTGGTTGCGAAATTCGACTATGACCACCCGATGTTTGATGCGAAGACAGCGGCTGCGCAGAAAGACATCTGGCGCATTCAGGGGCGCGGCGGCGTCTGGTATGCGGGCGCGCATCTGGGGCACGGGTTTCACGAGGACGGTTTGCAGTCCGGCCTTGCCGTCGCCGAAGCGATTGGCGGCGTGCGTCGGCCATGGCAGGTTGCCCATGAATCCGCGCGGCTGCATTCGGCGGTTCCGCTTGAGGCGAGCTTATGATCGATAAGAAATGCAATGGCGTTGTTTATGAGGGAGCGGTGACGCATCGCCGGTTTAAGCCGGTGACCCATCGCCTCAAGTACAATGTTTTTTCGTTTCTGCTCGACCTTGAGGGGCTGGATAGATTCTCATCAGGTCTGAGGTTTTTCTCTCGCAACAAATTCAATTTGTTTTCTTTTCTGGACCGTGATTTCGGTGGGGGCGGTAAAGAAGATGTCGCCGTTTACATCCGCAATGTCCTGAGGGATGCCGGCATTGATGCCGGCGGGCGCATCTTGTTATTGTGTTATCCGCGCATGCTTGGTTACGCTTTTAATCCGTTATCGGTCTATTATTGTTATGACGGAAATGATCGCCTTGCGGCAATGATCTATGAGGTGCGCAATACTTTTGGCGGCAAGCACTCATACCTGATGCCTGTCAAGGAAAACGCCGAGCAAATTAATCAGGCAACGGCAAAGCTATTCCATGTCTCGCCATTTATCGATATGAATATGCGATATCACTTTTCTCTGTCGCGGCCTGGCGATGACATCAGTGTCTTTATCCAGACCGCTGATCAGGAAGGCCCGCTTCTCAACGCTGCGTTTACCGGCGATGGCTCGCAAATCACTGACCGCAAGCTTATCTCGCTGTTTTTTCGCTATCCGTTGATGACGTTCAAAGTCATCTTCGGCATTCACTGGGAGGCGATAAAACTTCTCGCCAAGGGCCTGCGGCTGCGACCCGGAGCGCCGACGCCGAAAACCCCGGTCACGCTTGTGACCGAAACCTCGGACCATCTTCCCAAAGCGGCCTGAACCCCAAAATGACGCCACCGCAATTTGTGGACGCCTCTCATCTTTTGCGCTAGTCGAAGGGCGAACTTTTGGAGACTGGCCAATGAAGAAAATCTTTCCCGACGCCAAGGCGGCGCTAGAAGGGCTGACCTTTGACGGCATGACGGTTATGTCCGGCGGGTTTGGCCTCTGTGGTATCCCCGAAAACCTGATCATGGCGTTGCGCGATACCGGCGTCAAAGACATTACGGTCATCTCGAACAATGCCGGTGTCGATGATTTTGGCCTCGGTTTTCTTCTCCAGACGCGTCAGATCAAGAAAATGATCTCGTCTTACGTTGGCGAGAATAAAGAATTTGAGCGGCAATTTCTGGCTGGTGAGCTGGAGCTTGAGTTCAATCCGCAAGGCACGCTGGCTGAGCGTTGTCGCGCTGGCGGGGCGGGCATTCCGGGATTTTACACCAAAACCGGCGTTGGCACGGTCATCGCGGAAGGCAAGGAACACAAAGACTTTAACGGCGAGACCTATATTCTCGAGACCGGATTGGCGGCCGATCTTTCGATTGTCAAAGCATGGAAGGCGGACGAGCAGGGCAACCTGATTTTCCGCAAAACCGCGCGCAATTTTAACCCGATGATGGCGACGGCCGGTAAAATAACGGTCGTCGAAGTCGAAGAGATCGTACCGCTCGGCAGCATGGACCCCGACTGCATTCATACGCCGGGAATTTTCGTTCAGCGCATCATCAAAGGCGAACACGAAAAACGCATTGAACAGCGCACAATTCGCGAACGGGAGACTGCTTAAATGCCTTGGGACAGAAACGACATGGCGCGCCGCGCTGCGCAGGAACTCGAAGACGGATTTTACGTTAATCTCGGCATCGGCATCCCGACGCTTGTCGCCAACTATATCGGCGAAGATATCGACGTTACCCTTCAATCGGAAAACGGCATGCTCGGCATGGGGCCGTTTCCTTATGATGATGAGGTTGATGCCGATCTGATCAATGCGGGCAAGCAGACGATTACCGAACTGCGCCGCACGTCTTATTTTTCTTCCGCCGACAGTTTCGGCATGATCCGCGGCGGTCACATTGACTTGTCGGTGCTAGGCGCGATGGAAGTCTCGGAAAAAGGCGACCTCGCCAACTGGATGATCCCCGGTAAAATGGTCAAAGGCATGGGTGGCGCCATGGACCTTGTCGCGGGGGTCAAGCGCGTTGTTGTCGTCATGGATCATGCGTCGAAGGCGGGCGATCCCAAGCTACTGCACGAATGTTCACTGCCGCTGACTGGTCAACAGGTTGTGGATATGGTGATCACCAATCTCGGTGTCTTCGAGATTGATCGCGGCAAAGGCATGAAACTTACCGAGCTTGCGCCCGGCGTCACGCTTGATGACGTGAAGGCGCAGACACAAGCGACTTTCGAGGCGGCGGTTTAAGAGCGTTCAGCGAAGACCAATTGGCGGCGCTAGCTGGCGGCAACTTTGAACGGCGCGAGATTTTCATCCGCCTTTTTCTTTGTGTGGACAATGCATTCAAGCAAATGCGCGATCACATTCTGATCGCCGGATAGCTGCATTTTCGATTTTGCTTCCTCAAAAGACAGCTCTGCCCGGAACGCTTTCATGATCGTTGCTACATCCGTTGACATGGTTGCCACCGCGGGCGTGTTTGCGCCGCGCCGTGCGGTCATGTCACCGTTCATATAGTAAAACGTGTACGGAAAATCATCGACATGAATATGCGCAACGTAATTGAGGTCCGGTTGCGCATAGTATTTTGCAAAAAGCTCAATCGCGAGTGCGACCGAGTCCGGCTCCAGATCGTCGGAATAAATACAATTGCGGGCAGGCGATGATTCTGGGCGCTCCATGAAATAGTGGATCGACCACGACATCATTTCTCTGATGGCCGGCCGCAATCCTTCGCCTACTGGCGAAAGCCGATAGCCGGCGCCGCTTTCATTTTGCCGAGGGGCAATGACGAGCCCTGCATGATCAAGCTCTTTCAGCCTTTTGCTCAGGAGATTGGCGCCGATGCCTGGCAACCCCGCTTGCAAATCGCCAAATCGTTGCGGTCCCAAAAACAGGTCGCGCAGGATCAATAGGGTCCAGCGCTCGCCCAGAAGATCAAGGGCGTGGGCGAGGATGCAGTCTTGGTTATAGGTGCGCGACATCCGCATCCTTTTTTGATTGGTCATTACCCCTGGGTCCCTTGGTTACTATGTCTGGCATGAATCTGTCGTCTCTACAAAAAAAGCACACACTTATTTAAAAAAGCATTGACACTATAAAAATATA
>JAJFGC010000154.1 GCA_021776345.1 Hyphococcus sp. | reverse complement strand
CATGAGAAGACATATTGACGATGGCGCCGCCGGGCTTCACTTGCCCCAGGAGCTGTTCGGTGAGCGCCCGCAATCCGTAAAAATTAATGAGCAAAAGGTCAGACGGGGTTGATGCTGATGTCGGTGGCGCGCCGGCTATGTTGAAGAGGCCGTCGATTTTTTCCGAAACTTTTTTTGCTGCGGCTTTAACGGACAAGAAATTCCCCTGATCAAATTTGATAAAATGGTCAGCAGCGCGCGCGTCTGGTTCATGCATGTCTAACGCTGTGATGCGCGCGCCTTTTTCTTTCAGTAATTTCGCAGTGGCTGCGCCAATGCCGGAGGCGGCGCCGGTGACAATATAATGCTTATTGGTGAAATGGGTGCTCATCGATGCCACCATAAAATGCGCTCGATTGAAAAAGCTATTAAAAAGCGTGTCTGGTGATCAGATAGTAAGAACGAGAGACCTTCTCCAATAGCGAATGTCGGTCTCGCCGGGGGCATCGTCGATCTTGACTCTGCGTCAACCTCCGACAGGGATATTTGGAGACCTTCATTAGAGTTCAATCCTGATCTGCCGGGTGCGTTCCTGTTGACCGGTATCGGCGCCTACTATCTTTCGCAAAATCAGGATTCCAGCGCCGAAACCCGGTTCTTCCCGCAGGACATTCTAGCCGGATGTACCGCGGGCGTGACGACATCCGCATTTAGAGGGTTGCCGCCGCCGGCTCCTTTTGAAAACACGTCTCGGCTAAGTGGTTTTAATGCGGAGGGCGTGCCGGTCTGGGAGTTCGACTTGAGCGCCAACAGTGCCTTCAATGAAGATGTCGTATCTTCTGGCGCCGGACAAAGCGTAGTCGCCAAGGGCTTTCGTAGCCGGTCGTTTGACGCGCCGTTCCGTTAGGGATGTTTGCCAATTAAAACGCAGGAAGCGCAAAAATTTCCTCATAACAGCTCAATTTTTGGCTCGCTCAGTTGTAAGAGCCTTTTGAATTTATTCATCTTTCTTCACAAGTTGGTAAGCTGCGGCGAACAGTATGCCGTCCTTGCAGGAGGCACCTATGCGGGCGCGCCGAAGGAATATTCAATTGTCTAAATTCTTTCGCAAGTCGAAAGAAGGATCTGTCGCTGTTATGATCGCTTTGGCGATGCCAGTGATCGTTGGCTTTTGCGCATTGGGAGCGGAGGTCATGTATTGGCAGTATACCCAGCGGACGCTTCAGGGCGCTGCTGATGCGGCGTCGTTTTCTGGCGCAGGGCAACTGGCGCAAGGGCGCGATAGCACTACAATAGATACTGCAGCCGTCAAAGCGGCTTATGCGACCGGCTTGCATGTATCGCGCGCGAACGCCCCAGCTATTTCGTCGCCGCCTGCCACGGGCGCCTTTGCGGGAAATGCAAACGCCGTTGAGGTTGTTCTACAGGATAATCTTCCACGCCTCTTTACCGGTGTATTTTTTTCATCGCCTAGTGTTGCGATCAGCGCTCGTGCTGTCGCTAGTATCGCTGGCGGCCGTCCAGCTTGTATTCTGGCTTTGGATAAAACAGCAAATGGCGCAGTTAGTTTTGCTGGTTCGTCAACGCTAGAACTTGAGGCATGTGATATTGCCTCCAACTCTATCGCTGATGATGCAATTGACTTTACCGGCGCCACAGATGTGACGGCTGAATGCGCATCCGCTGTTGGCGGCGTCGATGGTGAAAGCGGCTCTTTGACGTTGACCGATTGTGCAGCGGTTTTCGAGGGCACACGCTCTTTCCCCGATCCTTATGATCACCTTGCCTTACCTCCTCCCGGCGCTTGCGATGTAGCGCTGAAAGCGGATCTGAGTGTCAGCCCGGGATCGGTCCGCACAGTTGATGCAGGCACGATCTGTGGCACGGGGCCCGGTGGCGGCAACGTCCAGATTAAAGGCGATATTACCTTTAACCCCGGGGTTTATGTCTTCGACGGTGTTGACCTTTCGATAAACTCAACAGCCGAATTGCGCGGCACAGATGTTACCTTTGTGTTCACCGGGGGAACCCAAATTCACATCAATGGCGGCGCTGATATTGAGTTGGTGGCGCCAGATGATCCGTTGAACCCCTATCAGGGTATTCTGTTTTTTGCTGACCCCGCGGATGCAGGTGTTGACCATAGCCTCAATGGCAGTAGTGCAACTTCGTTCACTGGCGTTCTCTATTTTCCGACCCAGAACGTTACATTCGCCGGCACAAACGACGCCAACCCCAATGCCTGTACCTTGTTGGTTGCTAGCACCATCGAATTCACCGGCAATAGTTTTTTTGCCAGTGACTGCGCCAGTCTTGGCATTTCGGCGGCGGAAACGGCGCAAGTCGTTTTGATCGTGGAGTAACGGCAATGAGATTGAGAACTCTAAATCATTTAGCGGTGCTGCTGAAATTCGGCATCGAAAAAAAAGGGTTGGCCACAACTGAGGCTGCCTTTTTCATTCCTATTTTTCTTTTTTCAACGCTCGCCGTTGTTGATTTGGGATTTGCTGGCGCCGACCGTATGGACATAGACCAGGCTTTGAGGGCCGGGGCGCAAGTTTCAATGATCAATATTACTGACGAGACCGAGGTCATGAATGCGACGTTGGCGGCGCTGGGCGAAACGGAATCGGGCACGGTGCTTCCAGACGGGATGTGCAATCCAGGTCAAACTTGTGTCACGGCGACGTTTCAATGCGAATGTGACGCCGGTGTGGCGACGGCCTGCGCCAGCATATGTCCCGCGACAGGTGAACCGCCTTCGGCCTATCTTACGATCGATGCGGCGCGTCGGCAGGAGGGCATTATATTTCCGGAATATGATGTGAGTTCAAGTATTCAGGTGCAGACGAGATAGTCATGGTGTCTAACCGTAAGTTACTCCGTCTGTTCAAAACCGACAAGTCGGGCGCAACGGCCGTCGAGTTCGCGATCATGGGATCGGTAATGATCGCGATTATGTTTGGTTTTTTTGATGTCGCGTTCGCGTTCTATGTCCGCAACAGCTTCAATCATGCAGTGGGCGCTGCAGCACGCGAGGTCTATGTAGATCCTGATCGCACGACTGCTGAAATTACCGATGATATTACCGACCGCCTTGCGCGATTTAACAGTCCAATCGTCACCACTGTAGGGACGGCAAGCGCTGGGGCGTTGGAATATCGCGTCATCAACGTCAAAATGGATTACCATTACAAGACGCCATATTTGAACAAATTCGTTGTCTCACTTCAGGGTGAAAGCCGGGCGCCAATACTCGATTACCAGCAGTAGAAGAAAACAGTCAGATTTGGCTTCTGCATGGCCATGAATGCGGGTTGTGCAGCGTTGTCGCGACACAACCCAGAGAGGGTATTCTTACAGGAATCCCGCTTTCGGTCGAAGGTTATCGACCACCTCAGCCATGGCCGTATGATCCTTCACAGGTGAATTTTACCTGGAGAAAGGACTGATACGGAGCATGACATTTTATCTCGCACAACGTTTTATTCTATGGGCAGGGGTTCTGGATGCGACCGTGAAGTTCGTTGACGGCGCGCTCCATCGCCGGTGTCCATTTGATATCAAGGGAGTCGAAAATGAGTTGAAGCTGATCCATGCCGTTTGCGCCGAAGATGTTGGACGTGACGAAGGGGCGAGTGGTTACGAACTGCATAGCGAAGGCGGCAGGATGCACGCCAAAATCTTTCGCCATTGCGACATACCTACTAATCGCTTCCTCAGCGAGCGGTGTCTCGTAACGGTCAAGGCGGCCGAACATAGCGCCGCGCGTGCCCGCCGGCCTGGCGCCGCCGAGATATTTGCCCGTAAGAACGCCTTGCGCAATTGGCGAATAAGCCAGAAGGCCGACCTGTTCTTCGAGCGCAATCTCGGCAAGACCGAGTTCGAACGTGCGATTGGTAAAATTATAGGCATTCTGGATCGAGGCCATCCGCGGCCAGCCGTTCTTTTCCGCGACCTGCAAAAACTTCATAACGCCATAAGGCGTTTCATTCGAAAGGCCGACATGGCGGATTTTTCCCGCCTGAACCAATTCATCAAGGGCGCCAAGCGTTTCCTCGAAGGAAATGCCAGGATCATCATAGTGGATATACCCCTCACGGCTGCCGCCAAAGTTTTGAACAGGGCGGTCCGGCCAATGCAGTTGGTAAAGGTCAATATAATCTGTCTGCAGATTTTGGAAACTGCGATCAATCGCGCTAAAAATCTGTTTTCGGTCAAGACGGGTCATCTCGCCATCGCGGATCCAGGTCATCGGCGAACGCCCGGCAATTTTTGTGGCGATAATCATGTTGTCGCGATTCTTTTTGGACGCCATCCAACGCCCGACAATGCGTTCGGACTCGCCTTGCGTCTCCGGCTTGGGGGGAACCGTGTATAGCTCGGCTGTGTCAAAGAAGTTGATACCGCGATCGACACACGCGTCCATCTGCGCAAAAGCGTCGGCTTGGTTGATTTGGTCGCCATACATCATCGTTCCAAGACACAAGGCGGGAACATCGAGATCGGTGCGGCCGAGGCGGCGTTTTTCCATTGGGGCAGGCTCCGTTCGAAAGTTTGGCGTTTTCATGGCGCGAGGGACGGCGAAAGACAATCGGTTGAAAGCATATCTCGCCGTCACCATCTATCTGACAAAGCAGCGCGAGGAGCCGTTATGGAAACGACACGGAATGTCAAAATGGCGATGATGGCGGCAAGCGCTCTGATTGCTGCTGCAGCGGCGATGACGCCGGCTCATGCGTCGGATTTTGACGCCGCTGCCTATCCGCCAGTGGTGGAAGCAACGGTTGTTGCTCATGCGGCAGACCAAGCAGATCAAAAATCCCAGAATAAGACAGAGAAAATAGCGCTTTTTGCTATCGGCGCAGGCGTCGTTGCGGCCCTGATCAGGATTATTGGCGCAAAAAAGATTCTCCGCGCGGCAAAAGAGACGACGGTGCAGGCGGCTCGGGTTTCAGGCAAAGTGGCCGGACAAGCGGCAAAAGCCGTTTCCCGGGCCATCGCGTCGCCAATGCGATTTGCCTTGCTAATTTCAGGCTTGGCGCTCTTCGCCCTCACCGGTGTCGGGCTCTATGACATTGAATGGATTGGCGGATTGGTCGCCGGCGCCGCCATGACAGGCGTTGGCGCTTATGGTGTCATAAAAACGCGGATGGCGCTGAAACTACAGCCGATAAGAGTACGCAGCAAGACAACGGTAAACAGGAATTAACCAATAAATTCATGTAATTAATGATGATATCGAAAGTTGCGTCTTATTTCCGCCCAATTTGTCGCCTATTTATGTTCCTGCACACGAGCTTAGCTCACGGATGTTTTGTTTTCGTCCCCTCTATATCCCTTGCACGCACAAACTTGAAAAACCCCGCCAGAAGGCGGGGTTTTTTCTTCCTAATTTTGTCGCGATTTAACCCGCGCCTTGTTGCGTATTAAAGCCGCATCACGATACGTCAAACACATGAGCACAGTGCGCATCGCCCCCTCTATTCTAGCTTCCGATTTCGCCCGCCTGGGCGCTGAAATTGAAGCAATCACCGCCGCTGGCGCGGACTTTATCCATGTCGATGTCATGGACGGTCACTTTGTGCCGAACCTCACTATCGGCCCGGCGGTCGTTAAAGCGATTAGGCCATCAACGAGCCTTCCTTTTGACGTCCATCTGATGATCTCGCCGGTCGACCCCTATATCGAGGAATTTGCCGACGCCGGCGCCAATATCCTCACCGTTCATCCGGAGGCGGGCCCGCATCTTCACCGTACAGTCCAGCGCATAAAGGCGGCTGGCATGAAAGCCGGTGTCGCCCTCAACCCCGCGACGCCTGTCGGCGCCATTGAAGCAATTATTGACGAACTCGATCTTGTTCTCGTTATGTCGGTCAATCCGGGTTTTGGCGGGCAAAAATTTATTACCTCTCAGCTTGCGAAAATTGAAGCGCTTGCCGGGATGATCCGCCGCACTGGCAAGGACATTATGCTCGAGGTTGACGGCGGCGTTGATCCGGTGACGGCGCCGCAGGCAATCGCCGCGGGCGCTAATGTGCTGGTTGCAGGCTCGGCCGTTTTCAAAGGCGGGCAAGGGGCATATGCGGGTAATATCAAAGCGCTGCGCGGGGACGCTTAGCTGATGGCGGGCGCGGCAAAACACCAAAGCGGCGGCTCCCAAGATGTTCTTGTCCGTATACAGAAGGCCTGGGGGGAGAGCCCATTCTACCAGGCGCGCCTTCGGGGCCCCGCGCCAGACAGAATGTTGTGTCAGCCGGAAGACCCGTTCACGCCCGATAAAGATTTCGCATTCTCATTTTCACGCGGGCGAATGGCGCTGGGCGAGGAATCCGTTGATTGTGAAGGCGAACTTGAAACCATTTGGACGAGGGCGAAACGGGACGGCCCTCTCGACGCATTTTTTCAGGAGTTTTCCTGGCTTCGTCATCTGGAAACCTTAGGCGATTCTGGCCGGCCAACGGCGCAACTGTTGGTGAAGGCCTGGCTCGACCACTATGAGAAATGGTCGGCTTACGCGTGGGCGCCATATTTTGTCTCGGAACGACTGGTCCAGCTTTGCTCTCACCACCCTATCGTTTTGTCCGGCCGCGACGCCATGTGGCGCAGCAGAGTGTTGTCGTCGATGGCGCGCCAGACGAGGCACCTTGCACACACGGCGCATCGCGCCGACACAGGGTTTGATCGTTTGATGACGGCGCTTGGGCTTTGCGTCGCTGGCTTTTCTCTACCCGGATGCGAAGGGCCCGCAGAGCGCGGGGTTGAGATGGTGCGCCGGGAGTTGCGCTTGCAGCTGCGCGCTGATGGCGGTCACATAAGCCGCAACCCGTCCCGCCAGCTTAAATTGGCCGTCCGGCTACAGACCGTCTTGAAGGTAATCGAAACGCGTGGGTTTCAGCCACCAGGTTTCTTGCGGCACACCTTGCTGCGGACAAACGCTATGGCGTCTTTCTTTCGGTGTGCTGATGGCCGGCTAGCGGTTTTCAATGGCGGGTATGAAGATGATCCGCGCGCGCTTTTGTTTGTTCAAAAGGCGATTGACCCCGAAGTGACGCCCGCAAGTTTTGCGCGCCATTCCGGCTATCACAAATTGAAGGCCGGCCGCGCGCTTGTGATTGCCGACACGGGCGACAATGGCAACACGCAACGATATAAGAGCGCCGGCTCGTTTCACTTTTCCTCCGGCCGCAGCCGTGTATTCGTCAATTGCGGTAATGGCGGTCACAGAGCCCTGCAATGGCGCAAAGCGCTTGAGCAGCGCGCGGCGCATTCAGCGCTTTCTTTTGACGAAGGCCTGGCGACGCCGCCTGCTTTTGGCCCGGCGACGCATCGCCGCGCTGAAGATGGTCGAGGTCAGCTTCTCGAATATGAGCGGCAGTTTATTTTGGCAAATATGGAGAACGCGCGTTACATGCGGCGGTTATATCTTTCCGCCGGCGGCGCCGACCTCCGGGGCGAAGAGTATCTCGATGATCTGCCGGAGGATGTTTTGGCTGCGGCAACCTGGCGCTTCCACCTTCATCCATCCGTCAAAACGCTACTCGCGCGAGACAAGAAATCCGCTGTTTTATTGCTGCCGAACAAGGAGGGGTGGCGATTTAAATCAAATTGCCCGTTATTGGCGCTCGAAAAAAGCGTCTATTGTGGAGATGGCGGCGCGCCGGTATCAACTGAGCAAATTGTCATTAAAGGCGGGCACGTAGGACAACGCTCAGGCTCGGCGCTCTGCGTGAAGTGGGCATTGCGACGACAGGATGCAGTTTAAGTCTGGTTTTGCCGTGGTTGGTTCGCTAGTCTAATTTTCTGACTTATCGTAGACGGATGTTGGGAATGGTGCGTATTCTGGATCTATTCTCGGGCCTTTTTCGGCCCCAACGGCAGGGACATGGAGCGTCACTCGGCGGTCAGAACGCCGATCTTTCGTATCTGTTGCCGCGCCCGCCCAGAAAAATTGACCAACGCGCCGCCGGCCGTCTGATTACCGGGCGCCGGGTTCTTGTAACCGGCGCCGGCGGCACCATCGGTTCGGAGTTGGCGCGACAAATTGCAGCCTTCGGACCATCACACCTGACACTGCTCGATAACTCTGAGTTTGCGCTATACCAGATTGACCTTGAGCTGAAAGAAGCTGGTTATGCACCGAGTATATCGTCGTCATTGACCGATATTTGCAGGGCAGAACATTTAAACAAGGTGTTTCAGCGGTCCGAACCGGAAATTGTTGTTCACGCGGCAGCGTTCAAACATGTTCCGATAGTCGAGGAAAATCGCTGCGCTGGCGCCCTCACAAATGTTTTTGGCGCCAAGAATGTTTTTGATGCGGCGATGGAAAATGGCGCAGAAACAGTGGTCTTTATTTCCACTGACAAAGCGGTCAACCCGACAAGCTTTATGGGCGCGACAAAACGAATTGCCGAACTCTATGCGCAGGCGCTGGACGTTGCACAAAACCATACTCGGTTTATTACTGTTCGTTTCGGCAATGTGCTTGGGTCGACGGGGTCGGTCGCGCCGTTATTTACACGCCAGATTGCGAGGGGTGGGCCGATCACGGTAACCCATCCGGAAATTATGCGTTATTTCATGACGACACGTGAGGCTGTGCAGCTAGTCTTGCAGGCCTCAAGTCTCGACAATGCCGAAAAGACGATCGTCACGCATGATGGGCGCATCTTCGTTCTCGATATGGGTGACCCTGTAAAGATCCTTGATCTGGCTAAACGCATGATTGAGGCGCAGGGTTTGAAGGTCGGTGAGGATATTGAAATCAAGTTTACTGGATTAAGATCAGGCGAAAAGCTTTTTGAAGAAATCTTTCTTGATACAGAGAAGTTGATCAAAACCGGCGCGGATGGCGTTCTTCTCGCGTCGCCAGCGATGATCGATCTGCCGCTTTTGAACCCTCGCCTTGAAGATGTCATCAATTTTGCCAGAAGCGGTGATCAGGAAATGCTGGATGAGGCGGTGCATCATCTTGTGCCGGAGTTTAACGCCGAAGTGATCAACGCCGCGCCAATGCGCAATCAGCCCTATAAATGACGGCGCCGAGCCGCGACGATAAACATGTTTACTAATCTGGAGATAAAATGACCGAACAATATACGGTTCGTCGCGCGTTATTGTCTGTGTCGGACAAGGCGGGCCTTGAAGGATTCGCACGCCGCCTTTTGAAAGCGAATATAGAGCTGGTCTCGACCGGGGGCACCGCAGCAGCTTTGCGCAGAGCTGGCCTGGAGGTTCGTGATGTTTCGGAGCTAACCGAATTTCCAGAAATGATGGATGGTCGCATCAAGACACTTCACCCGCGCGTCCATGGCGGTCTCCTGGCGTTGAGGGACAATGATGAGCATTGCCAGTCCATGAGGGATCATGGGATTGAGGGCATTGATCTGTTGGTGGTCAATCTTTACCCGTTTGAAAAGACAGTACGTGGCGGCGGCGATTATGAGGCCTGTGTTGAAAACATCGATATTGGCGGACCGGCAATGATCCGGGCGGCGGCCAAAAACCATCGCTTTATTGGTGTTGTTACCACCCCCGATGATTACGATGACATTGCCAATGAGATTGAAGGCGCCGGCGGTTTGCGCGTTGAGACCAAACAGGCGCTGGCGTTAAAGGCTTTCGCTATGACGGCCGCGTATGACAGCGCCATCGCCGCCTGGTTTTTAAAGCAGACCCGTGCGCAACCGGGAAACAATTTCTCAGTCGGCGGGCGGTTGGCGAGCGAGTTGCGTTACGGCGAAAACCCTCATCAAATGGCGGCGTTCTATCACACGGGAGAGGTGCGCCCAGGCGTTGCCACGGCAAAGCAAGTCCAGGGTAAGGCGCTTTCTTACAATAATTTGAATGACACTGATGCCGCGTATGAGCTTATTGCGGAGCTGGATCGCGCCAAGCCGGCGGTGGCGATTATTAAGCACGCAAACCCTTGCGGCGTTGCGACGGGCCTGGATCTGTTAACGGCTTATGAAAATGCTTATCGATGTGATCCGGTTTCTGCTTTTGGCGGCATTGTTGCGATGAATGAGAAACTGACCCGCCCGCTTGCGGAAAAGATTATTGAAGTATTTACGGAAGTCGTGATTGCGCCAGAGGCAGATGAGACCGCCATTGAGATTTTTGCAAAAAAGAAAAACCTGCGGCTACTTATAGCCGGCGATGTTCCATTGCCAGAAGCTGAAGGATTAAACATGAAACCGCTTGCGGGCGGGTTTTTGCTTCAGTCGCGCGATAATAAGCGCATTTCAACCGACGACCTCAAGGTTGTATCCAAGAGACAGCCAACGGCGGGCGAACTTGCCGATATGATGTTTGCATTTCGCGTCGCCAAGCACGTCAAATCGAATGCTATTGTCTATGTGAAAGACGGCGCCACTGTTGGTATTGGGGCAGGGCAGATGAGCCGCCTTGATTCCAGCCGGATTGCTGCGCGCAAAGCGATAGACGCAACAAAAGCCTGCGGCGCCGAACAAATCCTGACTAAGGGGTCTGTTGTTGCGTCAGATGCTTTCTTTCCGTTTGCTGACGGCTTGCTAGCCGCAGCCGAAGCGGGAGCAACCGCCGTCATCCAGCCGGGTGGCTCTATGCGAGATGGTGACGTCATTGCGGCGGCTGACGAGGCCGGGCTTGCAATGGTCTTCACCGGCGTGCGCCATTTCCGGCACTAGTTAGGCTTGTGTCTCGGTAATCAACTCTTCAATCTTGCGCGTGAATAAGGCGTATTTGCCGACGCTGACGGGACCTGAAAGATCAAGTTCGGCGGAGACGGTGTGGAATTGGCTAGACGCCGCGTTGAAACTTTCTTCCCACTGGGCCAATAGTTTGCCAACCCAATCAGTCGGCGCGCCTTTTGGTTCTGATTGTGTGAAGGCGATAATAGATTTTGTCAGTTCACGCTGTTTTGCAGAGAGGTCTTCGATGATTTGGCGAATGGCGACATTGTCATAATGATCAATTGGCGGTTCTTTGCGCGCCTTGTCGCGTAATGCATCAAAGTTGAACAGTCTGCCTGTAGCAAAATAAATGGCGCCGACGGCCGGATTTGACCAACCGGTTTCCTCAGCAAGGTCGACGATATCTAACGCATACTCCATTGCCGGCAGCGCGGCCGCTTTACGGGCAATTGCTTTCGGCGCGCCTTGGTCAATCCAATAGTCATAACGCTCCTCAAGCGCCGCCGCTGCTTCCAATGTCAGTATTTCTGGCAACGCCTTATTGAACTGGGCGACGGGGGCTTTGTATTTGGAGGCGAGCGCTTTCACGCCTTGTGTCAGGATCGCTTGTTTTGATCGCTGTGCGCTGAGAAGATGAAATACTTGCTCTCGCAAAAGATTAATTGCTTCAGCGTATAGCGCGGTTTGTAGGGCCGCCGGCGCCTTGTTGTCCAGCGCATCAATTGAGCCCGCAAACTGTCCGAGATCGTAAATGCGTCGCGCCGCTTCATAGGCGAGCGTTACCGTGGCAAAATCAACACCGGTCGTTTCCACGACACGCTGAGCAAAGGTGATGCCACAGGTATCGACAACCTCATTGGAAAGGCGCGTTGCAATAATTTCGCGCCGCAGCTGGTGAGAGACAATCGGCTTGGTAAATTTGTGAAGCTCGTCAGGGAAATAGGAAAATAGCTCAACTTCAAAGGCCGGGTCATCAGGCGCTGTGGACGCTAGCAGTTCGTCAAATAACCAAAGCTTTGCGTAAGCTAGCAAGACCGAGAGTTCAGGTCGGGTTAGGCCTGCTTGTTGTTGGCGCCGGGCGGTGATTTCCTCTGCATTGGGTAAATATTCAATTGTGCGATCAAGTCGGCCTTTACGTTCAAGCGTCGTCATAAAGCGCGCATGCACGTCAATATCCGCCGCAGCCTTTGCCTCCATCAGGGACACTGCGCGCGTTTGATCGTAATTGTGTTTTAAGACGTGTGCAGCAACGTCGTCAGTCATTGAAGCCAAAAGATCATTGCGATCTTCCGATTTCAATTCGGCCTGCTCGATCGCCGATGACAACAATATCTTGATGTTGACCTCATGGTCGGATGAATCAACGCCCGCGGAGTTATCGATAGCATCCGTGTTTATCCGACCGCCTTTTTGCGCGAACTCAATACGCGCCAACTGCGTCAACCCAAGATTGGCGCCCTCGCCGATAACGCTCGCTCCAGCCTCATTTGCGTTGATGCGCAAAACATCATTGGTTCTGTCGCCAACCCGCCAGTTTTCTTCATCTTCGGCTTTGAAATAGGTGCCGATGCCGCCAAGCCAAAAGAGCTCAACCGGCGCCTTCAAGATCGCGGTGATGAGTTCGTTCGGTGCAAGGTTGTCACTTTCAACGCCAAGCAGTGACTTTATTTCCGTGGTTAGAGTGACCGATTTTGCATTGCGGGAGAACACGCCGCCGCCCTTCGAAATCAGCTTAGCGTCGTAATCCTGCCAGGAACTGCGCCCGAGATCGAATAGCCTTTGGCGCTCTTTGTAAGACTTAGCAGGGTCTGGATCTGGATCGATAAAGATATCGCGATGATCAAACGCAGCGATCAATTTAATTTGCTTAGATAACAGCATGCCGTTGCCAAAAACATCACCGGACATGTCGCCGACGCCGGCTACAGTGAAAGTTTCGGTTTGAATGTCTTTTCCAAGCTCGCGGAAATGTCGTTTCACCGCTTCCCACGCGCCGCGGGCGGTAATGCCCATGACTTTATGGTCATAGCCAGCGGATCCACCGGATGCGAATGCATCGCCAAGCCAAAACCCGTATTCTGCGGAAATAGCGTTCGCCGTATCTGAAAATTGCGCCGTGCCTTTGTCCGCGGCAACGACAAGATAAGGATCAGGCTCGTCCCATAAGACCATGTTGGCTGGAGGGATAACTTTACCTTTGACGATATTGTCGGTCAGATCGAGCAAGCCCCGAATAAAAACTTTGTAAGCGGAGCGCCCGGCCTCATATACCGCAGCACGATCTCCGGAAAGCGGCAGTTGCTTTGGATAAAAGCCGCCCTTTGACCCGGTCGGAACGATTACCGCGTTTTTGACTTTCTGCGCTTTTACCAGCCCTAGTACTTCCGTACGGAAATCTTCCCGCCGGTCTGACCAGCGCAGACCGCCACGCGCTACTGCGCCAAAACGTAAATGAACGCCATCAACTTCCGGACCGGACACAAATATTTCGCGATACGGTCGCGGCGCTGGGAGTTCGTCAAGCTTATGGCTGTCGATTTTAAAAGAGATATAGGGTTTTGCTTCACCATTTGAGGCGCGCTGATAGTAGTTTGTTCGCGTGATTGACGAGAATAAATTCAAAAAACGGCGGAAGATCCGATCTTCCGCGAGACTTTGAACCTCATTGAGGCCATCCAGGATTTGGGTGTTTGCTTTTTCAACATCTTGCTCTCGCTTATCGGCATTTTTGGCGCCGGCTGGATTAAACCGCGCGTGAAACGCAGCAATGAGGTCGCGTGCGATTGAAGGGTTGTTGGAAAGCGCTTCCTCCATGTATGTTTGCGAATAGGCGAATCCAGACTGTATGTGATGCTTGGCGGCGGCCCTCAAAATCCATGCTTCACGCCAATTGATACCCGCCGTTAAAACAAGCGCGTTAAACTTGTCATCTTCTGTACGACCATCGAGAACAGAAAGCAGGGTCTCTTCGAATGTCTGCTTGACTTCGCTTAATTCGACTTTCTGGTTTTTTTGTTGTTCTGTGTGGAAATCATGAATCCACATACCGCTGCCGTCAGCGTCTGCGAGAACTTGATGCCCAGCTTCCTGTATGACGCTGAGGCCAAGGTTTTCGATAGTCGGTATGAGTTTCGACAAGGGAAATGGGCCGCCCCGGCGATAAATCTTCACGCGCACGATATTATCGTCGTCGGTGTCTTTGCGATAGGCGCGTAAGACGGTGGGCGTTTTGTCTAGACGCTCCAGGCACGAGATATCTTGTAGTGTTTCATCAAGGCTGGAGCGCTCTTTGTAGCCGGCTCCAAATGCTTTTTCGTATTTCTCAAACAAGGCCGCGGGCGTTGCCCCATCGTGAGCATTGCGCATGGCGTCCAGAAGGTCATCGCTCCAGTCGCGGCATATCTCCCGAACTTGCGCGGTAAGCTCTTGTGAGCCCGGACCTTCGGGTGCGCCGGGGTCAATCGAAATGATGAAATGTACGCGCACGAGCGCAGCGTCGCCAAAAAATGGAGAAAAACTTGTAATGCGTCCAGCAAAAGTGGTCGCAAGGTAGTCGCCAATCGCTTCGCGTGTGTCTGAATTAAAACGATCGCGGGGAATAAAGACCAATGCGGAGATAAATCGATCAAATCTGTCTCTGCGCAAAAAAAGTTTTGCTCGCGGTCTTTTGTAGAGACGCAATATGCCGAGGCTAACGTCTTGCAGCGCGTCGACATCAATCTGAAAAAGTTCATTGCGCGGGTAGGTCTCAATGATGTTGACCAACGCTTTTTCATTATGACCGCCTGGAATAAATGCAGTATTGTCCAAAACAGCGTTCATTTTTGCGCGGATAAGGGGGATATCTGCAACTGGGCGATTATAGGCATCGGCGGTAAAAAGCCCGATGAACCAGTCCTCGCCGGTGACTTTCCCGTCAATAGAATGTGTCTTGACGCCAACGTAATCCATTTGAACGCGGCGATGAACCAGCGATTTCGTGTTCGACTTTGCAACCATCAACGGTTCTGTTGAATCGAGAAACGCTTTTGCTGGCGGTGACAATTCGCCTGAGGGCAGAAAAGTTGAGCGAAGCAGATTGTGTCTTGGATCAGTCAGGATCCCGAGATCAAGCTCTTGATCATGAGCAAGCGAGAGATTGCCGCCGGCGCCGGAGGCCTTGAAACGACGCACGCCGAGAAAGGCGAAACGATTGTCCCACAGCCATTTTAGAAAATCGATTGCTTCTTTTTGCTCGTCGCTTTTGACGCCGGGCAATCTTATTTTTTCGAGTTGCGCTATGCAGCTTGCCAGTCTGGCGCGCATCGGTTCCCAATCCGTAACAGCACGACTGACGTCGTTAAGCACAAGTCCAATCTCATCACGCAGTCGTTCAATATCGCCATCCGCCACCGGCGGATCCATTTCAGCGTGGATCATGGATTCCCGCAGCGCGTGACCGTCGCCATCGCATATGCGTTTGCCCCGGTCGTTGCGAAGGACATCTATCACGGCGTTAGAAAAGAACGATACTGGTTTGCTGGCCTCGGCTAAGGCGGCGGAAATTGAGTCGACAAGAAACGGCTTGTCGTCTGTCACAATATCGAGAACCAGGCGCTTGCCATCCCAGTCTTTGCCTTCTTCGATCCGCAGGGAAATTTTGTTCTCGCCGAGCTTGCGCGTCTCGGCGCCTTTCCAGCTGGCCACGGCGCGCCTTAGCAACGCCTCTGGTTCCGACCAGATTTTGTCCTCTCCGGTTGCATATCGAACAACCTGTTCGACATAACTGGCGAAGGCTTTCGTAGGCTGTCCCTGCTCGTCAAAGTCGCCGGTTTTTTTCGTTTTTGCAAACTCAACGACTTTTTGGAGAATTTGATCGTCGATTTCGGTCAGGAAGCCCTCTGGCATAATAATTCCTCGCCCATGAAATATGGCTTATTGGGAGCCGTATTAACGCGAAGACTTTGGTAAAGTCTAACGTTTTGAAAAAAGAAGCGGCGAAAATTTGATAACGGCGGATGCCGGTCTCAAAAGGCTCGTTTAAAGAGCGCTGTGGGTGGCGCCGTTGGCCGCGTGGTGCTGGATGTGAGCCCTCTCGATTTCGCGGCGCACAAAACGAGTGCGGGGGTTTCTCCTGCCGGCGTTTGTCGCGATCGTTCGAGAGAAGGCAAAAACAATTACCAAAGCTACAGCTGACGCTGCTGTAAGCGCCATAGCAAGCGTTATGTCGCCGCTGCGGATTGCCGCCAAAACAGGCATGGCCGCGCCGGGCGCCGCAAACGTGGCTGCGCTTGTGAGATGTGCAGCATGAGTAATAGCGGCGCCAAAAGCGCCAAGCATGATCAGCAGCGATACCTGTAGACCTAAGGAGGCTGGCGCGTTGTCAGGCGTTAGCAATATCGGGGCGCTCGCAAAAACGACGCCGAGGACGCTTAGACAAGATGTGTAAGACGCCCGCCATCGGAAGGGGCGGGCAGCGATCGTATCACCGGCGCGAAATTGACCGCGCATGCGTCGGCAAATCCATAAAGCACACAGTAATAGTGTCACCCAAGCAGCGGCGCGGCCTGGATATAGGTTGCCAGCGATAATGGCGAGATAAACTGCAATCCCCGCGACAAGCGCTAAGCCTGCTGCGCTCCAGCGTGACAAAATATCGATAAGCTCGAGAAGCGCGGCGCGGGAACGGGTCTTGACGCGCGCGTCCCGTAGCGATGGGGAGGATTCTTCCGCGAGCCGTTGCAATTCGCGGACATCTTTGTTTCCATTTATTGCGTGCGCCATCGGCCCGATTCTCTTTGGCAGCTTATCGTGAATGGGACATCTCATTCGTTAATCAAACGTTAACAACGGCGATGAGGTGATTTTGTGAAGATGTCGACTTACAAATTGGGACCGCCGATCAGTTGCGGGCGAAATCGGCGGCCCCACGCGCTATATTCCAAGCGCGCCAGACGAAGTGAGAAGGGGGACCTAAGACACCTCGTCTGAGTCTCGTCATGTAAAGGGCGAGGCAACAGCTCAATACTGTTTCGCCTTAAACAAGAATAAGGACTCTTTGTTGGAATGTCCGCCGCCCTGCCTTCACACTGTCGTGACTAGCGGGAATTTGAGGGAGTTATCTTAGTTGTTTGCGTCCGGCTCG
Organism: Hyphococcus sp.; assembly: GCA_021776345.1. GTDB lineage: Bacteria > Pseudomonadota > Alphaproteobacteria > Caulobacterales > Parvularculaceae > Hyphococcus. Next base: position 1,894 of record JAJFGC010000154.1, on the reverse strand, counting down.
CCATAAAACACTTCGATCGGAACGCCAGTTTGTTGAATCTCGCCTCGAAGGACGAGGGCGTCGAGATTTGTCGGATCAAGCGTTAATGCTTTTATGACCTCGGCGGAGGCGGATTCATAGTCGCCTAGTTCTATAAATGCTCGACCGCTGAGGACGTATGTATTTGCAGAGACAAAACCAGCTTGCGCAGCGGTTTCGACCGACGCCACAACCTGGTGCCATTTTTTGTCTGCTCCGTGGACTTTGGCGGCGGTTAAATGGAGCTCGCCTGAGTCAGGTGCATATTCGAAAGCAGATTTGATCGCCGTCTTCGCAAACTCAACTTGATCTGCCATCAGCCAAGTGTCTGCCGCTTGAGCGAGTAGTCGTGCGCGAATACGATCATCGCCGGCGTCGTTTCGTTGGGCGAGATCTTCAAGCCGCGCAGCGCCAAGTTTGAAAAAGCCGGCAGCAATATCAGCAATCGCCTGACAGTGTTGAGCGTCGGCGCCGCCGCCTTCGGCCGTCCATTGCTGGGCCGCGGTTCTGCCAAGTTCAAGATCAGCTTCGACCAGCAAAACGCAATCTAGGTAACGCTGGTTCGCCTCAGGCGGCTCGACCGTGAGAAGGCTCAGGACAGTAAGAAAAATACTCATGGCGGAGAGTTAAACGAGATAAAGGCGGCATAAAAGGGGCGCCGGTGACATTCTGCATAGGAATATGAAAAGGGGACTGCTGGGCCGCCAAAGGCGAGCCAGCTACTCAGCGGCTCGCGGCGTTGCGGTTTTTTCTTTGCTTTTGCGGGCCGACCGCTTTTTGGCGGCCACTTTTGGCGTCGCCTTTTTGGCAGCGGCGACTTTTGTCTGGTTGTTTTTGGCGGCCTCAACGGGCGTGCTTTCCGGCAAATAACAGGTAACGCGGGCGCCATGTCCTTCTTCGGAATCCATCCGTGTCCAGCCGCCATGCAGGCTCACAAAGCGCTCAACCAGTGACAGACCGAGCCCTGCGCCGGCGCTTGGTCCCCGGCTTTCAAAGGCATCGAAAACCTTTGCGCGATCCTCAGGGGAGATGCCGCGGCCGGTGTCTTCAACCCAGATCTTAACGACATCATCGGCTCTGCTTGCGCCGATCGTCACATTCCCGGCCACACCGGTATAAGCAAAAGCGTTAGACAGAAGATTGAATAGCACTTGTTTGACCCTGCGCTCATCAATGTCGGCAATGCCAATATCTTTGGGACAATCAACGTTTAGAGAGACTTGCGTGTCCTCTGCTTTTAGGGCTGCAAATGTCGCCGCACTTTCAAGGAGCTTTCGGATGTCAGTTGGCTTGCGCTCAAGTTCCAGTTTGCCAGCGTCGATAGCAGCAAGATCAATGACATCATTTATGAGGTCGCGAAGGTGGTAGGACGCTGACAAGACGCTTGCTACATAGTCTTTCTGCCGGTCGTTCAGTATCCCGAACATTTGCCCGTCGAGCATCTCGGAGAAACCGATGATAGTCGAAAGCGGCGTGCGCAGCTGGTAAGAAACATGATCGACAAATTTCGATTTGAGCCGATCTGCATTTTCCAGGATGGCGTTTCGTTCTTTCAGCTCTTTCTCGCGCTCCTTGGAATCGGTGATGTCGAGGAAGTGGGCAAGCGTTGCGCCGTCCGGCAGCGGTTCAGTGCCGAAGGCAATTGCTCTCCCGTCTCTTAATGATATTTCGACACTGGCAACAGGTTCACGATCTTCGGGCATCTTGGACGTCGCCGCGCGGCGAATGAGGGATATTTTTTCGTCCGCGCCTGCCGTCTTGTTGAGGAGACGCGAAGTAATCGCATCGATATGAGGTTTCTTGTCCAGTGCCTTCGCATCAAGACGCCAAAGCTGCTGGAATGCTTTGTTGTAAAGCCTTAAAGAGCCGTCGGCGG
>JAJFGC010000153.1 GCA_021776345.1 Hyphococcus sp. | reverse complement strand
TCCATTTTATTGACGGCAACGACAATGTGACGAATGCCGAGAAGCGACGCGATATAGGAATGCCGCCTTGTTTGCGTAAGCACGCCCTGGCGCGCGTCGATCATGACGACCGCGAGCTCCGCCGTCGAGGCGCCCGTGGCCATGTTGCGTGTATACTGCTCGTGGCCCGGGGTATCAGCGACGATGAATTTGCGTTTTTCGGTGGAAAAAAACCGATAGGCAACGTCGATGGTGATGCCTTGTTCGCGTTCTGCCGCAAGGCCATCGACCAGCAAGGCGAAATCGATTTTTTCGCCTTGCGTGCCGTGCTTTTTTGTGTCGCTTTCAAGCGCCGCCAGCTGATCATCATAGAGAAGTTTTGAATCGTAGAGCAGCCGGCCAATCAATGTTGATTTTCCATCATCGACGCTGCCGCATGTGATAAAACGCAAGAGACCTTTGCGCTCATGAGCGGCGAGATAATCAGTGACATTGTCGTCGGCGGTGAGGGGGGCATTGGCCATCTTAGAAATACCCCTCTTGTTTCTTTTTCTCCATTGAGGCGGACTGGTCATGATCGATCACCCGGCCTTCGCGCTCTGAGTTTCGCGCAGTCAGCATCTCTGAAATGATGTCGGGCAGCGTCGCGGCGTCGGACTTAACCGCGCCAGTCAGTGGATAGCAGCCCAGCGTGCGAAAGCGCACCATCTCCATTGTCGGCGTCTCACCATCAAGGAGCGGCATGCGCTCATCGTCGACCATGATTGGGACGCCATCGCGCTCCACAACCGGTCGTTCCGCCGCAAAGTAAAGCGGCACAATCGGTATGCTTTCGCGATAGATATACTGCCAGATGTCGAGCTCGGTCCAATTGGAAATCGGGAAAACGCGGATCGATTCTCCCTTGTTGATGCGGGTATTATAAATATTCCAAAGCTCCGGACGCTGATTTTTTGGATCCCAGCGATGGCCGGCAGACCGGAAAGAGAAGATGCGCTCCTTGGCGCGTGACTTTTCTTCGTCGCGCCGCGCGCCGCCGAACGCTGCATCAAATCCATATTTGTCCAGTGCCGCCTTCAGGCTTTGGGTTTTCATGATGTCGGTATGGATTTGCGATCCGTGGGTGAACGGATTAATCCCTTGAGCAACACCATCTTGATTAATGTGAACGATAAGATCGAGACCGAGCTTTTTTGCAGTATCGTCGCGAAATGTGATCATCTCTTTGAATTTCCAGGTCGTATCCACATGCATAAGCGGGAAGGGCGGCTTGGACGGGTGGAACGCTTTCATCGCGAGATGCAGCATCACGGCGCTATCCTTGCCGACCGAATAAAGCATTACCGGATTTTCCGCCTCGGCGGCGACCTCGCGCATAATATGGATGGCCTCAGCTTCCAGCCGATCGAGGTGCGTTAGCGCACCGGGCGTCAGGAGATCAACTGGCTGGGCCGTCGCGGGCGCGGCGCCAGATTGCGCCTTTGCCTGATATTCCTTTTCCAGCGCCTCGAGCCGACCACGGGCGGTTTCCAGCGTTTTCAGCGTCAATTGTCCACCGCTTTCCAGTCTCGCCAGGGTTTTGCCGTCATTAAACAGCTTTCGCGATACCGTGGAGAGAGAAAGGTCGGCCTTGTCTGCGGCTGCCTTTGCGCGGATTATTAGGTCTTGTAATTCATTCATTTGGGATATGTCCCACGTTTGTCCGATGTAAGGGTCTCAATTAGCGCCATTTCATATGCTTTCAAGCAAATTTTGAACCATTTTTTCTTAATCATGGGTGCATTCCCACTAATAACCCGGTTGACTTTTATTCCTTGATTTCATATATTTCTGTTATGACAGAAATTACTGTAAAGACAATTGAGCTCAGCCCGGCAATCCGGCGCTTTATCCTTCATTGGGGAGACCTTGGCGGGCAGTGGGGCGTTAACCGCTCGGTCGCGCAAATCCATGCGCTGCTCCTGGTGAGCGAGCAGCCCATGAATGCAGAAGACATTGCGGACACATTGGCGATAGCCCGGTCCAATGTTTCCAATTCCATCAAGGAGCTGTTGAGCTGGAACCTTGTTTTGCGGGCGCCGGTGATGGGTGATCGACGCGATCACTTCATCGCCGAAAGCGACATGTGGGAGATGGTCTCGCATATCGTTGAAATGCGCAAAGCACGCGAGCTTGATCCGGCGGCGAGCATACTCGATGCGTGCCTGACGGATGCAAAGGCCGACCCGACTGCGACCCAAGCCGCGGTGACGCGCCTTACGGAATTGCAGGAACTGATTGCACTTCTTAATGGCTGGTACGAACAGATGAACCGCGTACCGAAATCGCGCGTCGCGCCGCTGTTGAAGCTTGGCGCCAAGGCTGTCGATCTCTTATCGCCCTTCGTCAAGAAGAAAGAAGACTAGTTCCGCGGGCGCATGCCCGGCTGATCAACAGAGGATCCAATGGGAGCGGTCCATGGTTGACGTTCATCCAGTAGAGAAGAAACCGCAAGGCGCGGCGCATGTTATTGATAACCGCTTCCGGCGCCTCCTCAACGATGAAGATTGGGCCATGCTGCAGGAACCCGTACAGCGACGGTTTTCCGTGAAGGCGCGGGACGGGGAAAGCATCGTCTATCGCGGCCAAACAACAGAACTAACAATGGCGCCGCTGGGCGCGTTGCTTGCGCAATTGGCGCGCATTATCGGGGCGCCGCTGCCCCTTGATCAAAAGTCTGAAAGCCGGCCGGCGATTGTCACCATAACGGATGATCCCGATACCGATGGGCAGATCTGGACGCGGCTTTATGGCCGCGGCGCCGGATTTCCGCAAGCAGTGAACAGCGCCAAGAGATTTTCCGGGCCTACGGGCCTTGAAGAGCATGTCGGCGGCGGCATTTCCATGTCTTTGAAATTGTCGGTTGCCGATGGCGCTTTGTTTTTTACAAGCGTGAAATACTACCTCAAAGTTTTTGGCCTGCGGATGAAACTGCCTGATGCGCTGACGCCGGGGCGTATGGTGATTGGCCACCATGATTTGGGGGCGGGCGCGTTCGCCTTTACCCTGACACTTACTCACGATTTATTCGGCGTCTTGATCACGCAGACAACCATTTTTCACGATATGAAGGAGGCATGAGCCATGACCGATCCTCTGCTTTGGATACTCATCACCATACAGATGGCTTTTGGAGTAACGGATACGCTGGTTCACCACGAGATGACAGAGCGACTGGCATGGCGACCTTCGCAGAAAAATGAGCTGCGTCTGCACGGCGTCAGGAATTTTTTCTACAGCTTTATCTTTTTGTTGATCGGGTGGACGGCGCCACAAGGCGCGATCGCAGGAGCGCTTATATTCGTGCTTGGCGTCGAAATCCTCATCACGCTCTGGGATTTTGTCGAAGAAGACAGGTCTCGCCGCCTGCCGCCGTCAGAGCGGGTCCTACACACATTGATGGCGCTCAACTATGGCGCGATCCTGGCGTTGATGGCGCCGGTCTTGTGGGCATGGGCGCAAGAAGCGACCGCGATGCCATTCGCATATTATGGGATTTATAGCTGGTTATGCGTGATCGCGGCGGCCGGAACCACGGTCTTCGGCGCCCGCGATCTGGCGGCAGCGGCGCGGCTTGCGCGAATTGCGCCGGCGCCGGCAGGGCCCTTGGTCGCCGCGATCGAGGCCCGCAAACACATTTTAGTAACTGGCGGAACCGGTTTTGTCGGCGCCCGTTTGACTGAAGCGATGATTGCCGCCGGACATGACGTAACGGTGCTGACGCGGCGCCCGGATCGCGCATTGGATCAGTTGCCGGCGCCGATCCGGGTCATCACTGACCTCGACCAAATCGCGAACGATGATCAAATCGACGCCATCATTCATCTTGCTGGCGAACCTATTTCCAACGGTCTGTGGACTGGAAAGAAGAAGCACCGGGTCATCAAAAGCCGGGTGCAATTGACTGAGGCGCTGACTGCGCTCGCTGCCAGACTAACCCACAAACCTGAGTGTTTCATCGCGGCATCCGCCGTCGGTTGGTATGGCATGCGCGGCGCCGAACCATTGATGGAAACTCATAACCCAGAAACCAACAGCTTTTCTCACCAGAGCTGCGAAGCAGTGGAGCGGGCGGCGCGGGCGATGGAACGTCAGAACATCAGGACCATCCGTTTACGGATTGGCCTGGTGCTTGATCCAGCCGGCGGGCTGCTGGCGCGGATGCTGACGCCGTTTGAGTTTGGTCTGGGCGGGCCTTTTGGCAGTGGCAAGCAGATGATGTCCTGGATCACGAGAGATGATCTTGTATGGCTGATCGCGCATATCATCGCCGACCCACGACTTGCCGGCGCGGTGAACGCTACAGCGCCGGGTGCAGTGACGAATGAACTCTTCACCAAGGCATTGTCTGTAGCGTTGGGTCGCCCCGCCATCTTCCGTATCCCGGCAAAACCATTGAGCGCCGCGCTCGGCCAGTTCGCCGACGAACTCCTCCTTGGCGGGCAGAATGTCAAACCGGACAAGGCGCAGGCGGCAGGATTTGTTTTTGCCGAACCGATACTTGATCCTGCCTTGCGCCGGATGCTTGGCGCTGCGGCAAAGACACGTAAACGCCCATGGCGGCTTTACGGCCATTTATTGACGGGGCAGGTAGGTTGTAGCGGATAATGGCTGCAGCGATCAAATTTTCACAGGGAGATGAAATCATGCAGACAGTTAAGGGGTCGGATCGAATCGTTGCCTTTAAAAACTCACATCCCGGCAAAGGGATGGTCGAGTGGCAGCCGACAAAATCACTTTGGATTGGCGGTATGACCTTAGTGGCGTTGCTTGCAGGGCCGCTAACTTTTAGTTGGAATGCTTTTCTAGTCTTTATGCTGCTTACAGCCGTCACCCTTTGCGTCGGACATTCCGTTGGCATGCACCGACGCCTTATTCACAATAGTTTTCAGTGTCCGCTATGGCTTGAATATATTCTCGTCTATCTCGGCGTCTTAGTTGGTATGGCTGGCCCGTTTGGCATGGCCTACCAACACGATTTGCGTGACTGGGCGCAACGCCAAAAGCTTTGCCATGATTATCTGTGCCATCGGCGAGGCATCGCGCAGGATTATTTTTGGCAGGTTCATTGCGATCTGGCGCTTGATCGCCCTCCAGCCTTTGTCCTCGAAGAAAGACTGCGCTCAGACAAAATTTATGAGTGGATGGAGCGCACATGGATGTGGCAACAGGCGCCGCTTGCGTTGCTTTTATATGCGTTGGGAGGTTGGGGCTATGTCGTGTGGGGCGTTGCCGTCCGGGTCTTTGTGAGCGTCACCGGACATTGGCTCGTCGGTCATTACGCGCATCATGAATATCACGATACCGAAGGCGACATGTCTTGGTATGTTTCCGGCGCGAGCGTGCAAGGGCGAGACGTAAAAGTCGCCGGGTTCATTAGTATGGGGGAGAGCTGGCATAACAATCATCACGCATTTCCCGGCTCGGCAAGGATCGGACTTCTTTCAGGCCAGCCTGATCCCGGCTGGTGGTTTATTGTGCTGCTCGAAAGAATAGGCCTCGCCTGGAATATCAAAACGCCTGAATGCCTACCAGAAAGACAAGCGCTATTACGCTTGCCTAATGAAGGCACGGGGTGGACGATATGCAAGGTTCGCAAAAGAATATGGCGGCGCATTTTTCGAGTTAGTTGATGCAATAATTGTCCACCACTACGTAGTTTCTGGAGCATGAATGAAAAGCACACAAAACCCACACAGCTATCGTCACGACACAGATGTTCCATCATTTGATGATACCAGGCCGCTGATCATTTTTGACGGTCATTGTGTTTTGTGTTCGTCAGGCGTGCAGTGGATGATGAAGCATGATCAGGGCGGCGATACGCTTTTTGCCGCCATTCAGGAGCCAATTCCGCAGGCGCTATATCGCCATTACGGTCTTGACGCCAAAGCTTTCGATACATTCATGGTGTTGGCGGATGGTGAGCCATATCTTCGCTGGCGCGGCGTTATGAAAGCAGCCCGATTGATGCCGGCGCCGTGGCGTTGGATGGGGCAACTCGGTCGTCTCATCCCATCATTCATTGGCGATGCTTTCTATGACTGGGTTCAACGCAATCGCATCGGTTGGTTTGGCGCGCGCGACATCTGCTTTGCGCCAGATAGTGCTTCACAATCCAGGTTTCTGAAACACTCACAAACTGCTCAATAGAATATGAGCGTTCTCTCGGTAGCGGCGAGGCCAAAAATGGTTTAACGACCGCCCATGACGCTCGATCCCATACAGCTGGTTATCCTCTTCGTTGCTGGCATTGTCGCCGGTTGGATCAACGTTATGGCCGGAGGCGGCTCGATCCTGACCGTGCCGGTGATGGTGTTTTTGGGGCTGCCGGGCCCGGTGGCGAACGGCACTAACCGCATCGGCATTATCGCGCAGAACATCGCGTCGGTGGCGACATTCTTTTCCAAAGGCTTTTCAGATTTTCGCTTGAGCGCCACGCTCGCGGCCTGCGCCTGCCTTGGCGCATTTGGCGGCGCCAATGTCGGTGTCCGCCTTGAGGGCGTCTGGTTTGATCGCACACTGGCGGTGATTATGATCGGCGTCTTGATCATCATGATGACCGGCGCCGGTCAAAAAAAAGTCTCGCAGACCGGCGAGCCGCGCAATCTGGTGTTGGGTCATATCCTGATGATCGGCGCCGGCTTCTGGGGCGGCTTCATTCAAATTGGCGTCGGCTTTATTCTGATACCGATCCTCAACCGTGTGATGGGACTCGATCTGGTGCGGGTGAACATGCACAAGGTGTTCATCGCGCTGATGTTCTCTTTCGTGGCGCTCGCCGTCTTCGCGGCGAATGTCGAGATCGAATGGGGGCTGGGCGTCGCGCTCGCGTGCGGTTACGCGATCGGCGGCTGGCTCGGCGCCCGCTCCACTGTGGCGAAAGGCGAAGCGCTGATCAAAAAGGTCTTTTACGTCGCGTTGGTAGCGATGGCTGTTAAGCTATTGTTTTTCTAGGCTAAGTTTTCCAGAGGCGGTTTGCCGCCGGTTTTCCCCATAGACAGCCTGTCGCCGTTAAGGCAAGGAAAGCGCGAAAAGCCGTGCTGCTTTCAAAGCGCTGCCCATTCCAAAAAAAAGGAGCCCCGTTTGACCTCCAAGGCGAAGCAAAAACGAACAGTTTCGTCGTTGCGACACGGGATCGTCAGCGGTCTCTACTCCGGCGTTGCCTGGGGATTTCTCATGTGGTTTGTGATTTGGCGTACCCAGGAGATGTCGATTTTTCTCATGATTGGCGGGACAGTTCTATTCGGCGCTGCAATCGGCTCACTCAACGCATGGCAGCACTACCGCCAAAAACGAATTAACCAGCAAAAAGACAACTAAGGAATCCCCGATGATTACCCATGACGTTCGCGCCCACCGTTCCAAAGACAATCTGAAACGAGAGGACCAGCTTGCCTGGAAGATCGCTGAAGTTGCCTCCGACTCTGTCGAGGTCGATGACGAGGCGCTGGACATGATCATCAATCGGATCATCGATAACGCGTCTGTGGGGATCGCGTCGCTCAATCGTGGCCCGATCAAATCGGCGCGGGCGATGGCGAACGCGCATTTGCGTGAAGGCGGCGCGACGCTGTTCGGTTTGCCGGTCGGGCATACGGTATGCGCCGAGTGGGCGGCCTGGGCGAACGGCACGGCTGTGCGCGAGCTTGATTTCCACGACACTTTTCTTGCGGCTGATTATTCCCACCCCGGCGACAATATTCCCCCGGTGCTCGCCGTTGCGCAGCAATGCGGCAAGGATGGCCGTGATCTCATGCGCGGCATCGCCACTGGCTATGAAATTCAGGTGAACCTGGTGAAATCGATCTGCCTGCATGAACACAAGATCGACCACATTGCCCATATTGGTCCGTCTGCCTCGGCAGCAGTAGGCACATTGCTTGGTCTTGATACGCAGATTATCTATCAGTCCGTGCAGCAGGGTCTTCACACGACGGTGACAACGCGCCAGTCGCGCAAAGGCGAAATCTCCAGCTGGAAAGCATTTGCGCCGGCCTATGCCGGCAAGCTGGCGATCGAAGCAGTTGACCGTTGCATGCGCGGCGAGGGCGCGCCGTCGCCGATCTATGAGGGTGAGGACTCCGTGATTTCCTACATCTTGAATGGTCGCACGGCGCGGGACAAAGGCGAGAGCCCCTATGATCCAACGTATCATGTGCCGCTGCCGGGCAAGGGCGAGGCGAAGCGCGCGATCCTTGAGACCTACACAAAAGAGCACTCGGCGGAATATCAAAGCCAGGCCTTGATCGATCTGGCCTTTCGCATGGGCAAAGAAATTGGCGATTTCGACAAAGTGAAGTCAATCGTTCTGCATACGTCTCATCATACGCACTATGTGATCGGCACGGGCGCCGGCGATCCACAAAAAATGGACCCGAAATCCAGCCGCGAAACGCTTGATCACTCGATCATGTATATCTTCGCCGTCGCGCTGCAGGATGGCGAATGGCACCATGTGAAATCATACGCGCCCGAGCGCGCGCAACGCGAAGACACCGTCCGGCTCTGGCACAAGATTTCAACGACAGAAGACCCGGAATGGACCCGGCGTTATCACAGCCAGGACCCCAATGAAAAAGCCTTCGGCGCGCGTGTGGTTGTGACGATGGAAGATGGCCGGGTAATTGAAGATGAACTCGGCATCGCCAACGCGCATCCTTTCGGCGCGCGCCCCTTCACCCGCCCGGAATATATCAAGAAGTTTAAAACGCTGACCGATGACATTCTGGCGCCGGTGGAGTCTGAACGCTTCCTCGATCTTGTACAGCAATTGCCAAACCTGACGGCGGAGCAGGTGTTGCAGCTTAACCCGGTGGCGCCGGCCGGGTATCTCGTTGAGAACCCGGCGAAGGGGATTTTTTAGGGGCCAAACGTTTTGAGGTGGTCGTGGCGCAATAAGTTGTCTGTGAGACCCCGAATATTTGATGTGAAAGGGATGAGTTGATAAAATTATATTTTTCATTTGCAATAGCTGTAGTGTTGTTTCTTTCACCTGCGCACGGGCAAACAGATCAAAATCAAGAACGGCCAATGACGAAACGATCCGAGCGCTTTGTCGCCAAATACGACGTCAGCACAGAAAAGTTGGAATGCATTGGGTTGCGAGAAAAAAGAAAACTAAGAGTAAAAAAATACAAAGGCCTGGATCGTTACAGAATTTTCTTTGAGCTCAAAAATGGCGACAAGTTTTTGAATGAAGTGCAAGCCGATGGATGTAAACGGTTGGGTGCGAATCGCGGCATCAGTATCGATAGAAAAAATATGTACTCAAGAGATGCTGACGTTTGTAAGGATGATGAGATAGAGATCCAAGCTCATAATTCGTTTACTGATGGCCCGATAATGAGCGGCGGCACGACACTGTCCGCGTATGAAGACTGTAAATTGGGCTATTTTTATGAGCTTACAGAGCGGAATTAAATATTGGCTTTGTGAAAATGGCCAAGACTTAACCTAAACGGAGAAACACCAATGCTCGCATACACAACTATTGGCGTGAACGATATGGATCGTGCGCGCAAATTCTATGAAGAATTATTCACTGAGTTGGGGGCGGCGCCGATGTTTGAAATGTCCGGCGGCGGTTTCGTCAGCTATGGCGTTGATCCAAAAAAGCCAATGTTTGCCTTAGCCAAGCCTTATGATGGCGGCGAAGCGACGCCTGGCAATGGCGCCATGGTCGCCATTGCGGCGAAAGATTCGGCGCAGGTCAAATCGCTTTATGACAAAGCGATTTCGCTTGGCGCAACTTGCGAAGGCGAAGCCGGGCCGCGCATGGACGGCGCAATGAGCTGCGGCTATGTGCGTGATCTTGATGGTAATAAACTTAATTTCTTCTGCATGGGAAGTTAATCTACATGTCGCAAACCCTCTCGCCGGAAGCAGAGCGCCGTATGCGCGACAGCTTCGCGCGGCAGGGCTTCATGAAAAAGCTTGGGGTTGAGCTGCGCGCGCTCGGCCATGGATCATGCGAGCTGGCGGTTGCGTTTGACGAGACACTGACGCAGCAGCACGGATTTTTTCATGCCGGCGTTGCAGCGACGCTGGCGGACAATGCAGCGGGTTATGCCGGTTATACGTTAATGCCGGAAGACTCAACGGTCCTAACCACCGAGTTCAAGATTAACCTTTTGGCGCCGGCCCGAGGCGAGACGATGCGCGCTCGCGCGGAAGTGATCAGGCCGGG
>JAJFGC010000152.1 GCA_021776345.1 Hyphococcus sp. | reverse complement strand
GCTGAGCGGCTTGCCGCATCGGAAGATTTTCTCAAAGAAAATGCTGACCGCGAGGGCGTTAAGGTCACCGATAGCGGGCTTCAGTATATGGTCCTCGAGGAAGGCGCCGAGAGCGGCGCAACGCCCGTTTCGACGGATCTGGTAGTTGTTCATTATGTCGGCACGCTGAAAGATGGCATTGAGTTTGACTCGTCGCGCGCCAGAGGCGCCGCGGCTAGCTTCAGACTCAATCAGGTCATCCCCGGTTGGACCGAAGGCGTGCAATTGATGAGCGAGGGCGACAAATACCGTTTCTTTGTGCCGCCCGATCTAGGTTATGGCGAAGGCGGAAGCGGCGCCGTTATCGGCCCCAACGAGGCCCTTATTTTTGATGTGGAGCTAATTAAAGTGCAGAACCCGGAAAGCAACCTCGCTGCGGCGAACAGGTTTCTAGACGAAAACGGTAAAAAGGACGGGATTCAAACGACTGAGTCCGGCCTTCAATATGAAGTCCTAACCGAGGGCGCAGATGACGGGAAAAGTCCGTCAGCGGATAATACCGTCAAGGTTCATTATCAAGGAACGCTACTAAGCGGGACGGAATTTGATTCGTCTTATGCCCGTAATGAACCGATTGAGTTTCCATTAAGCCGTGTCATTCCCGGCTGGACTGAGGGCGTCCAGCTGATGAGCGAAGGCGATAAATTCCGTTTCTTTATCCCGCCTGATCTCGGCTATGGCGAAGGCGGCACGCCGGGCGGCCCGATCGGACCAAACGAGGCGCTGATCTTTGAAGTTGAACTGATCGAAGTGAAGTAGGCAAAGCCGAATAGTGCTTATGAAACCCCGCCTACTGGGCGGGGTTTATTATTAGGCTGCCGAGTGAAGGCGGTTTGCCCAACTTCGCCCTTGCAAATCATATAAAGATATCTTTATATGATGCCCAAGAGGTTGATATGAGTGATCCTTTCCCTGGCCGTCCCGAACGAATTGAAGCGCTGAAACAAGCGCTTGAGAGGCGCATCCTTGTGCTCGATGGCGCGGCGGGCACCTTTATCCAGGACTATGAGTTGGATGAGGCTGGCTATCGCGCGGACCGTTTCGCGGACTGGTCTTCAGACATCAAAGGCAACAACGACATTCTCAATCTGTCACGGCCGGACATCATCACCGGGATGCACGAAGCCTATTTGCGGGCTGGCGCCGACATTATTGAGACGAATACATTTTCATCAACGATCATCGCGCAAGCCGATTACGCGATGGAAGATCTTGCCGATGAATTAAATGTCGAGGGCGCAAGGCTGGCCCGCGCGGCCGCTGATGCAGCGTCTACCCATGACCGTCCACGGTTTGTAACCGGAGCGATCGGGCCAACAAACCGAACCGCATCGATTTCGCCGGACGTCAATGATCCTGGCAAACGCAATACCGATTATGATGAACTGGCCAGGTCCTATGGCGAGGCGGCGCGCGCCCTGATTGAAGGCGGGGTCGATGCGTTGTTGATCGAAACAATTTTCGACACGCTGAACGCCAAGGCGGCGATTTATGCCGTGCAGACCCTGTTCGACGAGCTTGGCTTCGATGTGCCGATCATGCTCTCAGTGACGATCACCGATCAGTCGGGACGGACCTTGTCCGGACAAACGACGGAAGCGTTCTGGAACGCGGTCCGTCACGCAAAGCCATTGTCTGTCGGGATCAATTGCGCCCTGGGCCCGGATCTGATGCGCCCGTACGTGGCGGAGCTTTCTGCGGTCGCGGATTGCTTTGTTTCCGCATATCCCAATGCTGGCTTGCCCAATGCCTTTGGCGGCTATGACGAGACGCCTCAATCCATGACAACGCATTTGGAGGAGTGGGCGCAAAGCGGACTGTTAAACATCGTCGGCGGCTGTTGCGGCACCACGCCGGCGCATATTGCGGCTTTTGCGACGGCGGTTGCGGGCGTCGCCCCTCGCGATATCCCCGCTCGGAAAACGGCGATGCGCCTGTCCGGCCTTGAGGCATTTTCCCTCGCAGGGTAATGCGCTCTTGCACTTTTCGATTAGCGCGGTCAGTTTCTGACCATGTCCGATCTTGCCCCGCAACTTGAGTGGATTTCCCGCCTTGTCGCTTTTGATACGACATCGTCGAAATCGAACCACGCGCTGATTGAAGATGTCGAAGCTTATCTTGCAGAGCACGGCGTAGAAAGCGTGCGTGTCTCAAATGATGATGGAACGAAGTCCAATCTCTATGCGGTCGTGGGGCCGCAGGTTGAGGGCGGTGTTGTTCTTTCCAGTCATACAGATGTGGTGCCGGTCGCCGGGCAGGACTGGGATAGTGATCCGTTCGACGTCGTGGAAAAAGACGGCAAACTTTTCGGGCGCGGGGTCGCCGATATGAAGAGTTTTTCGGCGATCGGTTTGTCGCTAGTGCCGGAGATGTTGAAGGCGACGCTGAAACGGCCGCTCATCTTTGCTTTGTCCTATGATGAGGAAATCGGGTGCCTCGGCGCGCCGCGGATGATTTCTGAAATCACCGGTAAAGTTCCTGCGCCGTCCGCCGTAATTGTCGGTGAGCCGACGTCAATGCAGGTGATCGACGGACACAAGGGCATTGCGTCTTTCCGGGTTACGGTCACAGGCTATACGACCCACTCCAGTCAAACTGATCGCGGGGTCTCTGCGGTGGAGGCAGCGGCAAAACTGATCACCAAAGTTTCAAACATGCGGGCCTTGCGGGCAAAAGGCGCCGACGCGGGTTCGCCATTCGATCCGCCATACTCGACGATGACGGTCAATGTCGTTCGCGGCGGCACGCAGCTCAATATTATGGCCGGGGAAGCGGTTTTTGATTGGGATTTACGGGTGGTGCCGGGCGATAGCCCGCAAGATATTATCGACGAGTTTACCGACTTTGCTCGCGGCGTTGAGGCGGAAATGCGCGCCCGCTCGCGCGACTGCCGGGTCGATATTGAGCAGATGACCAATGCGCCCTATCTCGCGCCGTCTGCCGTTAATCCTGCCGCTGATTTGGCAAAAGCGATCACCGGGCAGAACTCAACTGGCGTTGTCGCCTATGCAGCGGAGGCGGGGCAGTTTCAGAAAGCAGGGTTTTCCACCGTTATTTGCGGCCCCGGCTCAATTGACCAGGCGCATCAGCCCAACGAATTCATTACACTTGAGCAAATTCACGAGGGAACAATTTTCATGCGCAAATTAATTAAGCGTCTTTCCGTTTAAGGTCTGTTTACAATGATTACCGTTTGCGTGCGCGTCTTGTTTAGAAATGCGTGCTGAAAAGCGGTAACGTTTCGTTAAAAGACGTAAGCGGAACGTATCCAAACCCCAATATTTTCGCGGTGTTTACGCCGTCTTTACGCTGTCCTGCGACGGTCCGCGCATTCTTAACAGGGCGTGTGAATAAGGGCAGGGCTACGTGAAAAAAGTAACGAATTGCAGGGCATGCGGATCAAAAGCGTTGACGCCGGCTTTTTCAATGCCAGTGGGCGCGGCGCCAAAGCGGTTATGGCGTCACGGTTCGCAAACGCTTGACTATCTTTTATGTGATCCATCCCGCCATGCGCGCGCCTGTGGTCTTTTACAGTCTGCCGTTGAAGGCGCTGAAGAAATCAACATTCCTTCCGGTCGACATAGTTCGAACCGTGAACATTTGCGGGCCGCGGCGACGGAAGCATTGGAGCTAATTTCAGGACGCGACTGCGCCGCCCTGGACATTGGCTGCAATGATGGCGCGCTTCTTTCTTATTACCCTCGCTGGGTCGATCGGTTTGGCGTCGATCCGAGCGACCATGTGGATGAGATCGGTCAATGGGCGTGGACAGCAAAGTCTGCGTTCCCTTCACCAGACCTTGACCAGGCTTTTGGCGACAAGAAATTCGACATTATCACAGCGATCTCTGTGCTTGAACATATTGATGATCCGCGCACCATGCTTTCAGCGGTCAAGGAACGCCTTGCCGATGATGGCGTCTTCGCCCTGGAAACCCTTTACTCGCCGATGGTTCTGACCGCGAATAGCGTTGACGTGTTACAGGTTGGCGTATCGGCGGTTTATTCGCTTGCAGTGATCGAATGGTTGGTGCGCGAAGCCGGCTTAAAGGTATTCAAAGGCGCGCTGACATCGAAGGAAGGCGGCTCAATCCGTCTTTTCATCACTCATAGCGTCAATGACGAATATGATTTCGATCCTTGGTACGAGCGGCTAGCGCGTCTGTGGGATGAAGAAAACGCTCTCGCCATGCGTGCTATTCAGCCTTATCAATCGTTTGAGGCGCGCATCGACAACGTTCAAAACGCATTTGTCTCCCTGCTTGAAGAAATCGCGTCGCGCGGTGAATGCATTCATATTCTTGGCGCAGACCAGCATGCCGAAGCCCTGCTCCGGTGGGCCGGATCAGGGGCGAAGGTTGTGACCGCCGCGGTTGATACGGCCGAAGCGCGCGACCGGGAACGAATGGGTGAGCGGCAGCTACGTATTATTTCTGAATCGGACAGCCGCGCCGCGGAACCGGATTTCTTGATTGCGCCAGCGCGATTCAAAAGGGAAATGCTTGAAAAATGGCGGGAGTCCATCCTGCTTGGCGCCCGAATGATTTTCGTGACGCCAGCGCCTCACGTGGTGACGGCGGCGAATTACGCCAGTGAATACGGTAAAACAATCGCGAGTGGCGACACTACGACAGGCTCTGAAACGTTGCGGTCAATTCTGGCGGTGGCGGGCGGTCCGCGTCTCATTTCGGAAAACAAAGTTCAGGCGAAATCCGCCTAGAACTGCAATTCGATCAGTCAGGTCGAAATAAATTTCCGTGTCGCCCCCTCGAGGGCGACGGCAGTGAGTTTTCCTGACCAGCATGCGCCAGTGTCCACATCAATGCGCCAGCCTTTGTCCAACGGGTTTTTCAAGGGCTGATGGCCGTGAACTACAATGTAGGGTGGGCGCTCCGCACGGGTTGCATTTTGAAACCGCCTCCTGATCCACAAGAGATCTTCCTCCTGCTGATCATCAAGATCAACACCGGGGCGCACTCCAGCGTGGACAAACAGGTAATCGCCTTCGATTTGGATTAGATCGAGGTTGCGTAAGAATGTTTGATGAGCCTTTGGCATTTTCTCAGACAGCTCCGCCGCAAGCTCTTCACTCGGACGCCTGATAATATCGCTAATGCCATAACTAAGGAGCGTTTCCTCGCCGCCCCATTCCAGCCAGTGGAACATATCTTCAGGGTCGCTCAAAAAATCGAGCAGCAACGCTTCATGATTGCCTTTCAGAAAAATCGACTGCGGTTGTGATTTTTGTATCGCGATCATTCGGTCAATCACACCTTTGCTGTCCGGGCCACGGTCAATATAATCACCTAGAAAAATCAGCTGCGCCGCGTCAAGACCGCCGGCATCCTCTGCGATTTTTTCGATGAGGATATCGACGAGGTCAGCGCAGCCGTGAACATCGCCGATCGCATATAACTTTTTGCCGTCAGGGGCCGCCGATTTGTCTGTTTTTTTTAACAATTGAACGAACGCCACATTGCCTAATTTTTGTGAAAGGATACGAGTAAAACCGCTAATCCCATTGATTTTATCGACAAGCCTTAAATCGGATATGAATGAACTTCAAATAATTGCTAAATACGTGAATAGTATGGCGACGCATCGGAAGAGAATGGCTGAATGAGCGTACTTGTGACAGGCGGCGCCGGCTATATCGGCTCCCATATGCTACTGGCGTTGCTGGACGCCGGCGAAGATGCTGTTGCGCTCGATAATCTGTCCACCGGGGCCAGATGGTTGGCGCCGGAGGGTGCGGCTTTTATTGAGGCCGATGTTGGCAATCCTGAAGCGCTGGCCCGTGTCTTTAAAGATTACGACATAAAGGATGTTATTCATTTTGCCGGATCGATTCTGGTGCCGGAATCGATCCGCCAGCCGCTCGATTATTATAAAAACAACACGGCCAACACGCTCATGCTGCTTCGGGCTTGTGTTGAGGCGGGGATAACGCGGTTCATATTTTCTTCAACCGCCTCGGTCTATGGCCGGCCCGACCGCGTGCCGATTTCGGAGTCCGCACCGCTGCAATCGATCACGCCTTATGGCGCGACCATGGCGATGAGCGAACGCATTTTACATGATGCCGCCACTGCTCA
Organism: Hyphococcus sp.; assembly: GCA_021776345.1. Classification (GTDB taxonomy): domain Bacteria; phylum Pseudomonadota; class Alphaproteobacteria; order Caulobacterales; family Parvularculaceae; genus Hyphococcus. The sequence goes on along the minus strand of JAJFGC010000152.1, from coordinate 12,157 downwards.
TGATTTGTCGTATGTGACACTGCGCTATTTCAATGTTGCTGGCGCCGACCCGAAAATGCGGGCCGGCGAGATTGGTAAGCCGACCCACCTTATTAAAGTCGCAGCGCAAATAGCTGTCGGCGCTCGCAAGGAGAAGCTGCAGGTTTTTGGCGATGATTACCCGACGCCAGATGGCACAGCGATACGTGATTATGTGCACGTTGCTGATTTGGCCCAAGCGCATTTGAAAGCGCTTCGGCGGTTGCGCGAGGGCGGATCGTCAGCGACGCTCAATTGCGGCTATGGTCGCGGCTATTCGGTATCGGAAGTGATCGATGCGTTCGAACGGGTGACTGGCGCCGCGCTCCCTCATGAAATGGCGCCGCGCCGCGCAGGCGATCCACCACAATTGATTGCCGACAACGCCGCTATCCGAACAGCGCTCGATTGGCGTCCTCGCTATGACGATATTGATTTTATCGTTGAAACGGCGATCGACTGGGAGCGCCGCCTTGCAGAAAAAGCAGGTGAGGGCGCCTGATGGGGGTATGGATTTTTTGGGCGCGCGGACTTTTCTTCCTAGTCTTTTCGCTCGTCACCTATTTAACGTTGACCCCAAATCCCGACGATGCGGAAAAGGGGTTCGCCGCCGCTCGGTATATCGCAGCGTTATTGTTTGGAGATGCGCAATTCGGCGATAAGGTTGCGCACTTTGCCGGTTACGGCGCACTCGGCGCAACCGCCTATTGGGCGCAGTTTAAAGTTTTTGAGCGCAAGGTCTGGATTCCGGCTTTGCTTGCCGTTTATGGAGCCTTGCTCGAAGGCGTTCAGGGTTATGGCGGCATCCGTTCGGCGGAAGTTGCCGACGCTGTCGCGAACGGTCTTGGCGCGTTGGCCGGTTTTGCCGGCGCCGTATTCCTCGCCATCATTGTCTGCAAGCGACAGCCGGTATGAGGGCAGCGATTATAATTCCTGCGCGACACGCATCGACGCGTCTGCCGGGCAAGCCGCTTTTGGCAGAAACCGGCAAACCGCTTATTCAGTATACTTATGAACAAGCGCAGAAAGCGGTCCAGGCGTCGCGCGTCATTGTTGCGACTGACGATGAAAATATTGCTGAAGCGGTTCAAGCGTTTGGCGGCGAGGCGGTGATGACCCGCTCCGACCATGAAACTGGCAGCACGCGTGTTGCGGAAGTCGCCGAATATCTGGAAGAGGATGTTATCGTCAATCTTCAAGGTGACGAACCGGAGATTGACCCAGGCTATATCGATAAGGCAATCGATCTTGTGGTGGACGAGCAATGTTTTGCGGCGACATTGGCCTGCCCTTTTCCCAAAAACGCGCGAAACGGACCGGGTTCGCCGGCGGATCCGTCAGCAGTAAAGGTGATCCTGGGCGAGGCGCTCGGCGAGGATAGATATAAAGCACGGTATTTTACGCGAACGATTACGCCTTATCCGAGAGACGACAAAGGCGCCGTCAAGACACCGGAAAAATATTACCTGCATCTTGGAGTTTACGCGTTCACGAAAGAAAAGCTGCTTAGTTTTGCGCGGGGACCCATGGGCGCACTAGAACGCGCAGAAAAACTGGAGCAATTGCGGATTCTTGAAATGGGGGAGGTGATTGCTATCGGCATTGTTCCCGCGGCGGCGCCGGGGATCGATACGCGCGAAGATTACGACGCTTTCTTGCTGCGCATTAGCCGATAAAAAGAAAAACGCAGCTGCTTTTGAGGGCGGCCGCGTTTTCTTTGTGGGGGCGGGGTGTAAATGCTTAAAAACTTATACGAGTGCAGCATACGTGTAAGCCGCGGGGCTGATCGCAACGACGATGATGCTGACAGCGGTTAACAGGGTGATCATTTTAGCCATTGGTTGTTTCTCCTCTCTCTTTGATGACGGAGAGATAAGAGTGCAGTAGGGCCTTGAAAAGGCCTCTCTCTTGCGGTTTGCCGCATGCCAAAAACGCTTTGGCGAAAGACATTTCCTTCAGTTTCGCTTTGCCGCAACGAACCAGCGTCTTATCGCAAGCAATGCGTTAACACTTATATTCACCGGCAGTTTCGCGACTCGCCCTTGCCTAGTTGGTGCAAAGCATGGCTCAAATGATTAACGCACTGACGGAGGACACAGACGATGGAAAGCTTAATGGCGCTCGATAATTGGTTCACCCTAATCATGCTCATTCTGCTGCAGGCAGTGCTGGGGTTTGACAATCTGCTTTATATTTCGATTGAGGCCGGCAAAACGCCGGAAGCCCGCCAGCAATTTGTGCGGCGGATGGGTATTGGCCTTGCCATCGGCTTCCGCCTGATTTTGATGTTTATCGTCTTGGGTCTGATTACGCGGCTGACGCAGCCTTTGTTCGGCGTTCATATAACGGGTGTTTTTGAAGCCTCGTTCACCTTCCACGCGCTCGTCTCAATTATCGGCGGCAGCTTTATCATGTACACAGCCCTCAAGGAGATTATGCATCTTCTCGCCGTCGATCATATTGAAAACATGAACGGTGCGCGCAAGCGATCCGTCACGGGCGCGATCATGCTGATTGTCTTTATGAACCTGGTTTTCTCTTTTGACTCGCTTCTCTCCGCGATCGCCCTCACGCAAGTTGTCTGGGTAATTGCAACGGCGATCATCATCAGCGGGCTCATGATGATCTTGCTCGCCGATCAGGTCTCCGTGTTTTTGAAGAAGAACCGGATGTTCGAAGTCATTGGCCTTTTCATCCTTTTTGTCGTCGGCATTTTGCTGATCACCGAGGGCGGTCACCTTGCCCATATGGAGCTATTCACGTTCAAGGTCGAAGCCATGTCGAAGGCGAGCTTCTACTTTGTTATCTTCGTGATGGTGATCGTCTCGGTGGTGCAGACACGCTACCGCAACAAGCTTGAGGCGCTGCGTGCGAGGGAACGCAGCGAAATACCTGCTGCTGGCCACTAGGCGTCAATCGGCCGGCAAGGCGACCGCAACTGCAACGTCTGAGGGTTGTTTTTTAAAAAATGCGTCTGTCTATTCCATCGGGCGGAAAATCAGCGTGAGCACCACGCCGATAATGCCGAGCACGCCCCACAGCGGCAGACTCATGATTGTGCCAAGGGCTTGTGAAACGCCGCCCGGGGAATTTTCCGCGAGCGCGGCGCCGTCAATACCGACAAGCCCCAGAATATCCGCCGTTGAGCGCATCACCGGTTCGCCACTTTCCAATGATGCAACCCCATCTGCGCCCAACAAGGCGACCGCAAGCGCCACCAATACCCATGCAAGAAATCGAAACGCCGCCATGCCGGCCCCCTCAGTTTTATACCCAACCAAACCAGACATTAACGCGCCACGCTGTTTGCTGCAATCATCATGGTGAACGCCCGCGAAAGCCCCAAATCTGGCGGGATTGGACGAATATGATCGCCCCTTGCGCGGGTGCGCGGCGGCGCTATAGTCCGCCGCCTTGAACGGACAGGTGGCCGAGTGGTCGAAGGCGCACGCTTGGAAAGCGTGTAGGCGGGCAACCGTCTCGTGGGTTCGAATCCCACTCTGTCCGCCATCCGACCAGAGCAAAATCCACCCTTTGGCGCTGTGCTTGCGGAAGCGTTTGGTTTTCAATCTCTTACAAGCAAATCCTGCGCGTTTTGGCGTCTCCGGGGGGCAGGATTTGGACGCCAAAACCGCGTCTCAGACCCGAAGTCTCCGGTGGTATTTTAGTGAGTCAGTCAGGGGCCCGGAGACGATCTAGGCGGCGGCGTCGAACCCGAGCAAGCGGACTTGCGAACCCCAACGCGGAGACAGCGCGGTCTCATTAATCTGGCGCAGCGACAGCGTGTGTGGCTGGCGCCCCTCAAGGATTGCTTCAATGATTGAGGGCGCCAGATAGGCCAGCCGCAGGATTTTCCAAACATAACGCTCGGATAAGTGTTTCTCGGCCGCCAGTTGTTTGACGGACGCATGCTGCCCCTTTTCAAGGGCGCGCCGCCAGGCATGTGCTTGGGCGACAGCTTTGATCAGGTTTTCATTCTGATTGTTCTTGCCGCCGTGGTTCAGGATCTGGCGCCGGTGCGTCGGTTTTTCAAGCGATGCTTCGATGTGATGGGTCACTTCTTTTGTGCCCGCCGCATTGGGGGCGATCAGCACAATTTCAGATTTACAAACGATCACCCGCTTAACCCGCTTCCTGTCGATTGTGGGTCGTTGATTAACTGGAACGCCGCCTGTTTCGCTGTACAAGGCTTCAGCCACAAGCCGTTCAAGGAGATTTGCATTAACGCGCGATATTGATCCGATATTGGTTTTATCGCCTCTGACCAGCGGCGCGCTTACATAATAGCGATAAACAATATTTTGTTTCTTCTTGGCGTAATGGGGAACCATGCGGACCCCGGCGTCATCAAAAACGAGATCACGCAAAGGCGTATCATTATGGTTGTTGAGCGCCTTGATACGGTCCGCGCGGGCGCTGTCCAACATAGTCTGGACCTTATCCCATAGGGCCACCTCGATGATGGGAGAATGTTCTCCGTCATAGAGTTTCCCCCCATATTTGACCTTTCCGAGATAGACCGGGTTACGCAAGATGCGGCCGAGCATGGAGCGCGTCAGGTAATTTCCGCCAGCCTGCTTGCCTTTCTGTGTGCGCCAAGATTTTGACCGTATGCCCATCGCACTCAGCCTGGCTTCGAGCCGCGATAATGACTTGGTTTCAAGCGCGGTCTTGAAGATCAGCGTGACCGTTTCAGCTTCTCGGGCATTAATCGCCAATCGGCGGTTCAAAATGTCATATCCAAGCGGCGGATGGCCGCCCATCCATAATCCTTTTCGTTTTGAGGCGGCAATCTTGTCGCGAATACGCTCTGACGTTACTTCCCGCTCAAACTGGGCAAATGATAACAGCACATTGAGCGTTAGCCGCCCCATGGAAGTTGTGGTGTTGAACTGCTGGGTTACCGACACGAACGAGGCGCCGTGTTTGTCCAGAACCTCAACAATCCGCGCGAAGTCCGCAAGCGATCGGGTCAGACGGTCGATCTTGTAAACGACGATGACCTGCACATCGCCGCATTCCACGCGCCGCAAAAGCTCCTTAAGGCCAGGCCGTTCCATCGTCCCGCCCGATATCCCACCATCGTCAAAGCTTCCCTCATGGACCTTCCATCCTTGCGCCTTTTGGCTTTCGATATAGGATCGGCATGCGTCCCGCTGAGCGTCTAAGGAGTTATAGTCTTGTTCCAAGCCTTCTTCTGAAGATTTTCGCGTGTAGATCGCGCATTTCATAGATTTTATCGTCATGACCTGGATGCCTGCTTCAACCCAAAGAAGCGCGGCCCGGACCATCGCGCGCCAGTGATCAGCCGGGCGATTTCGGAAAGGCTGGCATAACTCTTTCCATTTAAGCTGTAGCCTTTTTCTAGGACCTCAACCTCGAACCGTTTGCCGCGCCAATCTCGCACGAGACGAGATCCGGGTTGCGGGCGCGCATCATTGACGATCGTTACATCAGGGTTTTTGTCAATTTTTTCGGCGAGGCGATCAAGACGTCTGCGCGCGTTTGGCGATAGCCCGCCAAAAGCATTCTCTTGCAGGCATAAATAAAAGCTTCCCGCATCATCTTCGGCGGTAAGCCCACAGGCGGCGCGCGGCGAAAGTGCTTCCGCCAACGCTGCTTCAGCGCCTCATTCGGCAACGCCTCAATAGCGGCGATTTGGGTTTCTATGCTCATCTATCAATCCTTGTGAGTGTTTTTGATCGCTCCGATGGCATCCGAAGTCCAGCAAAAACCATCTCTGTACAGAAGAAACCCTGGCTGGTGCGATAAAATCCAACGGGTTGTTCGCTGTTCACGGCGATCACTCGCTACAAATTCATCCGGCGGCCAGGACGCTCAAGTTGAACGCAGGCGCCTACAATTGCAGCGATCAGATTATGACATCCCGCGGTTACGCAATGTGCCCAGAGCCAAGCCGTTTTCTACTGCCCAGCGCCCTGAGTTCAAAAATACAGGGAATTTACAGGGAATTCTTTTTTTAGGCGTCACGGCTTTAAACGGGATCGCCCGTAGCACCTAAACCAGCAGACGCGGGAGCCGTTGAGGTTGCTAGTGATTCTATTTTTTCTTCGCTGCCAGGTTCAATATCCAGCATCATGTCATCGAGAAGTTCTGGCCTAGCAAAATTGTTTTTGTCGAAGATCGCGCTAATCTGCAGGGCGAATTTCTTGAACTCCTCATCCACGCTTTTTAGGTAGTCGGAGATCACTTTAAGATCAGCGGCGCTAAACTTTGCAGCAGCGTTGATGTGCGCTTTCCGGTTGAACTCAAGGATTTTACCTATTGCGGCCAGCTCAGTTTCACGGCAGTAGGATTTGTTCTCTTCGTCATAAGTATGCATTGTATCGATAAATTTGTTCATCGATCGGGCATCACCGCCTAACGCCTTGGAAGCGAGCTGAGCAATGACGCCTTCTCGTAGCGTAACCTTATCGTCACTTCCTGGGATTTTGCCGTCGATGAGCGTTGCCGCCAAGTTTTCAAAAACAGTCTTATTGTTCTTTGCACCCTTGGGTCGGCCTTTAGGATTTCCAGATTGGCCCTTTTTGAACTGGCTTGCTTTGGGCGGCGCCTTATAGCCGTGTTTTTCGCTATCGTCCTTGGGCTCACTCATTGTTCGTCCTCGCCGACGAGGGCTGTTTGGGAAGAACGTTCTTCTGCGATTTGTGCGAAGGTCTTGTCGACGCCAGCCAAGCGCGCTTCCTGACCGGTTTTTGCTTCATAGCGGCGGATCGCAAGGTCCACATAGGCTGGAGCAATTTCCATAGCAGCTGCACGTCGCCCTGTTTTCTCTGCAGCAAGAATTGTCGTCCCAGAACCGACAAATGGGTCAAGAATGAGGTCATTGCGATTTGAGGCGTCAAGGATGGCGTCCGCAACCATATCAACCGGCTTAATGGTAGGATGAGAGGCCAGATCGTCATTGCGAGTTTTGCTAAAAGTACTGGCGCTGGGGTAATCCCAGATATTGGTGCGATAGCGTTCTGCTTTGCCAAGAGCAATGTTATTGATGCTTTTGCCTTTGCCGCTTTGGAACACAAACACCAACTCGTGCTTAGATCGGTAAAATGACCCCATGCCCGCATTTGCCTTGTTCCAGACACACAGGTTTTTTTGAGTCGTATAGACCTCTCGAGAAGCGACCAGCATTTCATAGGCATGTCGCCAATCCATACAAATATAGTGGAGAGCGCCGTCGACACTTGCCGCCGACATATGCGCCATGACTGCTTTTAGAAGGTCGATAAAGTTCTCTTCTGAAAGCTCACCAACCGCCATGGCGAAGTCGGCATGCTGAGGTTTCCCATGCCCGGAAACAAAGCCCGCAATCGGAAGGTTATAAGGCGGATCTGTGAAGACCATCGTCGCCTTTTGATTCCCAAGGAGTTCGTCATAGGCATAAGCTTTTGTCGCATCGTAACAATAAAGGCGGTGCGGTCCGAGACGCCATAAATCGTAGGGGCGAGAAACGGCAGGCCTTTCTTGATCGGGTAGCGCATCGTCAAATTCATCAGGATCATTGTTATCATCGTTGTGGCTTAAGAGCCAATCGACAGCAGGGGCTGCAAATCCTGTCACATCAAAATTGAAATCAGTTTCAAGATTGGCGATGGCGGCGAACTCAGATGCAAGGATGTTTTTGTCCCAGCCTGCGTTTTCAGCCAGTTTGTTATCAGCAATGACGTAGGCTTTTTTCTCGGCCTCCGTTAGCTCTGAGACTAGAATGGTCGGGACTTTTTCAAGCCCCAATTCAATGGCGGCGCGAAGGCGCCCATGGCCAGCGAGCACCATCGCGTTCTCATCAATGACAATCGGGCTGGTCCACCCATAAGTATTAATGCTTTCGGCTATCTGCTTGATTTGTCGTTCAGAATGCGTTCTCGCATTGGCGTCGTAAGGCCTCAATTGAGAGACCTTACGATAGCTGATTTTGAGCTTGGGAGTAGAGAACATCATCGATCCGCCACCTCTGAGATTTTGCGACACTCCAACTGATCGATAAGGGCCGATGCTGCCTCGTTATCGTTTGCAAATCGCTGTTCGCATAATTTCTTGCTGTATCGTATAATGAGTGACAAGGCATCATCTGAACCATGAGAATAGGTGTCTTCATCAGAGGCGTATTTGTCATTTACCTCGTAATTTTCACACTCGCAAAAATGTTCTGCCACATTTCGAATTCCTAAGCATCCGTGGCTTTTTCCGAGATACAGCGCTTCAATGATGGCTTTGCTTAGCTGCGTTCGAGATATTGTAATTATTTCGTCATTGGGTACTCGTTCATGTTTATCAACTTCATTTTTCATTTTTTTGATCCTTTATGTTAGAAAAATATCATCGTGACGCGGTAAATTCCGGCATGATGGGTTTTCGATTTCCGAACCTTTTGGCGAAACGCCTAAATCGATCCAAAAAAAGAAATTTGTAATATTTATTCGTAGACGGCCTTTTGTCGCCGCATTCGCAATATGTGTTTTTTGAGGTTGGACATTTATGTCCATTTGGCGCTTAAATACTTCGCCAATCTCAATCAATTATCTGGCGCCGGTAAATATTTGTTGGCGCGTAAAAAATTTGTGTATGTTTTTGCACTTACTCAGTGGTCGATAATTGCCGCTAACAATTTCAATCGGACCAAAAAATCAACCCACTCTTATTTATACAAATGAGTATTTCTAGGCGTAACAACTGTCAACAGCTGCGAATCCTTGATCCTCGTCGCTGTCATCCTCCTCGAACGCCATTGCTAATTCCGAAAAAGCCAATTCATTGATGCTTGCTAAGCGATGTTTTAGTTGCTCAACGGCCTCGGCGTAGGTGAGTTCGAAGCGTTCCATCATCTCAGTGTAGGCACCTTCAAGGCGGGCCAATTCATTGGCGCGTATTGAGGCGTCAGCAACAAAATCGATATTCGACTTATGGGCACGGATATCCTCTAGGATAGAGGATATTGCCTGGATTCTTCCCTCAAGATGTGCACTTTGGTAGGCGTCCTGCAATCCATAGTAGTTGAATTGCTGTTCTAAGCTATTTTTATAATAATACATATAAATTACCTTTATTTTCTATTTCATATTATTGGCGACCGGCGCTAATTGAGCGGCGTCGCCATCTTTTTTTGCTAACTGACCTCTGGTCAGTAACTTTCCTTATAGTGTTATTTATACAAATTGCATTTTTTGTGAAAAGTGAGGCTGTATAAAGTGTTAGTTCTTTTGTATAAGGCATGCAGTATATATAGATCAGAAAGTAGATATTGTCAACAGGTCTTGATAAATTATTTTAAAGATCTATTCGCTCTTTCTGAGGCACAGTGCAAGGAATAAATACGCTGGTATTTCAATGTTTTATGAGTTGTCTTCATCGCTGTTGGCAACCATTGCCCCAATCTCTACCAACTCAAGAACGTTATTTTTCTTATGTTTCTTCAGTAGCTCTTTGAGCCATTTGGGGTGTGGCCCCTTTTTATAGACCTTGGTATGATCATCTACAGGCGAGAATTTTGAGGTTCTATGTTTTCGCACCTCAATTTTTTCAATACCCAGGACAATTTCTGGCGTAAGATTGATTTCAGCGGCTTCTTGAGTCCATTGTTGCCTCAATCTATCTATTTCATCCGCCTTTTTTTTCTCGATTTGATCTTCGGCTAGTTTCTTAATCTCAACCAGCTCGGCAAGAGACGCATTTTCGACATTTAATGACGCCATTCTCTTTGTTTGAGGAGCAGAGGATTTGGTATTCATGGTAAATTCCTTATAACCTGAAGGTAGATATAGGAATAAATAATGAAGATGCAAGGGGTTGTTTGAAAGTAGCTTATTGATAATTTTCTGCGTGAAATGCAGTTTTTGCGCTAAATACGCTGAATATTGAGTGCCGCCACCAGATTCGGCCGGTGAAGAAGCAACTTGATCAATTGTTCTGTCGCCGGCGAACGATCACTTTTGTGCTTAAATTGCCATTTATAAGAAATGCCGCGCTTCCAATATTCTTATTTAGTCTTGGGGCGTTTCGGTTCAGGTCTCAATAAATCAATATAATTGACGTCAAGCGCCTGAGCCAATTCAACGATTGAGACGATGGTGGGGTTGCGTTGCCCCCGTTCTAATCCGCTTAGATATTGCTGGCTAAAGCCAGAAAGCTCTTCAACCTGTTCCTGCGTAAGCCCTTTTTCACGCCTTATGCGGGAAACATTTCTGCCAATGATCGCGCGAATATCCATGCCTTAAGGGATGGCGCTGTTGGCAAAAAAAGATTATCAACTATAATATGTATTCGAGGAATATTTAGCAATGGAAAATCAGTTGCGCCCGTCACGGCTTAATGAGCGGAAATCGAAACAAACAATGTGGAGTCACCTATGGCGTACCAGATAGGATTCGGAGGCGTAATTTATGCGATCATGCCAACACTTTTCTACAGCATTGGCGGAACTGTTCTTTTGGTATGGGGCTCCTCAGATCAAACCAATAGTTGGGCGATCTGGGTAGGAATTCTGTTCTATGTTCTATTGTATTTTCTACCGTCTCTGATCGCCAATGATATCAAATACCGGATCAAAGAACTTAGCAATGTTGAACCAGCAGACAAAAACATCCCAGTTAGACACCCCCACGCGTTTTTGATTGGGTTGGTGAATTTGTTCATGGGCATAACTGTGATCGGATGGTTGATTGTTTTGTTCTGGGCGATGACGCCAGGGACAATCGTCATACCACGGCAATTGGAAAAATATTTTGACTAGATGTTTTGCAATCGATCAAAAATCGCGACGCTGTCTTTGCGGGTATTGAGGAATAGGGCTCTGCTACGTTTTATTTCTGCTCAGCGCGCAAAAGCCATCATGAAGAAGCGATCTTAGAACGACCATTTTCCGCTCAGTTTAGCTAAGTCGATAGGTGTGCCTACCAAAAACTCTATCCGCGTGTGTAGCGAGGGAATCGCCGCATGATAGTGGGCGATGTTCAGGGTCATATCGATTATAATTCAATGGGTTCGGCTGCAGTTTCGGTCACGCCAATCGATTGAGGCCGAAAACCTGGTGTTGCGGCAGGAACTTGTGACCCTGCGGCTGCGCTGTCCGAAGCGTGTTCATGCTGGATTTTGGAACTGGTTCATATTCATCGCGTTATACCGACTTTTTCCATCGGTTCTGGACTCTCTACATATCGTGAGGCCAGCGACATTACTGCGTTGGCATCGCCAGGGTTTTCGAGCCTACTGGCTCTGGAAGTCTGGGCGTAAGGGCGGCCGGCCCAAGATTGATGTCGAGTTACGTGATCTGATCAAGCGGATTAGCAAAGAGAATCCACTGTGGGGAGCGCCACGAATCCATGGCGAACTATTGTTGCTCGGTTACGAAGTCTCTCAGACGACCGTTGCAACATACATGATGAAACGTCAGTCAAATGGCGGCGGGCAGACTTGGAAAACATTTCTGGAAAACCATAGAGATGGCATCGCTTCAATGGATTTCGTTATTGTTCCGACGATTCAGTTCAAGCTGCTTTATTGCCTTATCATCATCAATCACGCCCGCCGAAAGATCGTCCATATTGCGCTGACGACAATATCGACAGCAGCGTGGGTCGCGCAGCAACTGATTGAAGCATTTCCCTGGATTGGAGCGCCCAAATATATGGTCCGCGACAATAACCCGGCTTTTAACAGCTTTGTTAGAAAGAAGATGAGGCACATCGGAATAAGAGATCGACCGACCGCGCCTCATTCGCCCTGGCAGAACGGACTTTCGGAACGGATCAACGGATCTATCAGGCGCGAATGTCTCGACCACATTCTTATCTTTGGTGAATCGCATCTCCGCCGGGTGATGAGTGCATATGTCGAATATTACAATAGCGTTCGCACGCATCTGTCTTTGGAGAAGAACTCGCCAAACGAACGGCAAGTTCAATACGTCGGCGCCATCAAATCAATCAAACACCTCGGTGGATTGCATCATGAGTACATCAGATTCTAGTATTTGGTAGGGACAGGTATTGGCTTCCTTCAATCTGGTGCGCTCCAATCGCTTTTACTCGCACTGACGATTTGGGCCTTCGAACTTTATCTATTTGCGCACTTGGGCGTGTGTTTTCTGCTGGCGGCGTTGCTCACAACGCCCGGCTGCGAAATG
>JAJFGC010000151.1 GCA_021776345.1 Hyphococcus sp. | reverse complement strand
GCCGGCCTGCTCTATATTGTCGACGGTTGAGGGCGCAATAATATCGACGGCGATAACGCCGGACTTTTTAGACGCTGATTCCCATCGAACGGTCTCGGCATAATTCGTTAGCTCGAAAATATTACCTAGTGTTTCGACATTGAAAACGCCATTTTCGTTCTGTTCATTAACAACGCCGACGACAACCAAATCATGCAGTGCGAACGTCTCCTTCATATCATTGTGATAGACGCGCACTTCTTCGCGCTCGCTCAACATATTTTCAGGATCTGTGTCGACCTTTAGTCCGTTAAGGAAAGAAAAAGTCTCGGGCGCGAGCGACGGGGCCGCGACAAGCGCGATCATCGCGACAGAAAACAGCCCGATGAGCCAAGCGACCATGTTCGGCTTATCAGCCGACCGCTCTGAGAGATAACTCATAGTCTCACCCTTTCCGACGTCAGTAAGACGCCTAGCGAAACGCGGCGCCTGCTTTGGCTCCGAGCGTCTTGAATAATTTCGCCGCCGGACAGAAGCCTGTGAATGCAGCCTGAAACATGTTGAGGCCCGCGAAGCCGGTCAGAAAAAACCAATAGGGATGAACCCATAGCCCCAACAGCAAGCCAACAAGGACCATTATCCCGGCAAAAGCGAATACCATTCGATCGACATTCATGACTTCTTCTCCTTTAATTTCTCAACGCTTAGCCAGCGTTGCGCGGCCCCGCCTTGCGCTGTATCAATTCCCGGATGAAAGCATCAGCACCCTGCGGAGTTGTTATATTCGTATATACGAATATATAAATAATCAAGATGGCCGACCTGGAAAAAATGGAAGAAAACGTTGAAACCGCGTCGCAGATGCTCAAAGCGATCGCGAGTCCCACACGGTTAATGTTGCTTTGCGCCCTTGCGGAGGGCGAAAAATCGGTTTCTGAGCTCACTGACATGCTTGATTTAAGGCAGGCGACAATATCCCAGCACTTGGCGCGCCTGCGACAAGAAGACCTTGTTCAGACTCGGCGCGAAGCCCAGTCTGTATATTACGAAATCGCCGACAAAACGGCGGAAAAAATCGTTCAGCTTCTCTATCGGCGGTATTGTGCGTCCTAACTAAGCAGTTAAGGGCGGCGCGTCTGACGGAAATATAAAAGGCGGAATTTAAAAACCACAAGTCAGTCGATTGGCGGGAAAGCAAAGGAATAAAGTGTGAAGCCGGATCTCGAAGATATTGATGGGGCGCTTTCAGAGTTGGTCATTGAGACCGTTGATACGCCAGTCGTTATCCTTGGGGCTGATGGCTCGATTGTTCGGTTTAATTCAGCCAGTGAGCGCCTGACGGGCTATTTCGCCGATGAAGCGATCGGTCGAAAAGTCTGGGACTTTCTCATAATCGAGAAAGAACGAGACACCGTAAAATCAATTTTTGAAAAAACCCAAGGCGAGAATACGCCGACGCATTTCACGAATTTTTGGAAGACCAAAGACGGCCAACAAAGACGCATTGAGTGGTCTAATAACACCATCAGAAACAAGTTGGGCGATGTCTCCTACATATTGGCGACTGGCATCGATGTAACCGATCAGGTTGCAACCGAGTTCGCTCTTGCAGAAACTCAAGCATACTTACGCTCAATTATCGACGCATGCCCCGTCGCGGTTATCACGATCAATGAACAGGGTTTGATACAAAGCTTTAGCACGGAGGCTGAACATTGTTTCGGCTATCGAGAAGCTGAGGCGATCGGCAGAAATGTAAATATTTTGATCCCCGAGCCGGGTCATTCACAACATGATCGATACATCAAACACTATCTCGAAACGGGTGAGAAAAAAATCATTGGCCGCGCCAGGCCGATATTTGCAAAAAGGGAAAATGGCGAAAAATTCCCCGCCATGCTTCATGTAAGTGAATTTAAAGATGGCACTCGCATCTTCGTTGGCTTTGTCGAAGACTTAACGCATCAACGCATGACTGAGCGCCGCCTTGAAGAAACGCAATTTCAATTGCAACATGCGGGGCGCATCGGCGCCATGGGTGAGATCGCGACGTCAATAGCGCATGAATTGAACCAACCGCTAACGGCGGCGGCGAGCCTTGCTGGCGCCGTTTCCTTGAATTTGAAGAAAACCGACTACCCTGAAACTAAAGATGCAATTGAATTGCTTGAAGATGTCGTTGGTGAAATTCGGCGCGCAAGCGAGATCATTCGGCAAATGCGTGATTTTATTCGCAAGCGAAAAACTGAAAAGAGTCTCCACAGGGTCAATAAGGTTGTTGAAGAAGCAACAGCCGTTGCCTTAATTGGCGCTGAATCCGCTGGCATAAAATTAGAAACAGATTTGGTTGAAGGTCTTGGCGAGTTACAGATGGATCGAATCCAAATCCAACAGGTTCTCGTTAACGTGATCCGTAACGCCGTCGATGCGATGCAGGAAACTACTGAAAAGCGGTTGAAGATATCTACGTCCAGAATTGGCGGATTTGTTGAAATCAGAGTCGAAGATACAGGCCCAGGGATCACAGACGAGATGATGAAACGCCTGTTCGAACCTTTTGCGACCAGTAAAGAAAGCGGGATGGGCATCGGTTTATCGATTTCAAAAACAATTATTGACGCACATCAAGGAAAAATAAACGCGATCAATAAAGAATCCGGGGGATGTGTGTTCACAATCAATTTGCCTGAGGGGGCTTATGACGAGGCCGCAAAACGCCGGTAGAGGTGCCGTATTCCTCGTTGATGATGATGTTGCAGTGCAGCGCGGCGTTGCGGCTCTTCTGACGGCGGCGGAGTATCATGTCGAAACATCAAAATCTGCGGAAGAGTTTCTTAGTAAGCTGGAATCCCTTGACCGATCCAACGCGGTACTCTTGGTCGATATCTGCATGCCGGGCATCCAAGGATTAGAGCTTCAGGAGAAGCTTGTCGAGGATGGCATTGACCTTCCCGTCATTGTCATGACCGCCCATGGCGATATCCCAATGGCGGTGCGCGCTATGCGCAATGGCGCTATTGATTTTCTCGAAAAGCCATTCACCGTCGAGGAAGTGACGAGCGCCTTAGACCGGGCACTTTCTCGACCTAGGTCTGCAAACGCGCCAGCCCGAGCGGCGCAGCCCCAACTAACCGCCAAATTTGGAACGTTGACGCCGCGGGAAAAGGAAGTGCTTCAAGGGATTGTTGACGGCGACACGAATAAAAAAATCGCACGTTCGCTTGATGTCAGCCCCCGAACGGTTGAAGCGCATCGCCAAAAAATAATGATAAAAATGGATGCGAAAAGCTTTGCGGAACTCGTCCGCATGGCGGTAACGCTGGACATGACCAGTCGATAGATAGTCAGCATTAAATTCACTGTTCATGAAGCGAGCGTTTTATGACCGAAGAAACCCTCGAACACGAACATAGCCCAAGCGCCATTGCGGCGCGACTGGCGGAACCGCCCTCGCCCAGCTATCTGCGGGACTGGGTATTGGGGGGTATTGACGGCGCCGTAACCACATTTGCGATTGTCGCTGGCGTCGCCGGCGCCGGACTTTCCTCAAAAGTCATCATTATTCTCGGTGTCGCGAATTTGATCGCCGATGGAATTTCCATGGCGGCTGGCAATTATAGCGGTGTGAAAGCCGAAAACGACGACTATCGCCGCCTTCGCGATATGGAGCGCCGACATATCTCGCAAACGCCCGACGGCGAACGCGAAGAGGTTCGTCAGATTCTCGAAAAGAAAGGTTTCAGGAACGAGGACCTAGAGCGTGCGGTCCAAACAATCACCGCGAATGATGAGCGATGGGTGGATTTCATGCTGACTGAAGAGTTCGGCGTCCCGAAAGCGGAAAGGTCGTCGCTGCCGGCCGCCATATACACTTTTGCCGCGTTTGTTATTTGCGGCGCAGTACCGCTGTTTCCTTACATAATGATTTCAAGCAATAGTTTAGCGATTGCCACCACCGCGACCGCTGTTGTCTTTTTTCTGATCGGATCGTTGAAGTCGCGATGGTCAACGGCGCGCTGGTGGTCGTCAGGATTTGAGACGCTCACAATTGGCCTCGTCGCCGCCGCCTCTGCCTATCTTATCGGTAATTTGCTTGAAAGAGTCGTCACCTAATAGGGCGCCATCCGTATTTTTGACTACGTATATATACCTATTAGCAGTCCAATAATTTTCACTGAGCGTCCGCGGAATCCACAATCACACGAGTATTAAAGCAATTTCAGGCACTAATTTCGCAGCACATAGCAATCCGAGAGTTTCCCACAGGAACATATCGTTAGGTATTCGTCCCAGCTTTCGACAAAGCCCCCTGAACGCTTAACTCGTAAACGTAGCGTACAAAATTCCAATTTCACTGTCGGGAGTTTCAAATGCCTACACTTGCTCCATTGCTTCAATCCGAAGATATTTTCGCCACGAATGAGTTAGCGACGGACCTTTCCGAACCGCGCCTGGCGGCGGCGGCCAACGTACGGCGCGTTAAGGCTGGAGAGACCCTCTATGTCGAGGGCGACGCCGCGCCTTTTTGTTATCAAATTGTCAGCGGGGTCGTGAAAGAATACAACACCCTCGAAGACGGTCGCCGTCAGGTTGCAGATTTTTATGGCGTGGGGGAATTGTTCGGCATCTCTGAACTGGATGAGCAACTCCATACCGCGGAGGCAATTACCGACTGCGCCGTTCGCAGCTATCCGCGTGATGTTTTTATGCAAGCAGTCGCTACATCGCCGACGTTATCTCAACATTTTCTGGACACTTTAATGACGCGGTTACATCGCGCGCGGGAGCGTATTGTTCTGCTTGGCCGCATGAGCGCCATCCAGCGAGTTACTTCTTTCCTATTGCGCTTAGTTTCCGAGCAACATACAGCGCAAAATGTGCGTTTAATGATGAGCCGTCAGGATATGGCGGATCATCTAGGGCTTACAATTGAAACCGTTTGTCGCGCACTGACTGATCTAAAAAAGCGCGGGCTTATTGTCATGCCCTCGGCGCGCCTTTTTACAATTCCTGACGAAGATATCCTTGACGATATCGCTCACGGGTTTGGTAGCGTTCACTAACGTACAATTGAAATAAATGAACTCCCCATGGAAGTTTCCACGGGGAGCCACTCCCCCAATATCAGAGCAATACTCAGCTTACGCTGCCCTAATCTCAATTTTGCGTCGATTATTTTTTGCCGCTGGCGTTTTAGGCATATGAACTGTCAACACGCCTTTCTTGAATTGGGCGTCGATCTTGTCTTCATCAACTTCGCATGGGAGCGGCACATTGCGCGTGAAAGCGCCATAAGCGCGTTCCGAGCGATAATAGTTTTTCTTCTTTTCTTCGCTTTCATGCTTGCGCTCTCCGCTAATCACCAAAGCGCCATCCCGTAGCGTCAAATCGATATCCGCTTCCTGCATTCCTGGGAGGTCTGCTTTGATTTCGAGCGCATCATCGGATTCGCTTAGGTCGATCGATGCCAGCGCGCCGAGGCGGCTGTCGAATTCATTGCCATTAGACACTTGCGGCAGAAAATCATCGAACAAGCGATCCATCTCTTCGTGCAGGCGGTCGAAAGGGCTTTGGGCCGTCCCGCGCACCGCCTGCTGTCGACGATGCCGAAATGGCACCAAATCATTCAGTTCCATTGTCGTCTCCTTTTCATAAAGTTGGCAAATAGCGTCCTGCCAATAGCAAAGGGATACCGCTCGGGTGGAAGTTCGAAATTGACCCGCGTCAACAAAGGGGAAATTTCCGCGCTCGGGCGCTACAAAGTCAAAACGACCGATGTCGTCGCTGGATTTCCTGATTCCAACTCACATTGAAACCCAAGCTCCCGGCATATTTTCAACATTGCCTGGTTTTCTGTAAGAACAGAACCGATAATTTTTATGAAGCCGTAATAACGCGCATAGGCGATCGCGAATTCCATGAGAGAATAGCCTAAGCCGCAGTTTCGATAAGTGGGCGCCACTACGATCGCAAATTCAGACTCGCCTGGCATTCCGTTTTTTACCAAGCGCACAACGCCACACAGTTCGGGATCGCTTCCTGGTTGAAACTTCTCAGCGACAAAAGCCGCGTGAGAGAATGGATCCACGCTGGTCAGGGCGACTTGCAAATCATCGGGCAATTGTTTGATGGCTGTGAAAAACCGGAATCGCCGATCGGACGGGTTAAGGCTGGAAATCATTTTCACATATTCCGCACGGTCTGCGGTCGAAAGCCTGCGCACCACAAAGCTTAAGCGTTCATGTGTTTTGATCTCCGTAGCTGTCGCCGTTAACCCGTTCACTGCCTGACCCTCATCTGACATTCTCGTCCGTTAAAAGCGCATCGCGAGCGACGTTCAATGTTTCCGACGGATTCTGCGAAGCATCAACGGAACGCCATTGTTCCGGCTCAACCGTTGTTCTTAGTTGTCGTTCAAGAACGGCGGCATCTGCATCCGATACGCCGTTAAGCCGCCCTGACACGCGACCAAACAGAACTTCGCTCGGGGCCGTGAGCCACAGACCCTTGAATGGTACACCCTGTATCGCAGCCAGGCGTTTGGCGCGCTCGCGTTGTTTTTCATTCAGAAAGGTCGCATCCAGCAACACTGATGCGCCTGCTCGAAGAGTGCGTCGCGCGTCCTTGAACATTTGCGTATAGACGCGCTCAGTTGCGATATCAGAATAGCTTTCAGCGCCGAGCGTATCTTCCGGATCACACGCCGCTTGCGTTTTTCTGATAACGTCACTGTTTAGTACCGCGGCGCCGCAGCGGCCGTCATGTTCCAACGCGAGCTTGTATGCAAGAGTCGATTTCCCTGTACCAGAATAGCCCCCGATCGCAATTAAAGCCGGTTCATGGACCCCTATTAGGTATTCCAGTGCTAGATCTAGATATCGTTCCGCTAGCCTCTTCGATCGCGGCGCTTGCGTTGGAAGGTTGAGCACCATCGCTCGGACGCCCGCACGCATCGACTGGAACAACGGCAATAGACCAAGACCGGCATAATCGCGCGTTTTGCTCAGATACCTGTTCAACAATAGATTGGCTAAATCCGGCCGATTATGATTGACGAGATCCATAAGAAGAAACGCCAGATCATAAAGTACGTCGATATTTGAAATCTCGTCATTGAATTCAATCGCGTCAAAAGGTGTGGGCTCACCGTTGAACAGGCAAATATTCGCCAAATGGAGATCACCATGGCATTGGCGCACCCAGCCATGGCGGCGGCGCGCGTCCAGTAGCGAACGCCGCTTTTCGAATTCAGCAAAAGCTAATGTGGTCCAGCGCGCAATATCGCGTTCGCGGGTAGCGCCAATATCATGTTCATGAAGCGACGTTGAGATTTGATCAAGGAGACCGGCCACACCGCCACCCGGTGCAAGCCTGGTTTTAACTTCGGCGCCCAGATGTAATGCGGCAATCTTGTCCGCGACTTTAACTATGTCCGACTTTTTAAGATGTCCTCGACCCAACAATTCATCAAACTGATCACCAGTTGGGAACCGAACCATTTCGACCAACCACTCTACGATTTGTCCGTCCTCATGCCAATGAAGTCCATCCTCGCCGCAATATATTGGCGTTACGCCGAGATACATCTCCGGCGCGGTTCGTTGATTGATGGCAACTTCCTTTTGACAGGCTGCCTTGCGTTTTTCCAAAGTTGAAAAATCGACAAAATCATATCGAATAGCGCGTTTCATTTTATAAACACGCGCGCCGACGAGGAAGATATGCGATAGATGCGTGTCGATTTGCTGAACGGCGGATCCGCCATAAGTAGATGGTGAAGAAAGAAAATTGACTACAGCTTCCTGTGACTCGCAAATCATTTGAGTGTCCATTCAAACAACATTTAGTGGGCCATCAATAAAGGAATGTCGGAATGGCGGAGCATAAAGCGCGTAAACCCTCCCAAAACCATTTCGCGCCAACGATTATGTGAATAGGCGCCCATAACGATGAGATCGGCGCCTTTGCTTTTGGCTCGGCCGAGCAATACTTCTTCAGGGTCATCATGTTTATCGGTGTTTGGATGCATGTGGTTGGCGTGAACACCATGAAGCTTTAAATATGCTGCAAGGTTTTCCGCCGGCTCAGCGCCCCATGGCAATTCACCAACCGCTGTTACAGTGACTGTTTCGGCTCGTTGTAGAACAGGCAGCGCCGCACGCACAGCTCGTGCGGCCTCGCGTCCGCCATCCCACGCAACCATTACGGTTTTCGGAAACTCATCGATGGTGTGATTTTGCCCGACAATGAGCACCGATTGTCCCGACTGAAATATTATTTCTTCTATCAGGTCCATCGTATATTGTGGCGCATGATCACTCGGACGCGCCATGATGGTGATATCCGCAACTCGCGCACGTGTTGCTAAATCATAAGGAAGGTTTTTATCGGTGTCGGTCCAAGTCGCCGTCGCGCTCTTATCGTCCGTGTGTTCGGCTTTTTCCAGAACGCTAACAGATCGTTCGGAACACAGTTTTTTGAATTTTTTTTTCAGTTCCGCAGCCCTTTGTTCTGCAACTTCCTGCAAAATATCGAAATTCTCTTCAACATAAGTTACTGCAATGGGATAGTAGACGTTACCCGGCAGGGACGGCGTAATCCGCTGACGCATATGAACAACGTCCAGATGCGCCTTGAACTCTTTGGCGAAGGCGGACGCTGCATTGAATGCCCGTTCCGACATCTCTTGCTCAAAAAAGGGAACCATCATCTTTTTGATCGTCATGGAGGCAGTCTCCTCTTATTTGGTTCACTCTAGAAAACCGGCCCTTCTGAGCATTGACGCGGATCAACCGCCAGGTCGCTGAATTTGGCTTTAAAGTTGATCGAGATCAGTTGCTGATGGCATTGGACAGGGTAAGTTTCGCGTAAATTCACCATCCCCAAAAGGAGGAAGCCTCAATGCCGAAAGACAAATCAACAACCCAAAATAAATCGGAGAATTTGGGAAACGGCACGTTTCCTTTGGTTGACCCCGGTGAATTCTCAAAACTTGGCGGTCGCAATATGGAGGTCGCGACAAGGGCCGCGCGCGCCTATTTTAATGGCGTGACAAAACTTAACCAGGAGATGATGGGGTTCATCAGCAACCGTGTGAAGAAAGACATTGAAACTGCTCAAACGATGATGACGTCGAAGACCAGCGAACAGGCGTTTCATTGTCAAGCAGAGTTCGTTGAGGGCGCCATTCGCGATTACGCCGCCGAATCGTCAAAACTGTTGAACCTCGCAGCCGATATGGCGCATGAAACGCTGGCCCCGGTCGAAAAACGCACCGAAGAGGTGCTTCACTCTATCGATGAGCGTGCTGGGAACGCAGACGCTGCAGAATAAGCGCGCAGACTACTTAGCTGCAACACGTCGATGCATGTGGTGCGCAATTATCAATTCTTCATTGGTCGGTATCACCCATGCCGTCGAAACTGCACCACGTTTCGTTATGAGGAGATTGTTTGAATTGTTGGCGGCATTATCCAACTCAAAACCAAGCCAATCGAGCTTTTCGACAATAGCCGCTCTTATTTTAGGAGAATTCTCGCCTATTCCCGCAGTAAAAACCAATGCGTCTAGCCCGCCAAGGGCGGCCGCCAGCGACCCAATTTCTCTTATGGAGCGATAGACGAAATATGCGATCGCTTCCTGGGCACGCAGATCATCGCTGTCCGCTAGAACCTGCATATCACTGCTGATTTCTGACAGCCCCAGCAATCCCGACCGGACGTAAAGCATGTCGGCAATATCGTCTGCCTTCAGTCTTTTCTTGTAGCAAATAAAGCACCACGCCCGGATCGAGGTCGCCGCAGCGCGTTCCCATGGGAAGGCCGTCGAAGGCGGTAAAGCCCATGGTCGTCGCAACACTCTGTCCGTTTTTGATTGCGTACATGCTGGCGCCCGAGCCCAAATGAGCGACAATCATGCGTTGGTGCGGCTGCGCGCCAACAATTTCCGGGGCCGCTTGAGCAATAAATTCATATGAGAGCCCGTGAAACCCATAGCGAATAACGCCATCGTCCAGGATTTTCCTAGGTAAGGCAAACTGCGTCGCCGGTGTGGTCAGTAGATGACTTCAACTGTTTGGAAATTGCATCGTGACTTTCACCCCTTATCGTGAGCGCTGACGGGATTACTATCGAGGCCGCTGATCCCGCCATTGATGACCACGTCCTTTTGCAGGGCGCTATTCTCTATCTGATAGACGCCAAGTTTTATAATCGAAGAGCCGGTGTTCAGCGTAAGGATGGCGTCATTCATTTATTGATGCATTTCTTCGCAGAGTGGAAAAGCTTCGCCAGCGCACTGGACGCGACGCGAGACATTATCCCTTCCGCGCGGCTCGTCAGGATGATCGGAACACGCGCGCCGAGCACAATGCCGGCGGCAACAGCGCCGGCCAAATAGTCAAGCTGTTTTGCCAGCATATTGCCGGCCTCAAGATCCGGAACGACAAGAATATCCGCATGCCCCGCAACAGGCGAGGAAAGCCCCTTCGTTTCTGCAGCTTCGATTGAAATCGCGTTGTCAAACGCCAGGGGGCCGTCAAGCAGTCCACCTGTTATTTGCCCCCGATCGGCCATTTTACAAAGCGCCGCCGCATCTATTGTCGACTGCAATTTCGGCGTCACCGTCTCAACGGCCGAGAGGATGGCGACCTTTGGCAAAGAGATACCCAACGCCGCCGCGAGCTCGATTGCGTTCTGTACAATGTCCCGTTTGTTCTCCAGGTCAGGACAGATATTGATCGCAGCGTCTGTTAAAAACAAAAGTTTGTTATAGGCAGGCGTATCAATCGCATAAACATGGCTCATACGCCGCTCTGTTCTAATCCCGCGCTCGCGGGATATGACCTCCGCCATAATTTCATCAGTATGCAGCGCGCCTTTCATCAGCGCATCGAGTGTTCCCGCGCGCGCCGCAGCAACCGCCCTTTCAGCAGCGGCATGGCTATGGGGCGCATCGATCAATTCCAATGAGCTGAGATCAAAGTTGATCTCCCGCGCCGCTGCCTCTATTCTTTTTCGCGGCCCGAACAAAACCGGCGTAATGAGATTCGCTTCAAGGGCACCGACAACACCTTTCAACGAAATCGAATTGACAGGATGAACGACACCGGTGCGGATCGGCGGAAGCGATTTCGCGCCAACAACAATCTCTTCAAGGCGTTCGCCTTTTTCGGCATGAACGCCTAACGCAGATGGATCGCTTATAATTACCACAGAATACCGCTCATCTCATCAACACATAGGATCCCGGCGCAGGTATCATTTGCTTATTGTCGACCACATCTCCAAAAGGGCTGGATTCCACCCAAACCGGGGTCGGTGGTTTAACTTTTTCACTTGAGTGATCCGCAATCCAGCATGCCCATTCCGGCCACCACGAACCCTCTTTTTGGTCTGCCTCGGCCAACCACAAATCAGGATCGAGATAGCGTTCTCCTGCGTCGGCTTTACGAACTTGATATTTTCTATTCGGATGCCCAGGTTCACTGACAATACCGGCATTGTGGCCACCGGTGGTCAGTAAGAAGGTGACCTCAGCGTCTGTGAGCCAATTCACCTTGAACGCCGATCGCCACGGCGCAACATGATCACGCATCGTTGCGACTGAGAAAATTGGCGCGCGAATATCTTCAATTGAAACAGGTTTTCCATTTATCCGATACCGCCTTTCGGAAAGATCATTGTTCAAAAAAAGCTGGCGGAGGTATTCCGAATGCATTTTGAAAGGCATGCGTGTCGCATCTGCGTTCCACGCCATCAGGTCATTTGCTGGTCGACGCTCTCCCATTAAGTAGTCGCGTTCGATACGCGACCAGATCAAGTCATTTGATCTCAAGAGTTGAAATGCGCCCGCCATTTGTTTGGCGTCGAGAAAACCCTGCTCCCACATGATATCTTCAAGATAGGTGATCTGGCTTTCATTGATAAAGAGCGTGAGCTCACCTGCCTCTGAAAAATCAAACTGCGACGCTAGAAATGAGAGTGTCGCAAAGCGATCATCGCCATCGCGGGCCATTGCGGCGGCGGCTATGCCAAGCAACGTTCCGCCCAGACAATAACCAACGCCGTGGACCTTGCGATCTGGCCCAATCGCCTTAATCGCGTCGAGAGCGGCTTTCACGCCAAGCGTACGATAATCATCCATGCCGAGATCACGATCTTCCGGACCAGGGTTTTTCCATGATACCGTAAAAACCGTATGCCCTTGATCGACGAGGTATTTTATCAATGAATTTTCCGGCGAGAGATCTAGGATATAGTATTTCATGATCCACGCAGGGACGATCAAAATCGGTTCCGCGAACACTTTGTCGGTCGTGGGTGTGTACTGAATTAATTCGATCAAGCGGTTGCGATAGACAACTTTCCCCGGCGTGACTGCGACTGTCTCGCCAACCCTGAAAGCCTCAGCCCCCACTGGCGGACGACCGCTTGCCATACGTTCCCAATCTTCAAGTAAATTCTGCCAACCGCGAACAAGGTTGGCACCACCGCTGGCGACAGTTTTTTGAATCACTTCAGGATTGGTGAAGATAAAGTTTGACGGTGAAAACACATCTAGTATTTGCCGCGAGGCGAACTCTACCACCCGTTCATGTTGGGGTGTCACCCCTCGGACGCCAGTTGTCGCATTATGCCACCATTGTTGGGTAAACAAAAACCCTTGAGAAATCAGATTATATGGCCATTGACGCCAGGCGTCATTTTCAAACCGCCGATCTTGTGGCAAAGGTTCAATGGCGCACTCGCTTTTGTTAGGTTGACCGGCGCAGCGCTGCACATATGAGCCAAACTTTGCTGTTTTCTTTTGCGCTTTCTGAATCAGTTGTAACTGCTTGCCGGGGGAAAATGCCAAATGCGTTATCCAATCCAGATAAGCCGCAACCAAAGCACTTGGCGACAGTCCCGCTGTGAGACGTCCACCCGCGGCATGAACGGCGCGGTCCATAATCTCAACAATCGCCGTCGACGCATAAGAATCTCGCGACCATGGTTGATTTGGGCCATAGACGCCGAAGGCGGACAGCGCAGCCGGATAGTTCTTGATCAGATCGAAAGAAGTTTCAAAAGACGTAACGTTAGAACCGTTCGCTGGAACCAATGCCTTGCTGACGGTTAACGATGTCGTGTCCGCATTATCGCCGTTCGACATACACTCTTCCCTTTACCAGGTTAAATCGCCCGGAAACAGCGAGGTATTGGCGGCAGCTAAGCGAGGGGCGGCTCGGAAGGCTGCCTTTGCGCTATTTGCGCTTCCAGACGTGTTCAAAAATGCGGGATCTGAGCGTTCCACATTGATTGAGATCAAGTCGCCGGCATTTCTTTCTTGGCGCTGGCAACCGCCTTCAAAACTTCACCGGTTAAAGATGCGGGCGCATGAACCGCAACATCTTCAAGACTTAACATACCGACGATTTCTCTGTTGTCGTTCATCACAGGTAACCGGCGCACTTTGTTTTGTTCCATAATACGAACGGCATCGCTCAGTTCCTCATTTTCAGCACACCAAAAGCACTCGTCCGACATAATATCGCGTACTTTTGTTGCTGCAATGTCCTTATTGGCCCCTATGGCGCGGGTGACGAAATCGCGATCCGTCACCATGCCGACCAACTTTCCGTCTTCAACAACGGGTAATGCGCCAATATTCTGGGTGCGCATTTTTTTAGCGGCATGAGGAAGCTTTTCCTCTGGTTCCGCAATCCGAATTCCAGCGGTCATTGCGTCTCTGACTTGCATGATACCCTCCAAGGTTTAGTTCACTCGCAATTGGTCTACGACTTCGGTGACACCGGGAGCCGCCCACACCGCATCTTCAATGAGTTCTTTTTCATAATACGCCTGGACGTCGCCCGTGATAATCACCGTGCCGCCATTCACATCAATTTTTACATGTGATCGTTCAAAATCGGCATTGCGATGGAGCGCTCGTGCAATGCTTTTGGAAACGTCTTTTTCTGACACGCGAGGCTGTAACTCAATTCGGTTATCTATTCCTCGTACACCAGCAAGGTGTGAGATCTGATTTTTGATTGTCTCGCGTTCAAAGTTCCACTCAACATCGCCGGTAAGAGTGACAAAGCCATTGCGAACCTCGGCTTGAACGGCAGCATCCGGCGTCATGAGGTTCCATTCAAGCAGGCTTGAAATCCGCTCAGCAATGGTTTCGTCTGTTTCCCTTACGCCAGCTGCGGGTTTTACTTCGATATCCTCGGCGATCGCGTGAACGCCCTTCACCCTTTTGGCTGCATTTTCCGCTGCGACTCTTTCGGCGAAAGTCGCAACCGTTCCCGTTAACCGAACGGCGCCATTTTTCACTGTAACACCGATATCGGTCGACTTGACGCGAGGATCAAAAGTAATCTCCTCCTGAATGTCGTCCCGGATTTGTTCGTCCTGATTCATCTTGATTTCTCCAAAATTCGGTCGCGGAACACGCATGGCACTAAAATTGGCGAAAATTCGCCGACGTCCTCGCTACTATCAGGCGCCGCCCAGGCCAAAACATTGAGCTAGGTCAAGTCTGCGAGCCGTGACGGCAGTTATGATCAAAAACTGGATCAAATTCGTTTCAGGATTCGACAATGCACCATGGAAACCAGGTCATATTGGCGCCAGAGGCTAAAACAGCGACGGGCTTGGCGTTTCAGACGCGGAACCTTTCAAAAGTATATGGCTCTGGTCCAGCGGCGGTTCATGCGCTCCGCGGTGTTAATCTCGAGGTCCCCAATGGGGAACTTGTCGTCCTACTAGGTCCATCCGGCAGTGGAAAATCGACGCTGCTCAATATCCTTGGCGGGCTTGATCACGCGACCGATGGAACCGCATATTTTCAGGGTGAGGATTTGACGGCGATGAGTGATCGCGCCCTTACGGCCTACCGCCGCCGGCATGTTGGATTTGTCTTTCAATTTTATAATTTGATGCCTAGCCTGACGGCTCGCGAGAATGTCGATCTTGTTTCTGAGATTGCCGTTGGCCCGATGCCCACAATGGAGGCGCTCGCGATGGTAGATCTCGAAAACCGTGCAGAGCATTTCCCATCCGAACTATCGGGCGGCGAGCAGCAACGCGTCGCGATTGCGCGCGCGATTGCGAAACGGCCCACGGTGCTATTCTGTGACGAACCGACCGGCGCGCTCGACAGCAAAACAGGGGTCGGCGTTCTCAAAGCGCTACAGCATCTCAACGAATCGCTCGGTACAACGACATTGATCATAACGCATGCGGCAGCAACCGCAGCGATGGCCGATCGCGTCATACACTTCGCCGACGGCAGTATTCACGACGTTGTCAAGAATGTCTCAAAGGTCGATGCGGAGGAAATTAGCTGGTGACCATCAGGCCTTCATTAAGCATGCTGGACCGAAAACTGCTGCGTGATTTATGGCGCATCAAAGGCCAAGCGTTGGCGATTATTTTTGTGATTGCAGCCGGCATCGCTCTACTCGTCATGTCCCGCGGCATGCTAATTTCTTTAGACGAAACCATGGATGCTTATTATGATCGCTATCGATTCGCCGATATTTTCGCACCAGTAAAGCGGGCGCCGAACCATCTACTCGCAGACATTCGCGAATTGAAAGGCGTTGCTGACGTCCAAGGACGGATTAATGGCGGCGGCCTGGTCGATTTAAGCGAGGCGGCGGCCCCGATAAGCGCTCGTATAGTATCTTACAATCCCCAATTACGCTCGTCTATTAACGGCGTCCACCTCGTTCATGGCCGCATCTTTTCATCGGATCGCGCCAATGAAATTCTGCTGTTAGAACCTTTCGCGAGAGCGCACAGCATCGGTCCAGGGGATTCGCTCGTTGTAACAATGAACGGCGTGAAGCACGAGTTCGCCATTGTCGGCTTGGCCCTTTCTCCGGAGTTTATTTACGCCATCGCACCTGGCGAATTGACATCTGATCCGGCCCGGTACGCAATTATTTGGGCGGGCGAAGCAGCGATGGAAGCGGCATTCGATCTCGATGGCGCGTTCAACGAAGTCATCCTAACGCTCTCCAGGGGAGCAAACATTAAACAACTTATTGACGCTCTTGATAGATTGCTGGCGCCTTACAGCGCCACGGGCGCCTTCGCGCGTGCAGACCATATTTCAGACCGTTACCTTGTCGAGGAACTTGCCCAACTGAACACAATGGGAAATGTGATGACGCCGATTTTTCTCGGCGTGTCCATATTTCTTCTCAACATTGTTATTACCCGTCTTGTTCAAACCGAACGCGAACAGATTGGCCTTCTTAAGGCCTTCGGATATTCGAACACCAATGTCGCATTTCACTACCTCAAATTTGCTATCGCGATCGCTGTTGGCGGCGCCCTAGTCGGTTGGGCTGGCGGCCTCTGGCTTGGACGTCTCATCGCTGAGATCTATCAGCATTATTTCCATTTTCCTTTTCTTCTGTTCATCGCAGAAACCCAAATGTTGGGCGTTGCATTCGTTATTAGCACTGGCGCAGCGGCCCTCGGCGCTTTTTTCGCTGTCAGGACAGCGGCTCAGCTCACGCCAGCCGTTGCGATGCGCCCACCCGCGCCGCCAAAATTTTTCCGCGGCGGCGCTGCGGGGCGTGCGATCGAGAAAGTGCTCGATCAACCAAGTCGGATGATCTTCCGCCGAATTGCCCGACAGCCAATTCGCGCCAGCTTCACCATTTTTGCTGTGGGCGCCGCGATGGGTTTGTCTGTCATGATGCGCTTCAATACCAGTGCTACGGACTACATGCTGGACGTCAGCTTTAATGTGGCCGACCGAAGCGACGTTATGGTGACATTTGTCGAACCGCTTTCTACCAACGCTATTTTCGAAATCGCCAAGATCGATGGCGTGACGCTTACCGAACCTTCCCGCAATGCGCCGGTACAATTTTCAAGTCAGCGCATAAAATATCTGGGAGCCATAACTGGCTTAGCGGACTATCCGGTTTTGAATAGAGCGCTCGACGATAAGCTGCGCCCCGTCGCGATCAACGGCGGCGGTATAGTACTTTCAGAACAACTCGCCGAAATCATGAACATTGCGGTCGGCGAGACAATCTCGGTGGAGGTTCGAGAGGGCCGCCGGCCGGTATTGGATATTCCTGTCGTCGGACTTGTCGACGCCCTCCTCGGCACGCCCGCCTACATGAACATCCACGATCTTAATCGTCGCCTCAAAGAACAAAATCGCGTCACAGGTGCATATCTGAAGGTTGACCCCTTACGCCAACAAGCGGTCTCTGAAGAACTTAAAAATTTTCCCAATGTTGCCGGCGTAAGCCTTCGGCGGGAGGCCTATGAAAACTTCAAAAAAGCTATCGATGAAGGACCTGGGACGTTTCGGAATATCATGACCGTATTCTCAATCATTATCGCGGCCGGCGTCGTCTATAATGGCGCACGCATCGCCTTTATTGAACGCGAACACGACTTGGCGAGCTTACGGGTCCTCGGGTTCACCAAGATTGAAACCGGCTACGTTCTCCTCGGCGAAATTGGTTTGCTCGCGATATTTGCGTTGCCGGTCGGATCGTTGCTTGGATATTTGATCTGGGTCTACCTCGCGGGCGCGCTCAGTACAGAACTTTATCAGATACCAGTTGTGTATGAAGAGAATGGGCTTGGATACGCCGCGATCATCATCATATTCGCCACGATCATTTCAGGCGCACTTGTTCAGCGTGATGTCGAGAAACTGGAAATGGTTTCAGCGCTGAAAACACGGGAGTAAACATATGAATGGCTTAAGGTCCCGCGCGGCTGTTATCATAGTGGGCATGTTGTTGATTGTCGGATTTCTGGGTTATGCATTTTGGCCCCGTGCACTTATCGTCGATATCGGCGCAGTCACGCGCGGGCCAATGACTGTGACGATTAACGAAGAAGCAAAAACAAGGGTGCGCGATGCCTATATCGTTTCCGCCCCGTTCACTGGCCGTCTATTAAGAATCGAGTCGGAATCGGGAGACAAGGTTAAAGAGGGTGAAACAGTTATCGCGCGCCTGCTGCCGACAAATCCGACCCTGCTAGATGTTAGAACGGAGGAACAGGCAAAGGCTGCCGTAGCAGCAGCAGACGCCGCATTGGCGCTCGCGCGGGCTGAAATCACGAAGGCGGCTGCCGATTTGGATTACGCCAAAATCAACGTTGACCGAAATCGTGACTTGCGCACTGACGACGCTGTTTCTCAAGACGACTTAGATCGCGCAGAACTCGCCTGGCGCACCGCAAATGCCAACATGGCAACTGCAAAAGCCGCTGCACAAATGAGAGAAGCTGATCTCAGTCAGGCTCAGGCCATGCTGATGAGTTTTTCCGATGCACAGAAACTTGCAATGGCGACAAACCCACATCCAAGAGATTCAGTTCCTATCGAGGCGCCAATTTCCGGCTGCGTCTTACGCGTACTGCAGGAAAGCGAAACCATAATTAACGCTGGAGCGCCAATTTTGGAAATTGGCAATCCGAGCGAAGACCTGGAGATTCTCACAGAATTACTGTCGACTGACGCTGTCAAAATATCTCCGGGCGACCGCGTGATCATCGAAAAATGGGGCGGTGACGAACCGTTAGACGGCTTTGTTGAAAAAGTAGAGCCATGGGGCTTCACGAAATTTTCCGCGCTGGGGGTCGAAGAACAACGGGTCAATGCAATTATCAAATTTTCCGGAAACGCTGATGCTCACCAAAAGCTTGGTCACGGCTTTCGTGTTGAGGTCAAAATTATTATATGGGAAAATGACGACGCGCTCAAAGTCCCTTCAAGCGCAATATTTCGCGACGGAGATGGTTGGGCGGCATTCAAAGTCATGAATGGGCGCGCGCGTCTTTCAGCGATTGAAATTGGGCGTAACAATGGCCTGGACGTTGAGATTGTCGACGGACTGTCCCAAAATGATCAGATAGTGCTTTATCCCGGCAACCAAATTTCCGAAGGCGCCCGGATCAAAAAAAGAACACTGACAAACTGATCGGCTGAACTAAATGGTATCCATAAGCCTGCACAAATCAGTCCCCCAGAACTCCATATCCATTGAAGACTAGAAATACGCCGACAGCAACAAATGCGAACCGTATTAGTAAAGGCTCACGCTCGACAATCCATAGGCGAATATTCGCCATCGTTTTTGGTTTGGATATTCCGACACTCAAATAGACAATCCATATCAAAAGCAAAGGCGAAAAGGCGATGACGTTGAAGTATCCCAGTAGAAGTATTCGATCAGCAAACGCTCCCGTAGCAGAAAGCACACGTCTCACCGCATCAAAATAGACAACAGAAGTCATTAATTTTGTAATCTCAACAAAAACCCCCACCGCGAACCAAGTTATTGGTCGATGCCCAAGTTTCAATAACCCAATCCCCATTTTCGCGCGCTGTCGCGGACGCCAGAAAAGGCCGATGAGCACCAGAAATACTCCAAATAATATCTGACCATATGTCAGCAGCCATTGAATATCTGGCGAAAGCGTTTCGCCAAAAGCCAATATCGCGTGCGCAAACAAAAACCCGCCGGCAAGCTGCATCAGGATCACACCAATCGTAAACCAAAACGCGTCTTTGCCGCCGCGTGGCGTTGCCAATATGAACAACAAGATTAGTATTGGCGTATAATTATCGGCGTCGAGAAGGCCGAGCATCGTCAGTTTAGGCGTGAGAAGATAGAATGTTTCCATCATCGCGCTAGATTACTCCACATTGCAGGGTTTGAGACACCCCACAATCACTACCAGCGCTCAACATTCCCCTTAAAGTATTCGTAGAGTTCTTTTGGGGGCGTGTTTGTAAGATCTTTATCAAGAACCAGTATGTATTTGCCCGCAGCATCCGCGGAAAGCCGTTTTCGAAAGGCGCCAAGGGCGGAGGGTGGCGCGGTTAATACAAGCTGGTCAAATTTGCCCGTTGCTTCCGCCCTATTTAAAAATTTAGCTCGCTCGTGGATGAAAGCTTCTTCCGCCTTTTCGTGTTCGGACAACACATCAACTGCAAAACGACCACCTGATCCTGATTTGCGCCCGCGCTTAGGGCGATCTTCACCCAATTCCCGCGAAGGAGTTCTGGCGTCTGCGTCGCACCACTCATCTACTAACTTCCATCCGAGTTTTCGCCCTTTGCTCTCAAAGAGGCGCGCCTTTGCGCCGTCTGCAACCATGAACCAGGTAATTCTTTCAGGTTCAAACATTTGTCATTCTCGTTGTTTCAATACGCCAGCCTAATCCTTACTCCAACAATTCAATTGACGTGCGTCAAACCCAATATTTAGGTCCACGCCTACCCTTTTACTCGAAACGATTTGTAGTTCACATCTTTTCGCGTTTATTTCGAAGAGGTAGAAAATGGCAAAGACGATTTGCATTATTCAGGGCCAACATCCGCAAGTGACGAGCATTTCTGCGATGCGTTTGCCGATGCCTATGAAGACGGCGCAAAGGACGCTGGCCATAAGGTTAAGCCTCTTGTACTGGCTGATATGGGCATTTCGTTTCTGCGCGACCCGGATGATTTCCCTAACCCGCCCAATGCCGAGATCATCGATGCGCAGAAGAAGATCAAGTCGACAGATCACCTTTTTGTTATTTACCCGCTTTGGCGAGGCACGATGCCAGCATTAGTAAAAGCGTTCTTCGAACAGCTCTCCCGTAACGAGTTTGCAATTTCAAACAATGAAGATGGCGGCTGGCCAAGAAAAATGTTGAAAGGAAAGTCGGCGCGAGTCGTTTTCACCATGGGTATGCCGGGCGCGGCTTATAAGATATTTTTTGGTGCCCATGGCGTTAAGGGATTTGAGAGTTCGATTTTTGGGCTTTTCCGGATTTAAACCTATCCACGATACATTGATTGGCGGCATTGGAAATTTGAGTGCAAAGCAACCGGAACATCATCTTGAACGCATGTGCTTATGTGGCGCGTGCGGTGAATAGCACACCTTTGATTGTTATTTTTTGTCGCTCCTTTACATGACCTGAGGATTGGCGATGCAAATATACGAATTACATATGGTTTATGC
The DNA here is from genome assembly GCA_021776345.1 of Hyphococcus sp. Classification (GTDB taxonomy): domain Bacteria; phylum Pseudomonadota; class Alphaproteobacteria; order Caulobacterales; family Parvularculaceae; genus Hyphococcus. The sequence goes on along the minus strand of JAJFGC010000151.1, from coordinate 4,369 downwards.
GATCGCCCTTTCTCTTGCACTTGGCATGATCATTGGCCTCGAGCGGGAATGGCGCGAAAGAGATTACGAAGGCGGCCGCAGACCAGCCGGCGTTCGCTCATTTGGACTAATCGGACTGAGCGGCGGTGTTGCCGGCGTTATCGGCGGCACGTATGCGGCATTTCCAAGTGTGGGATTGGCAATAGTACTTGGCGTGATGTCGATTGCATATTGGCGTCGGTCTCATGGCGCTGGTTTTATGGGGGTCACCACGATCTTCGCTGCATTCATTGCCTTCACTTGCGGCGTCCTGACGTCAATGGAGCACACTATCCCAGCCACCGCAGCAGCAATCGTAACCGCATTTATTTTAGGCGCGAAGGAGCGGCTTCACGGCTTTATCGCCAAACTTGATCAGAAGGAGATCTTCGCAGCATTACAGTTTTTGTTGATTGCTGGTGTGATTTTACCCTTAGCGCCCAATAAAAGCTTCGGCCCATTTGATGCGATCAACCCATTTGAGATTTGGTTGATCGTCGTTCTTATCAGCGGCCTTTCATTTTTGGGATATATCAGCGCACGCCTGCTCAGTCCAAAACGTGGAATCATCGGCACAGCGTTGCTGGGCGGATTTGTCTCTTCAACCGCCATTACATTGGCCTTTGCGCGAGTTGGAAAACACGAACTAAACCTTCAGCGGACGCTTTCGGCCGGTATTGTGCTCGCATCATCCATTATGTTCACACGCGTGCTATTATTGTGCGGGTTAGTTTGGTCGCCACTCTTAAAACAACTTGTCGCGCCGCTCGGCGCAATGATCGCTACATCCATCATGCTCAGCGTCTTTATGTTGAGACGCCAATCGCAGACGATGTTGGATGAGCCACCTGTTTCTAACCCTCTGGAACTTCTTCCAGCGTTGTTTTTTGCGGGTTTATTGGCCACTATCATGTTCGCGTCGCGCTGGGTCGAAGCTTCCTATGGCGCAGAAGGTGTTTTCGTGGTCGCCTTTGCGTCGGGCCTTGCAGATGTCGATGCTATTACGCTGTCGCTCAGTCGTTTTGCCAAAGACGGGCTAGCCATCGACATTGCGGCAAGCGCTATATTACTAGCGACAATCACCAATACGGTTGTTAAACTGGCGCTCGTCATGATCGCCGGTGGTCGAAAAATGTTCCGAACCGTTTTTATGGCGCTGAGTACAACGATTCTAGTTGGTATTATCGCGGTCGGATTGACATAGATCAAAGACTGATATCCGCTCACGTGGACCAAATGTCGAATTCAGAACTCAAAGAAACAACCGGCTAATGGCGCGTTACGGATTGTTTTTACTTTCCGCATTTTTCTTCCTGGACGCCTGTGATGGGAGCAATGGGTCCACGGCATCAAATCACGAAGAGAATGAGAACGCGTCAGCCCTAGTTGAACCTGAAACGGAAATTCGAGAAGCCTTAGCGCGGCCGCCTACTCCGATTGACGTAATCATCCCAGAAGTCAACGCTCGGCGCGGGCGGATTTTATTCACAACAAATGGCTGTGTCGTCTGTCACCAAATAAACGGCGTTGGCGGATCAGCAGCGCCGGCTCTCAACGGAACTGATCATTCTCCAATAATTAACCCACTGGACTTTTCTGCACGAATGTGGCGCGGCGCGCGCCACGACCGAATTGCAGTCAATCGAACTCGGATATATTATTGACCTTGAAGGACAAGATATCGCCGACCTCGCGGCGTTTGTTGCTAGTGAGGATGAACGCAAACTGTTCACTCTCAGTTCGACGCCGGCAGAAATGCAAGACTGGTTTTTAAACACGCCTTTTTGGGGAACTGAAGACTGGGAGGAATATCTTGAGCGCGGTGATCGCATACCGCTCGAGGAAGACATGTAAAAAACGCTCCGGTCGAAACATATTCAATCAGCTACCTGTTAAATTGTACTTTGATAGAATTTGATCCGCATCAATGTGGCGCCGCCATTTTTCTGATTTGATCCTTTAACGCAATTGATTAGCTAGCCTTTGGGGGTCGGCGTCATCTCGAAAAAGGAGCAGCACATGCGCGATTACGAACGAGAGATTTATACAAAACTTCGCGACGGCACGCCCGTCATGATTAGGCAGGTCAGGCCAGAAGACAAAAAATATCTTGAGTTTGGCATGGAACACCTTTCACTGGAGTCTCGGCATTTTCGATTTTTCAACGCCAAAAGAACGCTGTCAGAAAAGGAACTCGAAGCCTTTACAGAAATCGATCATCATACACACGACGCCTGGGGCGCATTCGATGTCTCGAAAGACGGTCCTATTCCAATCGGCATCGCTCGGTATATCCGCAAGCCCGATGACGAAAAAATCGCTGAATTTGCCATAACTGTAATCGACTCTCACCATGGCCGTGGGCTTGGTTCCCTGCTTCTCGGCATCATTGCCGCCCGGGCTAGCGATCATGGAATCGAGAAATTTCGATCCGTCGAACTCGCCGAAAATCAACCGATGTTCAACTTGTTGAAAGGACTTGATGCGCATCGACACCATATAGAGGGCGCAGAAGTTGAAGTGGAATTCCCGCTCTACCAAAACGCCGATTCCTACTCCCATAATACCGCTGGCGATGTGTTTCGGACTGCAGACGAATTGTATCGCAAGGCCAGACTGTAGCCGTCGAGATTTCTACATAGTGGTGGATGCGAGAAATCTAATTTCTTCTACGTTAGCTTTGTAAAACGGGAAATATTCGTCTGTATCGACAAAATTTCCCCCCTCCACACGCGTCGGCAACGTGTAGCCATCGAATTTTTTGAATTCTGAGAGATACCCGCCAAAAGGCTGCAACTTGTAAACACTTTCCGGATTAGCGTTGCTCCATCGCTGGATCACGACCTTTTCAGGAAGCCCCTCTTCGGTGACGGTCACATCAACAGACTGTGAAAAACCGTTATGGATTAAAGTCGCGCGAGTGGTGTTGTTATCAACAAATTCCCAGCGCGTTCCAGTTTGTGGAAGGAGCGCAGCAGGGTCCAGAATACAGCCTCTGCTATCACGCGCCCGAACGCAGATCGCGCATGATCGTCGTCATCGCTAATATGAACGATGGGAACAACATCAAAAATCCAAAACCGAGTCCATGATTTGTCGCCATGAAAGCCATCTGATCCACTGATACGAAGGAAGCCTTTGTTAGTTTCCACCTTCCAGACTAGACCATAAGGCGGCGCCAATATCTGATGTGCCCCCATCGCCCCATATTCCGGAGCGTTTTTATCGCCCAACCCAATTTCGCCGGTCATCTGAATCTCTGCCACTGTATACAAAGGAGCACCGATTTCGATCGTCGATAAAAAATATCGCCTCGCCGGCTCAGGCAAACCCTCAACCAGTGATTCATCAAAATTCGATGGGTTGGCAACGGCTTTGCTAGCCAGCCCCCGCCATACTTCGTCTGCATCATGCAACTCAGCAATTCGCCAAGCACGCAATCCAGCCAATGCAACGACAAGCGCCGCCAAAACCAGGGCAACAATTCTCATATTTTCTCCGGCCAGACTTTTTTGATGTCTATGGTATTGAATAACCTTGATAAGTCGTCGGTTTCACGGCCTCCAACTCATACTGGGCCTATAAAAATACAACGATGTCGGTTAGTCCAGCTACAGTCATCACATCATTATAATTGCGCATTAATGATTGCCCCTCGACTTCAACTGGGCCGTCAGAATGTTTTTTGGAAATTTTTATGTGACGGATTGATAACTGACGTAACAAGTTCGCCATAAGTGGAAATCCTCGTCGTCTTTCCACCAATAGCAACAGTCATGATTGGCTCAACGCCCTCGCGTAAATCATCACGGTTGTGCATCGCATGGCAGTCAGTGGAGTGAAAGCTCCTGAATGCGATTTCTCCGGCTGATTCATTTCCTTCAGGAAGCGTGAAGCCATAGCCGGAATTTGGGCTTACGTCACAAGCTGCGCTAAACAATAACACGGTGACCGATAGGACCAAACGACTCAGGTAGGCATCGGATGCACGGCGCATAGCCATCTCCTATTTGACGCATGAATTAAGGACGCCAAAGAAGAATATTCGACCAGCACCTGATAATCATTGCGCCATGTCAATTTGAAGAGAACCGTCGTCTTGGATTATTGCCACCTATTAAGCTTTCAGCTCGCACCGCTGGCCGCCGAGCGACTGCGCTTGTCAGATCAAAAATAAGCCTGGGCGGTAGGAGAACACCACCCGAACAAGTTGGACGTAATTGGGTCCTCTATAGTATCCTCATAGTACCCCAGCTAGTTTTGGAACAAACCAAGACAAATCACTGTGAGCGGAAATTGTTCATTTTCTTGAGAAAAATGGCGCGAGTGACGGGACTCGAACCCGCGACCT
>JAJFGC010000016.1 GCA_021776345.1 Hyphococcus sp. | reverse complement strand
CGGCCGGGCGCCTTATAGTCATGGGCTCAATAGTTGATCTTGACGCCGATCACGATGCGGGCCGGCTGCGGATAGCCGGGGACGACGTTCGCCATTTTGCGGGCGTCCTTGCGGAAGTCGGCGGCGGGACCAAAGGCGGCGGTTTTGCTGCGGCTAATCGCCGATAGCTGAAACCGGAAGCCGCCGCGCTGCATCGACAGGCGATCGCTGAAGGTCAGTCCGGCGCCGCTGATATTTGTGGAGAGTGGATAATATTCGAAGACATTGTCAGAGTCGGACAAGCGGTAGACGGCGGCGGCGGTCGCGACGCCGGCCAGCGCGCTGAACACCGTGTCGGCGATGCCTGACGCCGCGCTTTCGGCCTGATATTTTTCGTGGTCGTTATAATCCGCGTCATGTACCGCGGCGTCCGTTGATGCGCTCGCCAACATGAAAAACGCGCCCGCTATGCCCATTGCCATTGATCGACCCCTTCGCTCTGGTTTCTTCGGTCAACGCAACAGGGGCCAGTATGGCGGCGGAGTTTGGTTAAAACCCGGCAAGGGTCGGCTCATTTTGGGGTGAATTGTGACGATGGACACGATGCGCCCAGGTTCCGCCACAATTGGGCGGAGGAGCGCGCCGAGACATGCGGGCGCGTTTCACGTGAAACACCGCCCGCCTCTCGATCGATCAATCGGCGCGGGTGATTATTGCTGGTGCGTTGACCGTGGCGTGCGGGCGTTTCCGCCTGTGCCATCGTCATCATCATCGGTGATGGCGACCGGGCAGGAATAGCTCGCCGTTTCGCCGTCGCGCCGTTCAATGGTGCAGATGCTTTCGCCTTCGGCGCATGTATCGGTGATGAGGCTCCAGCGCGGATAGTCATCGGATGTCGCGGCGCCGGTGCACATCTCTTCGGCCTTGAGGTCGGCAGGGTTGGCGATAGCAACGCCGGCAAAGGCTGTCATCGCCGCGGCGGCCGATAGAATGAATTTGGGTGTCATGAAAGGTCCCCTTTATTGCCCGATGTTCGAGCGGTAAACCTTAAACAGGTAAGCATTAGCCGACAAGCGCCCCGACCGCGGTCGCTTATGGCTTATGCGCCTTTGCGCCCCGACCGCGAATGCGGTTTTTTATTGGTTTGTGCGCCTTCGCGCACGGGCTCGTGAATTGTCGTATTATTGTTGCCGCGCCATATGGCGTTAACGGAAAAAAGAGGTTACCGCAATGCAGCATTTCGGCGATATCATGTTCACCGAGACGGTGAAGGCGGAGCAGCTCCGCATGGGCTCGCGCGAGGGCTATGCGAAGATGACGGCACGGCCGGCGCCGGAGGCGTTGAGTAAGCGCGAAGCGGAGTTTATCGCCGCGCGCGACAGCTTCTATCTCGCGAGCGTCACGGAAACCGGCTGGCCCTATGTGCAGCATCGCGGCGGCCCGCGAGGTTTTTTGCGCGTTATCGGTCCGACGACGCTTGGCTTTGCGGATTATCGCGGCAACAAGCAATATGTCTCGACCGGCAACTTCAAAAGTGACGACCGCGCGGCGCTCTTTTTGATGGATTATCCGCATAAGGCGCGGTTGAAAATTCTGACGCGGGCGCATGTTGTGATGGCCACGGACGCGCCGGACCTTGCCGCGAAGGTGCATATAGACGGCGAGGGCAGGGTTGAGCGTGTCTTTACACTCGAGGTCGAGGCGTTTGACTGGAACTGTCCGCAATTCATCACGCCGCGGTTTTCAGAGGATGAAGTGCGCACGATCATCGCACCACAATTCGACGCGCTAAGGGAAGAAAACGAGGCGCTGAAAGCGCGCCTCGCTGCGCTGGAAAAGAGCGCCGATTAACAGGTGTTTCTAATCGCGTTTTTTACGGGCGGGTTTCTTTTCAGCTTCGCCGCCGCCGCCAACTTCGACGAAATCAATCTCGGCGGTCGAGGCGGAATTGCCGGCAAGAGCGATTTTATTATAGTAGAACGCAACTTCTTCCGTAGGCCGATCATCAGCGTCGCCGCTGGTGGACCAGCTTTTTATGAAAACACGCTGCAGTTCATACGCTACGGCATTTCGCCCGCTGCCCGACGCCAATGACATCGAAGGAATTTCCGTTTTGTTGCGGTATAGTCTTTGCAGCCGAGCCCGGCCGGCGAAGGCGCGATCAAATGTTACTTTGATAATACCTTTGGATGGCAACGCGGAGTTTTCCGCTCCCATTTCGAAAGAAATAAGGTCAAATGAATTTTTGTGATCTGTCGCGGAAGTGGACTCACCGTCAATGTCGGGAATTTTGATATAACCGCCAGCGTGCGCCGTTGCTGTCATGGCGACACACGCAATCAATGCGAGCAACATCGTTTGAATTGAGTTCATGGTTTCCTCCATTATTGTTTGCATACGCAACAAATCAGAAACCTGTTGGGGTTTAGCCGCCGCCGCTGCTATCAACGCCGTCATCAGCGTTTTCGTTGCCGCCAACAAACCCGCCGACAAGACCGCTTGCCTGATCAACGACGCCGTCAATGGCGTTCATCGCCATTTCCGGCGCGCCATATTTCGCGCCGCCATACCACCCTGCGAGAAGAAAAATCGCCGGCGCCAATGCGGTCTTCGGCAGCGAGCCCAACAGTCTGAGTATCATGCCCATTTTACACCCCTTTAATGCCCCATGGGGAGGCTATCATAAAAAATGGCGCCCGCGCCAACCTTATTCAGCGCGCGACGTCTAAACCCGATTCGGCAAAGGCGTTTCAAGGCCTCAACGCGGTGTTGATCGGCGCTTATTTTTATAGTGGGCGACGACAGGGGAGAAATCTTTGGCCGCGCTCAGGCGCATCAATTCCGCGAAGGCGCCAATATCCAGTTTTTGAAGATCGCCAATATTGAGGCACCCTTTTTGCTGCTTCGTGCCGGCAAGCGTTTTGGCGTAGGCAGCGATATCCTGGTGCACATACATGACCATCGTGTGAAACGTGAAACCGTTCTTGGTTTTCGCCAGACCGTATTTCATGACGCCCTCCTCTTCATAGAGAAGGGCGTCTTTTGCACTCATGATAGGGGCTTCGCGTTCGCTCACTGCCTTGTCGGCGCTTTTTATCACTTGCCGTATCTGATCGAGGAGGGTGCGATCGGCGGCGTTGAGCTTGTCGCAAAAACTCGTCATGTTGCAACCATTAGTATACGTCGTAACTATTTCGTTGCATATTTTTTGAGCACTCGTCAAAGCGTGCTTGGAGTTTTGCCGGTGTTGACTTGTTGTCGCTTTGTGCGTCACGCCAGGCATCCCACGCGGCGCCAAAAGCGGCGGCATTTTCTGAAGAGCCAACCCAGAAA
>JAJFGC010000150.1 GCA_021776345.1 Hyphococcus sp. | reverse complement strand
CTTCGAGAATGGCGGCGATCAAATCAGCGTCCGGCGGCAGGGGCACATATTCTTTTGCGCCCGCGCGGATGGCTTCAACCGCCGCATCCGCATCCGCTTTTACACCGCACGCGACAACTGGTGTTGCCATGCGTTCTGCATCCAGCGCGATAATCATTGCCGCGACGTCAAAGCGGACGTCGATCATAATGAGGTCAGCGCCATGGCCTTTACGCAATGTCGCTAATGCGGCGTCAATTGTTGGTGCGAATGAAACCCGCGCACCGCGGTCCATCGCCATTTTGGCGGCGGTGGAGAGTTCGCTGGAATGTTCGCCGATAATAAGAAGCCGCATGGTGCTGTCTTTCGTTTATTCGATTAAAGGTCGTCTTCGCGCACGATTTCGGTCATCGTCACGCCGAGGGCGCCGTCCACCATGACCAGTTCGCCGCGCGCAATCAGCCTGTCATTGACGTAAAGATCGATGGGTTCGCCAACTTTACGGTCAAGTTCGATGACGGCGCCATCGCCAAGGTTGCGTAATTGCGCGACGTCAATTTTGGTTTTGCCGAGAACGGCGGAAATTTTGACCGGCACATTCTCAATCGTATTTTTTGCCAAGGACGACGATTGCGTGTTTTGTGTTTCACCAGAAAGATCCGGTAAATCGGGCGCCTCGTCAGTATCAATCTTTTCGGGTAGCGTACTCATGGTGTTGCCCCTTTTTTGTCTGGGCTGTGTCGTGTCGCAGCGGTTTTGACGCCGTTAAAGATTGCGACAATCTGTTTTGAAATATCGTCTGGTGAATGGCTTAAAGCGCCGCCTCGCCATTCAATACGAATGTCGTTCGCGACAAGATCCGGGCGACGTTCAACAGTAAAAACACCGGATTTTCCTCGGCCAGCAATAGTATTCTGGATAATGTTTCGTGTTTCTTCCGGCGCTTCGTTGGAAATAAAGATCGTCGCGATCGTTTTTTCACGCTCATGGGCGAGGTAGTGATCGATAAGGGAGAGCGCTTGTTCCGTTTGTGTCGTTTGCAATGCGCTTGTGCAGATTTGTTGGGTGATATCACGCGCGGCATCGGTCAGTGTTGCGATATGATCAGCTACAATATTGTCGATCTCTCTGGCGGTCTCGTCCAGGCGATCAGCAATGGTGGCGAACAATTCAGTTTGCTTTGCCGCCTCTGACGCCAGCGCGCAGGCCAGCGCTTCTGTGCGGGCATCGTTGCGCGCGGCTTCAAGTTCGGCAGCCGAATAAATCGGCGCCGCTTGCGCCGGCGTAGTGTCGGCAAATTCGTCAAAATCATATGGCTGGGATGCGGCGGTCATCTTAGTAGATCACCTCGTCATCATTTGGTTTGGAGAGGTATATCTCACCTTCTTCAGCGATGCGTTTGGCAGTCTCAACAATTTTCTGTTGCGCGGCGTCAACCTCGCGAAGGCGCACCGGCCCCATAATGTCAATATCATCGCGCATGATCATGGACGCCCGCTCGGACATGTTGGAAAAGAAAAGACCTTTCATCTTATCATCTGCGCCTTTGAGGGCGGTTGCGAGGACTGACTTATCAAGATGACGAAGCAGAACCTGAATATCGGTATTGTCGAGACGCATGAGGTCTTCAAAGACAAACATCAACGCTTTGATTTTTTCAGCGGCGGATGGATTCTTCGTCTCAAGCGTTTCCATGAAGCGGCGTTCGGTCTGGCGGTCGAAATTGTTGAAAATCTCGGCCATCGCTTCAAATGTATCTTTTTCGGAGCCGCGCGAAAGCGATGCCATAAATTCGGTGCGTAAAGTTTTTTCGATTTGATCGAGCACTTCTTTTTGAACCGGACCAAGGGCCAGCATGCGGTTCATGACCTCTTCGGCCATAATATCCGGAAAGGCGGCGATGACTTTCGCCGCGTGATCGGCCTTGATTCGAGAAAGAATAACCGCAACCGTTTGCGGGTGTTCGTTGCGCAGATATCCCGCAAGCGTCCGTTCATTTACGTTTGCAAGTTTATCCCACATGGTTTTGCCAGCAGGGCCTTTAATGTCTTCAAGGATGTTAGCGACTTTGTCTTCCGGGAGAATGTTTTTCAGAAACCGGCGCGCGGACTCAACAGAACCGACGATGGAACCGGTTGAGGAAAGGTTCTTCACAAAATCGTAGAGAAGATTTTCAACGACATCCGATGTGACCGATCCAAGCTTGGTGATCGCTAGAGTAATCTCCCGCAATTCATCCTCTTCGAAGGACTCCCATAGCAGTTTTCCGTTCTCTTCCCCGAGTGCGAGCATAACAACGGCGGCGCGTTCGGCCCCCGTCAAATCATCAGGATTGGTGATTGTGTGTGCGCTCATGATGCTTCTCGCATCCAGCCGCGAAGGATATTCGCGGACTCATCGGTATGGGCTTTGACGATTTCCGATACCTTATTGATCGAAGAGGCTTTGACCTGTCCTTCGACTTGAGCAAGATCGATACGTTGCTCAAAAGCATTATCTGGCTGGTGTGCAATAGCTGCGGCTGGCGCCGGTGCTGGTTGTCGCGGCGCTCCACCGGCGGCCGCGACAAGCAATGGGTTTTCATTCGGCGCCGTCAACATCGGGCGAAGCACGAAAAAACCAAGGCCAAAAACGATGAGGCCTAATGCGCCAATTTCGGCAAGACGCATAATGTCGTCGCCAGATAGCAAGGGTGCGCTCGTTGCAGGGAGCGCCGCAATCTGTGAGACCGCTTCGGGGCTGAACTGGATGTCAACGACGCTGACCTGGTCTCCCCGAGCTTCACTATAACCGATGGCGGATTTCACCAATGTATCGATACGGGCGAGTTCCTCGTCGCTGCGCGACGCATAAGCGAGGCTGCCATCCGGCGCGGTCTGGGAGAGGCCGTTAAGCGCAACCGCGACCGACAGGCGCTTCACCACGAGGCCCTCTTCATGGACGGCGTTACGCATAGTCTTGGTGATTTCGTAATTTGTTGTTTCTTCCGTGCGCAGAGAGGAAGAAGTCGCGGCTTGCCCATTTTGATCAAACGGTTGCGCGCCGGGCAGGGCGTTTGCAACGCTCACACCTTGCGTAATGTTTGGATCGACATTGTTCGATGTTTCTTCGACGATGGTTGATGACAACACTGTCTGACTGTCCGGATCGACAATCTCGGCGCTTTCGGTAACGCGGCTGAAATCCATATCTGCGGTCACTTCCACGCGGACATTATCCGCGCCGACAATGCGCGCGACCATGTCTTCTACCTCGCGCCGAATGCGCGCCGTGGCAGCAATTTTCTTCTCTTCAATAGAAGCGGCCATCGCATCTTCGTTGGTCCCGTCAGCGCCGGCAGCGAGGAGCTGCCCTTTTGCGTCGAGAACGGTGACTCTGGAAGGATCAAGCGATGGCACCGCAGAGGCGGCAAGGTTTACGATCGCACGAACCGTACGATTGTCGAGACCTGCGGGCGCATCGACAACGATAGAAGCGGAAGCCGTTTGCTTATCGCGCGCAAATAGCTCGCGTTCTGGCAATACAAGGTGCACGCGAGCTGTTCTGACGCCATTAATTGTTGAGAGTGTACGGGCAAGTTCGCCTTCGAGCGCTCGCAAGCGGTTGATATTTTGTTGAAAAGAGGTGGCGCCGAGTGTTTGGTTGTTATCAAAAATTTCGTAACCGACGCCTTTTCCAGCGGTGATGCCATCGGCGGCAAGATCGAGCCGTAAGTCGCTGATCCGGTCGCGCGGCGCAAGGATCGTTACGCCGCCGCCGCCGCTGTCGCGAAGCTTGTGTTCTACGCCGCCCTGATCGAGCATGTTGATGATCGGCTGAGCCTCTGCATAGCTGATATCGGCGTAAAGAACGCTCATAGAGGGCGCGCCAATGCGCGCCATAATCAGCGCCATGGCTGCAGCGACCCCAAGACTAACGCCGATTATCGCCGCGAGCCTTGCCATGCCGAAGGATCGGACAAGTTGTAAAAATTCGTTCACTGCAATACCGCCAAACTTTCCCCGGCCACGACAACAGGCAGCCGCCTCACTGGGCAAATTTTGCCCCCCTTGTCGTAAAGAAAGCGTTTCGGTTTTGGCTGAGTGGGCAAAAAAACCCGCGCGAGGCTCGCGCGGGTTATTCGAAAATCCGAAAAGTTAAGGAGAGATTAGCGGTATTGCTGAACGCGCGTTGCGCGCAAACCCGGCAATCCGAACTGATCAATCGCTTTTTGCCAGGAAAGAAACTCTTCAACCGTCAGCGTGTAACGCTCACAGGCTTCTTCAAGGGTTAGAAGGCCGCCGCGAACAGCGACAACAACTTCCGCCTTACGGCGAATGACCCAGCGCTTCGTGCTTGGCGGCGGTAAATCTTTTAATGTTAGCGGCGTTCCGTCCGGCCCAATAACATATGGGTCTTTTTCGGTCGGCGCCGCGGCGGTGTTTGCTACGACAGTCATGAGCGCTTTCAATCCCCTTGATACGCAACGGTGATGCCACCAACCTTAGACCGCTTGCTTTTAAAAAACGGCTAAGCGTCATGGTAAAAGCTTCTATAAGTGGTTGATTGTTCGTGAAAATTTGGGACGCTAAAGGTGTATCAAGATAGAACAATAAATCGTTTATCGGGCAGTTTGAGTGAGTGTTTGCCAGAGTTCATCGGCAATCGAGATCACGCGCGTATTCGCGGCATAAGCGCGCTGCGTTTCGATAAGCGTAGAGAACTCCTGCCCTATATCGACTGTGGAGGCTTCGAGTGCGCGCGATTCAATCGCGCCGGCGCGTCCCGATTGGGGAATGTCGAGGCTAATGTCGCCCGCAGCTGAATTCGTTAAAAAAGTTGACCCTTCTCCATCTTCAAGGCCTTCGGCGTTGATAAAGTTTGCAAGCGCGATCTGATAGATGTCGCGGCGAAGCCCGTTAGAGAAAAGTGCTGTCACACGCCCGTCAGGCGTAATATCGACGCCGGTGAGGGCGCCGATCGGCGCGCCGTTTGCTGATGCAGCGGTAAATTGACTGTCGCGCGCGACGCTGGTGAGACTGCCAAAGTTAAGGTCAATGGATTGTCCCGCATTTGCAGAAATTGCGAGCGTCTGAGGAAAGCTTGAAACATCTTGGTTGATCAACCCGTTCGCGCCGAAGACAACCGTCCCTGCGCCAATAGTTTCCTCAGCGCCGTCAGTAAAGGCGGCGCTTGCGGCCCATTGGTTAGGGGCGGAATTGATAAAATTGACCGCAATATTGCGTGCGGCGCCGTCAGCATCGAAGATCTGAAAGTTCTGGGTGAGTGAGGCGCCCGGCGCCGCATTCGCGTCAAGGTTTCCGGTAAGGCTAATCTCAGATGTGGCTTCAGCGAGCGATGTGATGCGGTTGATGTTGACAGTTTCGAGGTTGAAAAGCCCGCCGACGGCCGCATTTCCATCATCACCGACTTGCGCTGCCCGTAAAAAATAACCCGCCTCATTCATTAGCGCGCCGTCGGCCTGCGCGTTAAAGCCGCCTGATCGCGTGAAGTGGAATGGCGATGTCGCGGCATTGCCGTCGGCCGTTTCCGATACGATAAAAAAACCATCGCCGGAGACGGCGAGGTCGGTTGCTGAATTGGTACGCGTGATGGCGCCTTGTTCGGTAACGAGCTGGCGATTGACACCCTGAACGCCGCCGCCATTAAGGCCGCCTTCCGGCGCTTCGCCCTGGATCAGCGTCGAGAAATCCGTTTGCAGGCGTTTGTATCCTGTCGTTTGCGTATTAGCGATATTGTTGGAGACCGCTTCAAGGCTGGCCGAATAAGCATTCACGCCCGAAAGGCCGATAGCGAATAAACCTGGAAAACTCATTCTATTTACTCCGCAACAGGATTAAAAATTGAGGTCGACGCGAGAAACAAGATCAAGGGCAAATCGTTGGCCGGCGATTTCGATCTCGGTCGCACCGTTCTCAAACGCAACGGCGTCGACGCGTCCGCGTGTTGATATGTTGGCGTCGATTGAATTGCCGTCGGCATCTATCGCCGCAATGTTGAGGCGGTAAGCGCCCTGCGGCGCTCCAGCGCCATTATTGGTGTCGCCCGCCCACTCTATTTCGTGGAGGCCAGCGCTATTGTCGCCGTTTAGTTGGGCGACAACGGCGCCGCTGGCGTCAAGAACCTGAATGGAAACTGTCTCGGCATCTACCGGAAGCTCATATTTCCAGCGAGCAGGGTCGTTTGTTAGCGTTGCAATATCGCTTTGGACCGTCGCAATCCGCCCCGCCATGGCCAGGGCGGTTTCATTATCCGACGAGGTTTGTAAGGCAATCAGGGCTTCAAGGTGCTGGTTCGTCTGGATTGATTGCTCAACAGACGCGAATTGCACCAATTGTTCGGTGAATTTTTCGGTGTCGAGCGGCGCCAGAGGGTCTTGATTGCGCAATTGTGTTGTCAGAAGCGTCAGGAACGTATCGAAATTCTGCGTCAACTGCGATGACGCGTTCGCACTGGCGCTTTGGGCTGTTGTGGAGGTAAGGGCGGCAAGATCCATGACAAAGGTTCCTTAAATACGGATATCGACGGCGCCGTTGGAATAGGGCGCATGAAAAACGGGTTCGTAAGGGTCGCTCGCGGCAAGGACATCGCTGGTGGCCGTGCCCGCAGCGTGCGGATCATCACTCAGTGAAAACGCAAGACGCTCGCCGCCAAGATTGAAACCGGATGATAAAAGCGCATTACGCAAGGCGGCTTCATCGCGAGCGAAGAGATCGAGCGTTGATTGGCTTTCAAATTTGAGCGCGAGCACGGCGTCGCCGTCATCGGCCACCTGGAGACTTGCTTCGACGCGGCCCAACTCTGGTGGGTCGAGGCGTAAATCGAAAGACGTTGCGCCCGAGCTCAGTCGTTGCGCCACGAGCCTGGCAAAATCCTGCGTTGGCGCTGGTGGTTGTGTTGCTGCTTGAGGCGCTTTCGGCGCGTTGGTTTTGGCTGGATCCGCGAGTTTAGCGATAGTTATATCGGCGGTGCGGATTTGGGTTGTGAGTTGGGTTTGTAGTGCGGTCGGCGCGATCGCAGCCTGCGCGACGGGCGCAGCCTGTACCACAACCGGGGGCGACGATGACGCCAATTGCGCGGGCGTCGGGGTTTTTGAACCATTATCCGTCGTTATGGTGGATTTTTCAGCAGTTTGCGTCGATGTGCTTGCCTCATTTGCAGGTGAGGGCGGTGCACCCTTTGAAGCCTGAGAGGTGGTTTCTTGGCGCGGTGTGGAAGTAGCAGAAGCGGCGCCCGGATTGGCGCCCTGCGGCGCCGCGCCGAAAGTCTCCAGGGACTGCGCGGCCCGCCCCTCCAGCGCACTCATCGCCGCAACGAAAGAAAATCCGCCGGCAATATCTTCGCGCGTCGGCTGTTTAGCTTGCCCAGCGCCTGATTGCGGTCCCAAAATGTTTGTCGCGTCGATCATTCATGCACACACATCTACGTGCGCGGATAATCGCAAGCACTGGGCCACTGCGCCGCATCAATAATTATGCGGGATCTGATGGATAACAAAAAATAAATACGCCCGGCAGCGGAAAAATCCGCCTGCAGAATTTGCCGGGAAGGGCGGTTCCTGCCGGGCGCCAACGGCGATGAAAAAACTGGCCCCGCCATTGCAGTTTCTTGACCCATGATGATTACAGGATCGATGCGTGTAATGATGAACCCCGCACAATTGCTGGGCCATTGGCGAGAAGAGACCGCCAACCCGGTAAAATTTGACCGGATGTTTTTACCGGCTGGGCAATTCCTGCCGAGCAGGGAGCAGCTCTAATGGGCGGGATTAACTCAGCTTTATCGACAGCCGTTTCCGGTCTACTGGCGCAACAGCAGGCGATTGCCGCAACGTCCGAAAACATCGCCAACGTCAACACACCAAACTTTGCCCGGCGTGAGGCGAATTTTTTCACGGACGCCATTCCGGGTCAGTTCGCAGGCGTCAACGTCGAGATCGCGCGCGCAGGCGTCAATCGTTTCCTGCAAAGCGCTGGGTACAATAGCGCCGCCGATGCGGGCTCATCCTCTGTTGTTGCCGAGGCGCTTGGCCGCGTTGAGGCGTCGCTTGGCGCGCCGGGAGACAATCTTTCTTTCGCCAATAAACTCGATGAGGCTTTCGCTGCCTTTGCCCAGCTGAGCGCGACGCCGAACTCGATTGCGGCAAAATCTGTGGCGATTGGCGCGCTCGATGCGGCCTTTGGCGCTTTCTCTCGTACGCTTGAGGCCATCGATAATGAAACGATCGGCGCTGATACGCGGCTGGAAACGCAGATTGCGCGGGCGAATACGTTGCTCGAGGATATTTTCAACCTTAATCAGATCGTCAGTGACAGCAATGGCGCTGGCGACGAGATCGATGCGCGCCTGTCTGAGCTTGCGACGCTGGTCGATATCAATGTAACGCGCGGCGACGACGGCAGGGTCACTGTCGCCTTGTCGAACGGACAGTTGCTTGCCAATGCCGGCGGCTATTCTGCGATCGGCTTTACCGGCGGCGCCAGTGCAACGCTCAGTCTTTCCTCTGTCGCGCCGGACAGCGGCGCCCAAACGCAAATTTCTGCAAACATCAACACGATTATTTCAGGCGGCGAAATCGGCGGGCTACTCGCTTTGCGCAACACAGAGTTACCAGCGCTTCGCCAGATCGTTGACGGCGCCGCGCGCGGTGTCGTGACGGACCTGAACGCAGCCTATGCGGCTAATGCATCTGTCGGCGCAACATCGCCCACAACCACGCCATTGATTGTTGAGGCGGGCGGCGTCTTTTCCGTCAATGCTGCGATCCTCACTGATCCAGATCAGCTTGCCATTGCTCGCCCATCGAGCGGCCCTGGCGGCGCCAATGATGGCTCCGGCGCAGCGGCGATTGCAGCCATCGCCAACAATCCGGCAGCGCAAACTGTAGTAACTGCAGTCACGCAAATCGGCGCCGCTTCAGGCGTCGCCTCTGAACGTGCGGCGACGGCGCAAGCGTTTTCAAGCGACGTTGAAACACGTCTATTGAACGAGGGCGGCGTTAATCTCGACCAAGAGCTGTCCAATCTCATTCTATATCAACGCGCCTATAACGCCAATGCGCGGGTCATTGCGGCGGTCGACGAGCTTTATCAGTCGCTCCTGAATATCCTGTAGAGAGTACGTCTTATGTCTATTTCCGAGCTCGGCCTTCAACAAATTCTGCTTCAAGGGTTTCAGCGCGCTCAAGAAGGCGGTGAGACACGCCAGATCCAGCTTTCGAGCGGCAACAAATTTCAGACCTATGGCGAATACGGCGCAGATGCATTGCGGCTGATTTCATCGGAAGGCGTTTTTGCGCGGGCGACCGCGTTCGAGACTGCCGGCAAGGTCGTGCTGACGCGCCTTGAAATGCAGTCGGCGAGCATCACCACAATCGAGGAAGCGGTTGGCGGCTTGCGGTCAGGGTTTATTCGCACGCTTGCGACCGGCGCTTCCGAACTCTTGATCCCGGAACTTGAAACGGCGGCTGGCCGGATTATTTCCGCACTCAATATCCAATTTGGCGGCGCCTATCTCTTTGGCGGCGCCGACGGCACAGTCCCGCCGGTCGGGGCGCAGGCTTTGAGCGACATTGGCGCTGCTGCATCGATTGACGGTCTCTTCACTGAAGGTGATCGCATTCGGCTGGGCGTTGAGGAAGGTGTCACCGTTGATGGCGGGCCGCTCGCCAGCGATCTCGCGCGCGATCTGTTTGCAGAGCTTCAGGAGCTGGCAAATGCGGAGGCGACGTTTGGGCCATTTCAAGGTGCGCCCACCGATGCACAGCGGGTTTTCCTGCTTGAGAAGTCCGAGCGCCTTGCTGCGATCAGCGCTGACCTCAACCAGCAATTGGGATTGAGCGCCGCAGCCCAGGGGCAGGCGGCAGACGCAGTTCAACGCAATGTTCAGCGGCGCGATCTCGCCGAGATCGTTGCTGCGGAGATCGAGGACGCCGATATTGCGGAAGTTGTTGCCCGTCTCAATCAGGATCAGCTCGCCGTTCAGGCCTCGGCTCAGGCGCTGGCCCAGGCGACGCAGCTTTCCTTGCTGAATTTCATCTAAAAAACCGATTGCAGTCCCTATAACGGGGGTGGCGTCAGGGCGGTCCAATCCCTATGTTCGCGCCGCTATGACCAGTTTGGCCGACATAGACACAATAGACGCGCCGCGGATTGACCTCGGCGTGCCTGAAGGATCGCGCGTGATCGTGGCGATGTCCGGCGGCGTCGACTCGTCGGTGACGGCGGCGCTGGCGAAACGCTCCGGCTATGATGTCGTCGGCGTGACGCTGCAACTTTATGATCATGGCGTTGCTATTCAGAAAAAAGGCGCTTGTTGTGCTGGGCAAGATATTCATGACGCTCGGCGCGTTGCCGAGGCGATGGATTTTCCCCATTACGTTCTTGATTACGAAAGCCGCTTTAGCGATGCGGTGATGAACGATTTCGCTGACACCTATCTTGCGGGCGCGACGCCGATCCCGTGCGTTCGGTGTAATGAGCAAGTGAAATTCAAAGACTTGCTGGAAACAGCGCGCGACCTCGGCGGGGCGGCGATGGCGACGGGGCATTATATTCGCCGCGTTGTTGGCCCGAACGGACCGGAGCTACGCCGCGCTGCCGACGCATCAAAAGATCAAAGCTACTTCCTGTTCTCGACAACAAAAAAACAGCTGGACTATTTGCGCTTTCCTTTGGGCGAAATGCCGAAAGAAGAAGTTCGCCGGATTGCCGGGCAACTGGGTCTTAGCGTCGCGGACAAACCAGATAGCCAGGACATCTGTTTTGTCCCCGAAGGGAAATACGCATCCGTTGTCGAGAGATTGCGCCCCGGCGCGTCGGAGCCCGGCGAAATTTTGCATGTGGACGGGCGGGTGATGGGCCGTCATCCGGGTGTTATTCATTATACTGTCGGTCAACGCCGCGGGCTCGGCGTCGCCATCGGCGATCCGCTTTATGTTGTGCGTGTTGATGCGGCGAACCGGCAGGTTGTTGTCGGGCCGCGCGAGGCGTTGCTTGTGCGTCGGATCAATCTGAAAGAAGTGACCTGGCTCGGGGACGGCGAAGGCGAGATCGCCGCTCGCGAAGGTATGGAGATTGCGGTCAAAGTTCGATCCACACGCCCGCCCGCGCCGGCGCGGCTTGTGTGGGATGCAGCGCGACCGGAAGGCTGGGCAGTTGACCTCGTCGAACCGGAAGAGGGCGTCGCCCCCGGACAGGCTTGCGTTTTTTACACTGCCGACGACGCTCAAAACCGCGTCCTTGGCGGCGGCTGGATTGCGAGCGCCGAAGCCCTGCGCGCCGTCGCATGACATTCACCGTTCGGTTGCTATTAAACCATGATGAAGCCAGTTGGAGAAAGCTTTGGGCCGGTTATCTTGAGTTTTATCAAGTCGAGCTGCCGGCTGATCATACCAGCGCGCTGTTTCAACGACTGGTGAGCGGCGCCCCGCATTTTGCGTTTGTCGTTGACCGGGACGGCGAAGTCGTGGGTTTCGCCCACGCAATGCCGCACGCATCGACATGGTCTGAGGGCGGCTATTGTTATCTTGAAGATTTATTTGTGAGCAGGGACGCGAGAGGCTCAGGAGCAGGCCGTGCTCTTATCGAGGCAGTCTATGCTGAGGCTGATAAGCGAGGATGTATGAGGGTTTACTGGCATACAAATACCGGTAACAAAACCGCAAGGGCTTTGTATGATAAGCTTGCAACCTTGAGCGACTTCATTCAGTACCGGCGGTAGTTAGATTGTTTGAGAGCCGACATGGCAAAAAAAGTAAAATATGATTGTTTG
>JAJFGC010000149.1 GCA_021776345.1 Hyphococcus sp. | reverse complement strand
GTCATCTCGGCGCGCTTGTCGTCTAGAAAGCCGACATCTCCGGCGAAGTCGTTGGGTTTGCTCATGGACAAAAGCACTAGCGAAGGCGGCAGAGGCCCGCAAGCCAGCCGGGAGCTTTTCATTCGCGGGCAAACCCTCTTATAGTTCTGAGAAGCGGCTCTTTTTTATGTATTCTGCCTCCGGGGACACCTCACAGCCTGATGCTACAGTTTATTGAGAACTCCCTGATCGCATGGTCTGACGCCGCCCGTCGCGGCGGCATTATTTTGTCACTGGCGTTTCTCGTGGTGACAGGGTTTGCGGGCTATTATGCCGCCACGAACCTGAAGGTGAATACCGATACGAGCTCCATGCTCGACCCGTCGCTACCATTCCAGCAACGCGCCGCCGCCTTGCGCGAGGCCTTTCCACAAATCAAGACCGACATCATCGTTATTGCGCGAGCGCCAACGCTTGACGAAGCTGACGCCTATATCGCGGATTTGCGCCTTGCGCTAATCAAAAACGATCAAGCGTTCGACAGCGTGTTTGCAACGGCCCAGGAACCGTTCTTTCAGGAAAACGGGCTTTTGTATCTGAGTGAAGGGGAGCTTGAGTCACGCCTCACTCAGCTATCAAAGGCGTCAGGGTTGATCGAGACGCTGATCAAAAGCCCGAACGTTGGAACTCTCTTTACGACGCTTGCTGAAAATGACGAACTCGCGGAACGCTCGGACCTTGGTCAGGAAACGCTGCAACAGCTTTATGCAGAACTCGCCCGCGTTGTGGAGGCAAGCATTAATGGCGATGAGAGGCCTTTTTCGTGGATGGGTGCGCTCGACGAAGCGACCAGCGCAAGCGAAAGCCACACCCGCCTTCTCTATACGACGCCGGTTCTAGATTTTTCACGTCTACAGCCCGCAAAAGCTGGCATTGAAATATTACGCACCGAAACTGAGCGTTTGAACGACAAATATAGTGGGCGTGTTGAGGTTTATGTCACTGGCGACCCGTCCTTGCGAGTTGAGGAACTGGAAGCAGTAACGACGGGCATCGGCCTTTCAATGATGCTGTCCCTAATTCTTGTCAGTTTCCTTTTGTTGATTTGCTATCGTTCCGTGGCGATGGCCGCCCTCACTTTGATCGGTCTGATCATAACTCTCGTACTAACATCGGCCTTTGCAGCGGCCTTTATGGGCGAGTTAAATCTAGTTTCTGTCGCTTTCACGGTCCTCCTTGTCGGGCTTGGCCTCGACTTTGCCATTCATCTGTTGTTGCACGTTCAGGAGCGACGAACCCATGGACAAAGCAATGAAGCGGCGCTCAAAGGCGCCATCCATGAAGTCGGGCCCGCAATGACAATTGCGGCGCCAACCACCGCGCTCGCCTTTTTATCGTTTGTGCCAACCAAATTCGACGGCATCGCCCAGCTTGGCATGATCGCCGGCGCCGGCGTGATCATCGCATTTTTTGTATCGGTGACGTTTCTTCCGGCGGCGCTTGCGCGGTTACCCGTTACTAACGCGAAGAATCGCAGCGGGCGCATTCGAGGCTTTTTTAAGTCGCTCTCAAAAATTGCTGGACCTGTCGCTTTCGTCACGATCTTAGTAGGCATTTTTGCGCTCTTGTTAATGCCGCAGGTGCGGTTTGACGCTGATCAGATGGCGTTGCGCAATCCAAATGCGCCCTCGGTTATCGGCTTTAACATCCTGTTCGAAGATGACGACACTGTCCCTTATCGGCTGACGCGACTGGTCGATAGCGAAGAAGCGGTGCGAGACACCGCAATGAAAGCAATGACCTTTGAAACGGTGGCAAGCACCCGGTCGCTGCCGGATTTTGTGCCTGAAGATCAGGATGAAAAATTAGAACTTATCGACTTTGCTGCAGGGACACTCGTTTTTGCCCTTGATGCAGAACCAAGCAGTGTTGCGGGGGCGCCTGTGCAGGACGGCGTTCAAAAATTACACGTCCGGCTCGTCGAGACTTATACAGACGGGCCCGCTGCGCGCTTAGGTGCGTTGCTGATGCAAGTGCAATCCACAAATGATGCCGCCACCCTCGAGCGCCTTCAGCAAAATATTTTTCGCTACTGGCCGCAGCTTATTGATCGGTTGCGCTCGCAGATGAATGCCGATTACATCGACATAGAGACGCTGCCAGAATCTTTGCGATCACGATATTTATCCGACAAAGGCGACTGGCGCGTTGATATATTGCCGAAAGAGGATGTTCGGGAAAAACGCAAACTCGACATATTTGTACGTGAGGTGGAGCAAGAATTCCCGGACCTGACAGGCGGCGCCCATCAATCTAAAAAAGCCGGCGAAGTCATTTCCAACGCAATGCTACAAGCAACGGCAATAGCGTTCGCTGTCATCGCCATATTTCTTTGGCTAATTTTGCGCCGCGTTCAAACAGTTCTCCTCGTATTATTTCCGCTGCTACTCGCTGCGATCCTCACTGCTGCAACCGGCGTTTTGATCAACGCGCCATTCAATTATGCTAACGTAATTGTCTTGCCGCTTTTAATTGGCATCGGCGTCGACAGTGGCATCCATCTTGTCATGCGCCACAATCAGGTAACTGCTGGCGAGGGGGTCTATGGCACCTCAACCCCGCGCGCAGTCCTGTTCGCAGCACTGACCACGGTCGCGTCCTTCGGCAGCCTAATGCTGTCACCGCATCGCGGGACTGCTTCGATGGGAGAGCTTCTATCGATTGCCCTCGCCTTCACGTTAATTTGTACGCTTGTGGTTTTACCGGCAGCCTTCAACTATGCGGAAAAACGGCTGGATCGAAAACTCGAGGCGCGCAAAAACCGACTAAATTCATAAATATAACAATATCTTATGATTGATTCTGGATAGTCTTTGTCAGCACTCAACGTTTTGCACGCCACAAGGCCTTGCCATTTATTTGGCGTCTGAATGCTGGAATCCCGCCGCAATCCATCCATATAGTCCAAACCAAGATCTGCGGGGCTCATCGCTCCTAATAAAAAGGATAAGATCGATGTTCATGTCCCGCGTTCGCGTATTTGCCGCCCTTGTCGCAGCTGCCTCGGCAACGGCGCCGGTTCTCGCACAGGAGGAGACGCCCGCAGAGAAAGCGGAAACCTCGCGCCTGGACAGCGCCATCGCTTTTGCCAAAGCCCTCACCGCAGACGCCACTGCAGCGCTCACCAATGATACGGCCGACGAGGCCACGCAACTGGAAGATTTCCGTGTCGTCCTGGCGGAAGGCCTTGCGCTGGACACCATCGGCAAATTTATGCTCGGTGAAGCGCGCAAGTCCATGAGTGACGAACAGACAGCTCGCTACAATGCGATTTTCCCTCAATACATCACCAAGCTTTACGCGGAACAATTCGACGAAATCGTCGGCAAGCCTTTGGAAGTCGTTGATGCGAAAGAAATTGGCAAACGCGATGTCATCGTCCGCACGCAATTTGACCGCAAGGATGATGCGCCGATCATGGTTGACTGGCGTGTGCGCGAGTTACGGTCCGGCGAGCGAAAGGCCATTGACATCATCGTGTCAGGCGTCTCGATCATGCTCGTAAAACGTGAAGAATTTTCGTCCTTCATCGCGACGAACAACGTCGATGCATTGCTTGATAGGCTGGAGAATGAGGCAACGGTTTAAAGGTCGCTAACTCTTCCGATCAAGAACAAAATCGGCCGCGCCCTTGAGCGGCGCGGCAACAACCCCAAATCTGTCGAGATGAGATTTGCAGCGATCAACTAATTCTGAGGCTTTTGATTTAGCGCCATCCATCCCAAACAGTTTGATGAAGGTTGCCTTGTCCATCTCCGTATCCTGACCTACTGGCTTACCCAGCGTTTCCGCATCAGCTGTTGCGTCGAGAATGTCATCCACAATCTGGAAGGCGAGGCCAAGATCTTCCGCATAGGCTGAGAGCGCCGCCACCTCATCAGATGAGCCGCAGCCAACGATACCGCCGCCTACAGCGCCAAAACGGATCAGCGCACCTGTCTTCAAGCGCTGCAACTGAGTGACGCCGGCAAGGTCGAAATCTTTCTGTTCGGCATAAATATCAATCATCTGCCCGCCGACCATCCCCGCCTTGCCGCTGGCGCGGGCAAGCTCGAGCGCCAGTTCACAACGCACGGCGCCGTCGGCATGGGTTTCTGCTTCCGCGAGAATTTCAAACGCTTGAGTGAGCAGCGCATCGCCAGCAAGAATCGCCGTTGCGTCATCGAATTTCTTGTGGACGGACGCGCGACCTCGCCTCATATCCGAATTGTCCATTGCCGGCAGGTCGTCATGGATCAGGCTGTAGCAGTGGATCATTTCAACTGCGCAGCCAACCCTTACGGATCGAACTCGCGGACATTCGAACATATCCGCGGCCGCAATCGCCAGAAATGGTCGGAGCCTTTTGCCGCCATCCAGCGCGCCCCAGCGCATCGCGTCGACGACGCGCCCTAGCGGACCATCCTGCGTCGGCAAGAAATCATCCAGCGCCGTTTCGACAAGCGCCGCCGTCCCTTTGATTGTTTCGGCAAAACTGGACATCGATACCTCAATTAAAACGAGCGCGCTTGGTAACGCGCTCGTTATGCAGGCTCAACACCAGCCCACGTAATTTTATCGGCGTGACGGCGCGACAAATCCCGTGCCATCACATTCCATACATGAACGTGCAATAAATCCGCGCTTGCCGCGACCGCCGCATTCATCGCAGACTTGTTTTGAACTATGGGAGCCAAGAAAGGCGGATAGCATATCAAAAGGCTTTTCGGTTTCCTGGTTCGGCGCGTTATTAGTCGCAAATTTCCGAGCCGCCGCCATTTTTGCGACCGGAAACGCATCCGCCATCGACGCATGATCACCGCTCAACCCGTGCAGCGTCACCATCAAATCCCTGCGCCAGGCTTCCAACATCAACGCAAACTGACCGTCATCATAGCCGCCCGTCACTTCCATGCCGGCCATGAGAAACAAATCCTCGCCTTCAAGCGCGGCAACGCTGATATGCAAATTGCGGTTGAGCCCCTCGAGGGTTTGCGCCGTCACCGGGAAACCGACAAACCGCGCTAAAAACCCGAGCTCAACGACCTTTCCCGAGCTAGGCGCTGACTGCATCAACGCGACAACAAAATTGACCCCATTATCCTGTATTCCATAGACCTTTAGCGGCCCATCTTCACCTAATGGGTCAACATCGCCATATTTGGACTTAAGCCCAGCGACGATTTTTGCCAGCGGCCATGACCCATCATCGCCGCCGCCAGAAAACTTTTTGAACATGAATACCCCTTAACCCCTGATCTTATACCCCAGCCGCTGAGGCTAACACGAGCATTTAGGCGCGGCCAAGCGCCGCCAACGGTTGTAGCGGCAATTTTCCATAAATAATCGTGATCAGACGCGTTTTGCACTGCAGCGCAGGACAGGCTATACGACCCAGAATCTAATGGTTTTGGCGAGGTTGCCCGGTGGGCGACCTCGTGGAATAACGCCGATATATTGTAATCAGTGCTTTTAGGGGGACGCCATGTCGGCGACGACCGAAAAACTCAAAGTCGTTTTGGCGCAA
>JAJFGC010000148.1 GCA_021776345.1 Hyphococcus sp. | reverse complement strand
ACGGCGTAGGTGGTCGGCGTTATAATACGCAACCGCATATCAGCAAAGTCAGACACTCTTTGTCTTCTCCAAGTTTACAGCACCGCTAAGCGAACCGATCATGTAAAAGCTGCTTTCTGGTGCTTCGTTTAAGCCGCCGCTTAGGATTTTCGCGCAGCCATCGAGTGTTTCGTTGAGGGGCACGAACGCGCCAGCGCGTCCCGAGAATTTCTCGGTTGAAAAGAATGGCTGGGTCAGAAACCTTTCGAGGCGGCGGGCCTTGGCGACTGTAGCGCGATCCTGCTCCGAGAGTTCTTCAGTTCCTAACATTGCAATAATGTCTCTGAGCTCATCATATTCAGCCAGTGTCTGGCGAACATCGCGCGCAATCTTGTAGTGACGGTCGCTGACCCCGCCCGGTGTGAGAAGTTTCGACGCCGACTTCAACGGATCGATAGCGGGATAAAATCCTTCACTCGCACGCTTGCGCGACAAGACGATTGATGCGGATAAATGGCTAAATGTGTGTGTCGCCGCTGGATCTGTAAAATCATCCGCAGGTACATAGACTGCCTGTATCGATGTGATCGCACCTTTGTCCGTGCTGCTGATTCTTTCTTCAAGCTCGGCGAGTTCGGTGCCCAACGTAGGCTGGTACCCAACGCGGGATGGTGTTCGGCCCAGCAAACCAGAAACTTCGCCGCCAGCTTGAACAAATCGGTAAATATTGTCGATCAACAACAAGACATCCAGATGGCGGTCGTCCCTGAAATATTCAGCGATAGTCAATGCCGCATGCCCGACGCGAAACCTGACGGCGGGCGCTTCGTTCATCTGACCAAACATCAATACTGCCCGCTCAAGTACGCCTGTCTCGCGCATCGTGCGATAAAGCTCTTCAGCCTCCCGGCATCGTTCGCCAATTCCACAAAATAAACTGACGCCCTCATACTCGCTGACAGTATTATGGATCATTTCTGTAATCAGCACAGTTTTGCCGACTCCTGCGCCGCCGAAAAGACCGGCCTTTCCACCGCGCTCTATTGGCGAGAGGAGATCAATCGCTTTTATCCCGGTGACGAACATCGTGCTGTCGACATTCCGCGCCGACAATGGCGCGGGATCGCCATGGATAGATCGTCGCTCAAGATGCTCCAGCGTCGCTCCGCCGTCGATTGGATCACCAAAGACATTGAGCGCCCGTCCCAGAAGCTCATTTCCGACAGGCACGGTAATTGGCTGATCTGTATCGACGACATCGGCGCCAAGTTTTAGTTTCGGCGACGGCGTCAACACGAGCGCCCGAGCCGTCCGCGATCCCGTCAAACTCGCAATTTCGGCGAAAATATCCCCATCGACGCCAATTTTGAGCATCGAGTTTATTTTAGGCTTCGACGCCGCAAATTGGACATCAATGACTGACCCCTCAATACCGATGACGGCGCCCAATTTTTCAGAAAGGCCTACTACGCCCGCCATTATGCAAACCTCGGTAAGTTGGAGCTCGCAAGGTTTCTGGCATAGTTACGAAGGAGATGACTTGACGCCGGTCAATTGTATATACGTTCGGACAAGGCCTAGGCGCCAAGAGGGGGGGGCTGAAAGCGTATGATGGATGTTCCAGCGGGCCAAAACGCCTTACGTGATATGTTTTTGAATTTTAGACATATCTGCGGTCGCTAAGATGAAACATGAAGACGCCTCATCGAGTAAACGGCCACATGCGCCAGCTCATTTACGCGTGTTCTACCGCGTCCTTGGCGTGACCCTCGTTCCTATCGGAATCGTTGGGGTGATTTTGCCTATCCTACCAGGCGTACCGGTTCTTATCCTTGCTGCAGCCTGTTTTGCGCGGTCGTCCCCGAAATTTGAACATTGGCTCATTAGCCATCCGACTTTTGGGCCCGGCATTGTCGCGTGGCGAGAACGCGGCGCAATCTCTCTTCGGTCGAAGATTTTAGCCATAAGTATGATGGGAATTTCGGTATTGGTTATTATGCGATCGGCAGCGCCTACCTTAGTGCAGATTGGTGTCATTTGCGCGATCGCTTCCGCAATACTCTTCGTGTCAACACGACCGAATGAGTGAATTAAAATTACATCAGGCCTGTATTCTGATCGGAACCCGGTCGTTCTCAGCGCACAAAATAGAAACAGCGCCTACAATCCTTCGATCACGGATTTTAGTTTAGCCTGAACTTGCAAAGCAATGTCTTCAAGTGCAGGATTGCCGACTGCGGACATTGATGCAATCGGATCTACCGCTGCAACTTCAATTTCTTTATCGCCTAATTCCTGAACAATGACATTGCAGGGAAGCATCGTACCAATTTTGTCTTCACTCATAAGCGCCTTATGAGCAAACCCTGGATTACAGGCGCCAAGGATCCGGTAGGGGCGAAAATCCACATCGAGTTTTTTCTTTAATGTGGCCTGAACATCAATATCGGAAAGCACGCCAAAACCTTCATGACTCAATGCATCCGTGACGCGGTCAATGGCCTCGCCAAACGTCATTTTTACCGTCTTTGAGAAATGGTAAGACATAATACGGTCTCCTTTGGTTTTTCGCCATGAGTAAACTATGTGCGGCAATGCTAGGATTTAATTTTCTTCATCCCCATCAAATCAAGAACAACTTTTTCATAGAACGGTTCCGTTTGCCCTTTGCGAACCTTGCCAAGAAAATATTTCTCAAATCCCACTTTAGCTAAGTGCACCCATTTTCCTTCGGCTGCCCAATTGACGTTGCGCGGTGGAATTTGCGGCATAGCAACGAAAGCGACGCCGCCATCCCCGAAGTCCGCGAGACAAACAGCATTCCATGTCGCTTCAGCGCTTGGCGCCATACCATTAATGATGTCAGCGATATTCTTCGCGGTTGCGGTTGCCATAGATTCAATCATGAACCCTGTCTTCGGCACGCCCACAGGCAGTGGCGTTTTACCGACAGGGGGGATGGCGATACACACGCCGATTGCGAAAATATTCGTAAACTTTTCGTTCTGCTGATGCTTATCGGTCAGGATAAAGCCTTTAGGGTTCACCAGCCCTTCAATATCGCGCACCGCTTTCACGCCCCTAAAGGCGGGTAGGATCATCGAAAATTTGTGATCGATGATATGAGAGTTTGCGACGGCGCCGGCGCTATCCACCTCCTCAATATTGATCGTATTTTTTTCAATACGAGTGATCTTCGCATTGGTGATCCACTTGATGTGGCGATCACGAAGTTCCGACTCGAGCAGCCTTTTCGTATCGCCGACCCCGTCCAGCCCCAAATGACCGATATAAGGTTCCGGCGTGATATAAGTCATCGGCACCTTGTCCCGTATTTTTCGTCGCCGAAGCTCAGTATCTAACATAAAAGCGAATTCATAAGCGGGCCCAAAACATGAGGCGCCCTGTGCTGCGCCAACAACAACCGGGCCGGGATCTTTCGAGAAATTCTCAAACGCCGCATTTGCAGACGCTGCATGCTCCGTCGTGCAAATCGAGTGCGTAAAGCCGTTGGGACCGAGGCCTTCAATATCATCAAAGGCGAGTTCGGGGCCGGTTGCGATGATAAGGTAGTCGTAACCCAGCGTTGATCCATCTTCGAGCTCGAGCCTGTTGTCCGAAGGGATAAGTTGCTTCGCCGCCGTGGGCTTAAATTCAATATTCTTTTTGGCAAGCGGCCGCTTGAGATCGACCTTGATTTGCTCGGGCTTTCGCCATCCAACCGCAACCCATGGGTTGGACGGTGTAAATTGGAATTCCGGTTTGTCGGATACAAGAATCACGGTGTCTTCATCCCGCGCTTTTTCACGCATTTCATACGCCATCATAACGCCGCCAAGTCCAGCGCCGAGAATTACAATAGTCGCCATAACCGCCTCCTAATTTAATACTGCGCTTTAAAAGCTGCGCCGCGCCGCAAAGAATAAATTCGTATTGTCTTTCAGCTGACTGAAGAAAATATCTTCGCGAGGCCCATAGAATATGTTGCCGCCGCCCTCGACTAACCACTCGTCATTGAGTTTGTAACTGGCGCGCAACCGCAGATGAGCATCATGCTCGTTTGGACTCCAGAAATTAAATACGCTAAGCGTCAAGTTCTGGTTGAGTGCGCGTTTGGTCAGCCTAAGCGTAACCAGAT
Source organism: Hyphococcus sp. (assembly GCA_021776345.1). Classification (GTDB taxonomy): domain Bacteria; phylum Pseudomonadota; class Alphaproteobacteria; order Caulobacterales; family Parvularculaceae; genus Hyphococcus. The sequence goes on along the minus strand of JAJFGC010000148.1, from coordinate 5,001 downwards.
GCCGGGTTCGGTCTGACCTAGCCGCCCCTGCGGGAAGATTGTAAACAAACGCGCTTTGGTCAGACCGTACTTGCGCATAATATTGCAGGCTTGCGGTAAGTTCGTCGGCGATTTCCTTTTCGTAACCGACTAGAAGGCGTGTATCACTATTGGGTACTAGAGGATTAACGCCATCTGGATCATCACTGCTGAAATAGCGCCCGAATTCAGCGGTTAGAATGCCGCCTTGAAATGGCCCGCGCAGACTGGCGCCGTAAACCGCTAATTCCGGAAAGATGAAATCACCTGATGGCGTTATCCCGCTCGGTCCTTTGAAAAAACCGCCATAGCCGTAGGCCGCGACCTCAAAAGCGCCGATCTGGCGATAGGCCCGGCCCGCAAACTCGTCATCAGAAAACCAATTATCGGGCTTGATCGGGTCCAGAACAAAATTTCGCCCGACAATATCGCCTGCAATGGGATTAAAATAAGAGAGACGTGAACCATCGATAAACCGGTCCGCGTCAAATCGGGGCGTATAGACCAGATCCACATGTACAAATTCGGTAAAGATAGAAAGGCGCACTGCATCAGACGGCGCTTTTAAATATTCGACGTCGCGTCCAATGAAAAATGAATTGAAATCCTTAGGAAATAGATCGTTGATAAAAATGAGATCGCCAACGCCCCAGGTAAGGATCTGCCGGCCGACTTTTAGATCGGCGAAAGAAAGCGGCCTCCAGACTATATTGGCTTCACGTAGATCGAAAGCGCCCTCTCCGGTTTCGAGGCTTGGATTTCGCCGATCAACCACCTCATCAAAGACCCCGTCGCCGACAACGCGAACAACAACCTCACCCGGCTCCCACTGCGTTTCCAGGCGGAGGCGCGCTTCCCCGGTCGTAAAAGATCCTTCGTTTGGATCCTCTTGCAAGCGCGGCCCGATCCGCGCTTCCAGAAAACCGGTCACCGGTAATACCGGCGCCCGACGATCTCGCTTTATTGCTTCTTGCTCGCGTTCCTCCTCGTCGCCACGCCCTGACGGCAACGCTGGCTCTGGAGACTCTAAACCTGCAGGCAGGGACGGTTCGTCAATGTTTTCTTGCGATGTCGTTTCCAACCCTGCAGGCAACGCAGGCTCTTGTCCGAAGGCAAAAGTCGGCGAGGCTAGAAACAGAACAATTGCTATGAACCGTCGCAACATGATCGCTATCGCAGATATTTGCGCGGCGGGTTACGCAGATACCGCTCTGTGAAAATGTCGTCGGGAAGATCCAGATCGTAATCTACGGCGCTGTACATCATTGTCGTCGCGCCGCCGATCTGATGGTCTTCCATGCGCGATTGCATGACGGTTGGATGACCTTCGACGGTTTCCACTTTTTCAGCGGTGTAAGTTCGATAGACATCGCCAGCGTCGTTCATATATTCCGTCTTCACGGGAATAAACGTTTCTTTATGAATCCAGTTTTTATACTTTTCGAACTCGACTGCATTCGTATTTTTTGGCGTGCTTTCCACCACAAAATAGTTGTCGGTTTCTTCCAGAAGGACATGAACATCCTCATCCGGACCTCGCCCTGAAACGTCCTCATAAAAAAAGTGCGACCCGACAAAACTGGCGCGTTCATCACTCGCGGCAATGCGTTTCACCAAATCAAGCGCCGGCAAATAGAGCCACCGGTCGTCGTCGCCTTCGACATGTTTCCACACCATGAATGCCGTTCGATTCACGTCAGCTGGACGATTGAAGAACACGTAAAATCGCTGCTCGCCGTTATCAGCATCACCAAGATCGGTGCGAATGATCGTGAACTCGCGGGACCGTTCGCGGCCTTGGGCATCTGCAATGGTCATCGAAACCTTCGCCTTGCCATCTTTGCCTTGGTAGTATGCAGCAGCACTCGCCTTATTGACGATTTCCTGCACGTTCGGTTCAGTTTGCGCAAACGCTGACGACGCGGCGCCGATCAGCATTGCTGCGCTAAGGATGCTATTTCGCAGATTGAACATGAAGCGCTCCTTTCGGTTTGGGTTGAGGGAAATATCTGGTTTCGAAAACCGTAATCAGCGCCGGTAACGCCAACAGCGTTGTGGCGCCAGCAAGCACGAGGATTGCAGAGATGAATACGCCAACGGTTTGATAGGGAACGAGCGGCGCCAGCAATAACGGCGTAAAGCCGGCGCCGATAACAATGACATTGCGGAAAATCGCGCGCGCGGGCTCGCCAAAAGCCGCCCTCGCCGTCCCGCGCCAATTTCCAATCGTTTCGAAAAGCTGACGGCTGCGCACGTTAAAATGGATTGCGTAATCCACCGCCAGGCCGAGGCTCAAGGCGGACAACACGGCCACCGGCATATCGTAGTCCTTACCGATGAAACCAATGACGCCATAAATAACAGCGATAGTGACGGTTAGCGGCGCCATTGATAATAGGCCCCACCAAATCGATCGGAACAGGAACGTCATCAAAATCAGCACGATGATGAAGCTGCCCAGAAAGGCGGTCGCCATGCCCGCGACCATTTTTTCCTGCCAGACGACATTGATATAAGTGAGGCCAAACCATTTGTGTTCGAGCGCGACAGGCGCAGCGTTTGCGGCCATGTAAGCATCAACCGTATCGATGATCGCGTTCATATCGACATTGTCGCCGCTCTTTAACTGAATCCAGAGATTGGCCTTACGGAAGTCCGGGGTCACCAGCTTGAACAAGTCCTGCGGCCGGTGACTGTTCTGATAAGTAATCAGCGTTTGCGCCACAGCTTCCGGCGTATCGGGAATGCGGAACTCCTTCTCGTCAGCGAGCAACAAATCGCGATGCACTGTCTTGACGATGTCGGGAAGCGCATTTGATTTGCCCACAAGGCCGCTTGATTGCAAATGGCGTTGCAGCCCTTCAATAAACGCCAGCATGTCCGGGCGCTTGAATATATCCGCCCGCAGTCGCGCGCGATCCAGAGTCAGAAGAATGTCTTCCCAGGCATCCCAAGCCTCATCGGTTCCGGCGGCGGCGTATTTTTCGTTCGCATAGGCTTCAAGCGCAGCCAGGAATGCCTCATTGTCCGCCGCTTCATTGAGCGCCGTTGGAATTAATGCTTCGATCTCCGTCGCTTCTGCGCCGCCAACATTTGCCAGTAACTCACGCGTTTCGTCAGCTAGTACCGATGTCGCTTCACTGCCCCCTCGCGGCTCAAGCGTCAGATACGCCATATAGGTTCCGGCAAAGCGCTCATTCAGCGCCCGGTCAGCAACGCGTATTTCGTGATCAACATTAAACCATTTCACAGGATTATCGTTGATGCGAATTTGCGTAATGCCGTATGCCGAAATGCCAATAGCGACCAATAACAAAACCAAAATCGCCTTGGATCGCGCTACCGAGAATTCGCCGACACTATGTAAGAATTGCGCCAGGGCCCCATGCTCATTGTTGCCTTTGCTGCGCTCGCCTGCGCCAAAGCGCGCCAGCGCTTTTTCCGGCATGAGCATGATAAACGCTGGCACGAGCGTCACCGTAAAAAGCCAGGCGAGGAATACCCCAAAGGCAACAAAGATACCGAACACGCGCACTGGCGGAATCGGCGTGAACGCCAGCGAGGCGAATCCCGCGCATGTCGTCAGCGTCGTGAACAGCATTGGCTTCCAAAGTTCATCCATCACGTGGCTGATCGTCTTACGGCGGTCGCGATAGCTCGGATATCGGTCATAGAAATCTGAAAGGATATGAACTGCGTCGAGCACCGCAATCGGCATCACAAAGATCGGAATCATCGAACTCATAATGTGGACGGTGTTGCCGGTCGCAACGAGCAATCCCATGGAACCGATCACCGCCGCCATGGCGACCAGCATGGGCGAAACGATGAGTGTGAGTTGGCGAAAGAAAAACCACATCAATATAAAAATGAGAACCATCGCCGCTGGCGCAGAGATCGCCATCTGGCGAAACATCTCAACGCCAAATTGGTCCTGAGCGATGGGCAAGCCGGTAATGTGGTATTCCGCCCCGTCGGAGAACTCGGAAATCTTTCCTTTCAGGGCTTTGGCGACGCGGTAGCTTACATCTTTCGACGTGATGGGAATGTAAAGCGCAATCGCCTTTCCATCTGCTGATACGAGCGTTTCATTTAAGGTCGGAATGCGCGCGACTTTTTCACGAATCGCCAACGCTTCATCATCCGACGCCGGCGCGTTCGGCATTAGCCAATTAAAGCTTACGGCGCCAAGACCAGCCTGTTCTATATTGTCGACAGTTGAGGGCGCAATAATATCGACGGCGATAACACCGGCTTTTTCAGACGCCGCATCCCATCGAACGGTTTCGGCAAAATTCGTTAACTCAAAAATATTACTTAGTGTTTCGACATTGAAAACGCCATTTTCGTTCTGTTCATTAACAACGCCGACGACAATCAAATCATGTAGCGCGAATGTCTCTTTCATATCATTGTGATAGACGCGCACTTCTTCCCGCTCGCTCAACATATTTTCAGGATCTGTGTCGACCTTTAGTCCGTTAAGGAAAGAAAAAGTCTCGGGTGCGAGCGACGGCGCCGCGACAAGCGCGATCATCGCGACAGAAAACAGCCCGATGAGCCAGGCAACCATGCTCGGCTTATCAGCCGACCGCTCCGAGAGATAACTCATGGCCTCATCCTTTCCGACGTCAGTAAACGCCTAGCGAAACGCAGCGCCCGCTTTCGCGCCAAACGCTCTGAATAATTTGGCTGCCGGGCAGAAACCTGTGAAAGCAGCCTGAAACATGTTGAGGCCCGCAAAGCCGGTCAGAAAAAACCAATAGGGATGAACCCAAAGCCCCAACAGCAAGCCAACAAGGACCATGATCCCGGCAAAAGCGAACACCATTCGATCGACATTCATGACGAATTCTCCTTTTAGTTTTCTACGCTTAACCAGCGTTGCGCATCCCCGCCTTGCGCTGTATCAATTCTGCAATGAAAGCATCAGCACCCTGCGGAGTTATTGTATTCGTATATACGAATATATAGATATTCAAG
>JAJFGC010000147.1 GCA_021776345.1 Hyphococcus sp. | reverse complement strand
ATAGCCGTCAAATCGTGACATCAGCCATTCGAGGCGCTGTAAATTTTCTTCTCTGCTGCGCGTTGTCAAAAGGCCCGCGGCGCCAAGCGCTTGCGGGTTGCCGCCATAACCTTCCATCGGCAGTTCGATCAGAATTTCATGGCCGGCTTCTCGCGCCTTCGTCGCCCAGAATCTTAAGTCTTTTGCATAAGGTGCAAAAGCCAGAGAAATTTCCGGCGGCAATTCATCAATTGCACGCTCCGTCAGTGCGCTGTTCAGCCCCAGGCCGCCGACAATGAGGGCGACTTGCGGCGCCCCATCACTGTCTTTGTTGGGCCCAGCATAAATATGCATTGCCTTGCGGCCATCAGCGGCGATGCGCGGTGCGGTGCCAAAAGGTGTTGGCCGCAGAAGCGCCGGATCAGGCCGGGCAATTGGTTGAATGTTTTTGCGTGACAGGGAAGCCGTTGACACCGCCGTTGTCTTTTTGCCGCCGTCTATTGTGATAACTATTTCGCCGGCGGGCGCTTCTTCAGCTAGATCAAACTCGTCAGGGTAGAGAAGGATGTCTTGTGTCTCGGCGCCTTCAATCGCTTCGATGGCAGGTCCGCCCGCAGGCGACTTTTCGCGAAGTACAGGCGGGGTCAGGCGCAGGCCTTGTTGAGGCGTATCGAGAGCTTGATCCAGGCTTATTTTTGGCGGTTCCGCCCGCGCCATCAGCTCCACCTGATCAACTGGTAACGAAATGCGGCCAGACCCTTTGCCGTTAGTCAGGGAGTAAGTGAAAACGCCGCCGATGAAGGTGAGCACGATGAGGGCGCTGAGCCATGCCATTGAAAGGCGGCTCAGAACCGGTAGGCTAAATTTTCGATGTCGTCTGGCGATCATCATGCCTATTTTCGGGCGCAGCTGCGCTCACTTTGTCTGCCTGTCATCATTACGGAGAATAGGGTTAACCAAATGAAAACGGGGCGGGCGGTATTGCCGCCGCGCCCCGTAAAAAGCGGGTCTTTCTTTCCTTATTGGCGGGCGACGCCTGCATCTGCCAGAAGTTGGCGATAGGCTGTGGCATCCGCCAGAATTTCGAGGGCGCGCTCAAGTTGGCAATCGCGCGGTGTTTCTCCGTCCTCTTCAAACGGACATTCTACAGGCGCAACACCTGGGGCCCCTTCACCAGCTTTGTTTTCTGCCAGTTCTTCAGCCTCGTCGAGCACTTCTTGCGCCTCAGAGACATCAAGCGCGTTCGGAAGGTCGCGCTCAGAGGGCCGTGTTGCCGCCTTCTCCTGGCCTGGATAGAGAACCGGCATGGCGATGTCCGGCTCGATGCCCTGGGCCTGGATCGACCGGCCCGATGGTGTGTAATAGCGTGACGTCGTCAAGCGAAGCGCGCCCTGAAGACCGTTTTGGAGTGGAATAACCGTCTGTACAGACCCTTTCCCGAACGTTTTGGTGCCAAGCAGTAATGCGCGGTTGCGATCTTGGAGTGCGCCGGCAACGATCTCTGATGCTGACGCAGACCCACCGTTAATTAGAATGACAATCGGTTTGCCGCGCATCTTGTCGCCAGGCGTTCCCATTTCACGAAGCGTGTCACGAGGGCGTCGGCCCCGGGTCGAAACGATCTCGCCGCCTTCCAAAAACGCGTCTGAAACGGCCACAGCCTGATCGAGCAGGCCGCCCGGGTTTGATCGTAAATCAAGAACAAGACCTTTCGGCCCACCCGGAATATCTTTGCCGAGCTGTTTGATCGCCTTTTTCAGGCCGACATCGGTTTGCTCACTGAATGAAGAAATGCGGATATAGCCAAAATCACCTTTTGCCTCAGCGTTAACCGCCCGAAGTTTGACGATGTCGCGGACAATCGTCAGCGCGAAAGGCGCGGCATTTCGGTCACGGAGGACCTTAATATCAACCTTGGTGCCTTTTTCGCCTTTCATCCGTGAAATCGCCTCATCGAGCGACATGCCCAAAACTGGCTCGCCGTCGATTTCAACAATGAGGTCATTGGTTTCAATGCCGGCGCGATCGGCAGGCGTATCGTCGATCGGAGCGACCACTTTCACATAGCCTTCATCCGGGCCTTCATTGTCCATGACAATTTGAATGCCAAGTCCGGCAAAGCTGCCGCGTGTCTGTTCTTGCATTGTCTGGAAATCGTCGGCGGTCAGGTAGCTTGAATGCGGATCAAGCGTGTCGAGCATGCCGTCGATGGCGCCCTTGATGAGGTCGCCGTCTTCAGGGTCGGAAACGTAATTCTCATGTACTTGCTCGAACACTTCACCGAATAGGTCGAGCTGCCTGAAAGTGTCGGCAGAGATTGAAGCGCGGGCAAAGACGGCGCTGGAAAGAACGCCGAAGATGAGAGCGCCGCCGAAAGCGGCGGCCCCGAGCGCGCCTAATGAGTAGCCATTTCGTGCAGCCGAACGGCGGGGATTAGTAGTTAGCTTCTGCATTTTTAGCCCTTTCACACCGGCTACTTGGCCAGCTCTTGAATACTCTTACCGGAGAGCCACAACGCGGGGTTAACGGGCTCGCCTTTTTTTCTGATCTGGAGGTCCAGATCTGCGCCGCCTTCGGCCATCGTCGCCACCGGCTCACCGGCGGTAATTTGCTGGTTTTCCTCAACCAGTATGTTTGCGACCCCGAGCAATAGTATATGATAGCCACCGCCGACGTCCAGAACTACGAGGTTGCCAATTGGGCGCCAATCCCTTGCCACAACGACGCGGCCCTCAAAAGGGGCGGTCACAATTGCCTGATCTCTGGCGGCAAGTCTGATCCCCTCAAAAAGCCCGCCCTCCGGCCTGGCCTTACCAAACTCGCCGGTTAACCTTCCCGCGACCGGCGGGCGCAGGCGGCCTCTGGCTTCGGCGAAGTTCTTGGTGCCGATAAAGGGCGCTGGCGCCACCGGTTTGATGGCGGGCGACAGGTCAAGATCGCTAAGGACTGGTTTTTTGGGCGGCGGTGGCTTGAGGCGCGGCGTGACCGAATGAGCCAGGCGCTCAAGGCGCTGGACCATCTCACGCAGGGATGTCGCCTTGACTGCGAGGCGTGCTGTCTCTTTTTGGGCCGCCGCGGCGAGGCTGGCAGCGACATCTCGCTCTTTTTCTTTTTGCGCCATTAACTCTGCGAGGACATCACGCCGTGAAGCGAGTTCCTTGTTCGTGCGTTCATAGGCAGCGCGTTCGCTATCGAGTTGCGCCGACAGCATTGCGAGGCGCTCAATTGCCTCGCGCAACCGCGCCGCGCGCGCCTCAACCGCGGGGGCGGCGTCCGACAACAGCATCGCGGCTCTCGCAGCTTTGTTGGCGTCTTCTGGCGAGACTAGCAGCGCCGGCGGCTTTGACATTTCAAGAGACTGGAGCGCTGCGAGCACGTCGCTAAGATTACTGCTTTCAGCTTTCAGGGCGATCTCCGCCTCGCCCTTTTCTGTTTCCAGTTCTGTAATTGATGTTTCGAGGGTGGTTATCTTACGCTCGGCCTCCTGAATGGAATTGGCGGTTTCGATCAGGCGGTGGCGCAGCGCGCCGACTTCTTTCTGGCGTGCATCAGCTTCCCGGAGGAGGCGTTTTTCCTCTTCGGCGCGATCTTTCAAGCGGCGCTCGACTTCCTGCAATTCACTGGGCTCGGTTTGCGCAGCGGCCATTGTCGTCAGCCCCCAAACCAAAATAGCAGCTAAGGCGGCGTGTTTAATCATGCGCGATGATAGGGATGGCCGGTCAAGATTGTCATGGCGCGATATAATTGCTCCGTAAGCATCACCCTGACAAGCATATGCGGCCAGGTTGCGGCGCCAAAGGACAAAGATAATGGCGCACGTTCGCTAACTGATTTGTCATGACCATCTGCGCCGCCAATCAGAAACGCCGCCGCCGAGGCGCCATCATCACGATGTCGGGCCATTAAGCCCGCCAACGCTTCGCTTGAAAGATTTTTTCCCCGCTCGTCAAGCCGGATCAAAAGAGCGCCCGAAGGGGCTGCGCCCAAAAGCGCGTGGCTTTCCTTGGCTTGTCTTTCTTTGCCGTCCAATTTTCCCGGCGCCTCAAATTCGAGAAGATCGGGGCCGGAAAAGCCAATATTGCGCGCAATGGCTTTTGTCCTGCCCAGATAGTCGCCCACGAGCGACTTTTCAGGGCCCGCGCGCATTTTTCCAATCGCGGCGATTATAACGCGCATCTTTTTCTAAGAACCGCTCAGCTTGACCAGCCGTCAGGCATCGCTCTTAACGGGTATGTGAGCCTCTTCGGACCAGACCCGCTCAAGGTTGTAAAATGTCCTGACCTCGGGTCGGAAGAGGTGAACGATGACGTCATGCGCATCAATCAACACCCAGTCGCAAGCGCTAGCGCCTTCGATGTTTGTGCCGCCAACGCCAGCGTCCTTCAGGCGTCTCACCACCTTGTCGGCCATCGCGCCCACATGGCGTTGTGATCGCCCGGAGGCGACAACCATGTAATCGGCAATATCGGTTTTGCCGGCGAGCTCAATAGTGACGACATCTTCGGCTTTGTCGTCATCGAGCTCTTCGAGAATGAGGGAAAGAATTTTGCGACTAATTTCATCAGGCGTAAGGCCCTGAAAAATGCCCTCATGTCTAGGGCTTTGATCGTCGCTGTCGCTATCCGCAACAAGTCTTATAGCGGCCTTTCCGGCGGCGGCCGCGGCGCCATCAATTGCGTTCAGTGCTGTCCTCCATTACTGGCGCGAGCCTTCCTCGCGCTTCAAATATAGGGTTGTTTTCAGCCCCGTCCAACCGGCTGCAGGGAAATTAACTGTTGCTTAAAAGGCACGCCGCGAACCAGCTTTGATCGTCTGTCCAGACTTTTTCAAGCCGCCAGGGTGTTTGCTCAAACAACCTTTTCAGCCTTGCAACCGAATATTTATGGGAGTTTTCGGTATGTAAGGTTTCGCCTTTCTCAAAGTTAAATGTGTCATTATCGACGGTAATCACCGTCGGTCGAACGGCGCGTAAATGCATTTCAATTCGGCAATCTTCTTCATTGTAAAATGCATAATGCTCAAAATCGTCGAGGCTGAGGTCCGCGCCGAGTTCGCGCTGCATGCGCCGCAATAGGTTGAGGTTGAACTCTGCAGTTACGCCTTCCTTGTCGTTGTAGGCCGCGGTCAGAACATCGATATCTTTTTCGAGATCGACGCCAAGAAGAAATTTGGCGTCATCGCCAAGGGTTTCACTTGCCCGGTTTAGGAAGGCGATGGCGGTTTCGGGGAGCATGTTGCCGATGGTGGAGCCTGGAAAAAAGCCGAGCCAGCGCTCTTCGGGCGGGAGAATATCGCGAGGAATACAAACCGGCGCATGAAAGTCTGCGCAGACAGCGGCGACAGGCAAATCGAATTTGTCGGCGATCGATGACGCGCTTTCGACCAGATGATCTTTCGATATGTCCATTGCCACGTAGGCGGCGGGGTTTTCCAGTCCATTTAACAGCCACTCGATCTTTTCACTGGCGCCGGAGCCATATTCGAAAATTGCCGCGCCGGATCCGATCGCGTTTGTGATCTCAGCCACATTCGCCAGGAACAACTCCGTTTCCATTCTGGTTGGGTAATATTCCTCAACGGTTGTGATGCGTTGAAATACTTTTGAGCCGCACTCGTCGTAAAAATATTTCGGTGAAAGTGATTTTTGAGTTAGCGACAGACCTTCCAACACATCTGTTTTAAAATCGCCAAGATCCGGATGAAGATCGAGGAAGAAGGCGAGGGAGCCGAAAGGGGCTGTCAAATCAGTCACGAGCGAGGCGTCTCCATTATGTCCAGGTTGGCTGTTTCTAATTGCTGTTGATGACAAAGGGTTGTCGGTTTGTGAGAAATAAATCCAGACAGGCGGCTCCGCAGCAGCAATCTTTTCTGCATCGGATTCATTCAGGCGAAATGCCGCCAGTGTTCTTGCCGCCTCGCTTGACAAAGCATCAGCGCCGTAGCCAGGCCGATTGAAAACGGCGATGGGTGAAAGTTCCGCAATTTTGCGCCAGTCTTTCCAGCGATGAAATTGACCAAGGCTGTCGGCGCCCATCAGCCAGATAAAGTCGATATTCGGGTTCAGGAGCTGGATGCGCTCGACCGTATCGACCGTATACTGAAGGTCGTGCCGGCGTTCGAAATCGCTAACAACGATATCCGGGTGGTCGGCGACCCGCCTTGCGGTGGTGAGGCGTTTTTCAAATGGCGCATAGACATTTGCATCTTTCAGCGGATTGCCCGGCGTCACCAACCACCAGACGGCGTCGAGGCCGAGTTTTTCTAACGCCGCCAGCGAAACTTCACGATGCCCGGCATGGGCGGGATTGAAAGACCCTCCCAAGAGGCCGATGCGGCGGCGATATGAGCGTGTAGGAGGCGTCAAGGCGCTAAACTTTCAATGCGGGCTATCGGTTAGAGCGCATAAATAGGCGGGCGGGCGCAAGAATCAAACCCGACTAGGGTGTCCAGTCCGGGTCTCCTGACACTTTATCGGCGGCCATGTCGGCCCGTATTGCCTTTGCAAGGAGAATAAGCTCGCCGAGCAACGGCTTTACACCTTTGCTTGTGACGCCGGAGATGCGCCGCACTGGCAGGCCAGACGCAGCCTCAAGGGCGGCGGATTTTTCCGTGATCGCTTCTTCGCTTAACGCGTCGATTTTGTTGAGCGCGACGATTTCCTGCTTGTTGGCAAGCTCGCCGCCATAGGCAGAAAGCTCTTTGCGCACTGTTTGATACGCGCCGGCGACATCGTCTTCTGTCCCGTCGATAAGATGTAGGAGGCCCGCGCAGCGCTCGACATGGCCAAGAAAACGATCGCCAATCCCCGCACCTTCATGGGCGCCTTCGATGAGGCCTGGAATATCAGCCAGTACAAAACTGTCACCCTCGCCGACGCGCACGACACCAAGATTAGGGTGAAGCGTCGTAAACGGATAATCGGCAATCTTTGGTTTTGCCGCGGAGACGGCCGCAAGGAATGTTGACTTGCCAGCGTTTGGCAGGCCGACAAGACCAATATCGGCAATCAGCTTGAGGCGTAGCCAGATCGTGCGTTTTTCCGCTGGCTGACCCGGATTGGCCTTGCGCGGCGCCTGATTGGTGGAGGATTTGAAACGCGCGTTGCCGAACCCGCCATTGCCGCCTTTAGCGAGGAGAACGCGCTCACCCGGTTCATCAAGGTCGGCGATCAGGGTTTCTTCATCCTCTTCGAAAATTTGCGTGCCAACTGGAATTTTAATGACAAGATCGTCGCCGCCCGCGCCGGTCTTGTTCGAGCCCTCGCCGGGGCGCCCGTTTTTTGCGCGATAATGCTGCTGAAAGCGAAAGTCGATCAGCGTGTTGAGGTTTTCAACCGCTTCCGCCCAGACATGGCCGCCGTCGCCGCCGTCGCCGCCATTTGGCCCGCCGAACTCGACAAACTTTTCACGCCGAAACGAGAGACACCCGCGCCCGCCGCCGCCGCTTTCAATATAAATTTTTGCGCGATCAAGAAATTTCATGGGGTCTTATAGCGCTCAAGGACATGAACGCCACAGTCCATTGTGCTTGTCATGGGTGTGTTTTGCTGCAAGCTCGATTATCGTCCCGCGAGCCAAATCCATGGAGTAACAATGACCGGCAACACTGATATTCTGTTTGAGCCTTTCGACAGGGGCAATCTCA
>JAJFGC010000146.1 GCA_021776345.1 Hyphococcus sp. | reverse complement strand
AAGCCGTTTGGCATCGCGGCGCTGTCGATGCTGACGGCAAGACCGGCGACGGCGCCGGTATTCGGTTAAACGTGCCGCAAGAGCTATTTCGATCCTATGTGGGACGTACCGGTCACATTCCGGGTAAGGAGGACGTTTGTGTTGGCATGATCTTCCTGCCGAGAACAAATTTTGCAGCGCAGGATGCGGCGCGTGCGATTGTTGAGTCCGAAATTTTGCGCCGCGGTTTTTATATCTATGGATGGCGCCAGGCGCCTGTGAATGCGAGCTGTCTTGGCGAAAAGGCTAATGCAACCCGGCCTGGCGTTGAACAGGTGCTGTTTTGCGATCCGAAAGGCAGGGAGCAGGAAGATCTCGATATTGCGCTTTACATCGTTCGTCGGCGCATCGAGCAACGAGCCCGCGAACAAGGTATGCATGAACTCTATGTTTGTTCACTGTCATCGCAGGACGTCGTCTATAAAGGCATGTTTCTCGCTGAAGACATTGATGAGTTTTATACCGACCTGAAAGATGAGCGGTTTATCTCACGCGTTGCGATTTTTCATCAGCGGTATTCAACAAATACATTCCCTGAATGGCGTTTGGCGCAACCCTTCCGCATGCTCGCCCATAATGGCGAGATCAATACGCTGAAAGGCAATGTCAACTGGATGAAGAGCCACGAGATCAGGATGACATCGCAAACATTCGGTGACGATGATCAATACACGAAGCCAGTGATTCAGCCTGGCTCATCGGACTCGGCGGCGCTCGATCAGGTTTTTGAGTTGCTCGTTAGGGCAGGACGCACCGCGCCGATGGCGAAGACACTGCTTATTCCAGAAGCCTGGTCGAAGCGTATTTCGATAATGCCGCCAGAGTGGCGGGCGTTATTTGAGTACAGCAATGCGGTGATGGAGCCCTGGGACGGCCCCGCTGCAATCGCCGCTTATGATGGTCGCTGGGCTGTCGCCGGGCTTGACCGGAGTGGATTGCGCCCCTTGCGGTACGCGATCACTGAGGACGGCATTCTCGCGGTTGGGTCGGAAACCGGCATGTGCCCGCTAGGAGAACGCAAGGTCAAAAAACGCGGCGCCATTGGCCCTGGACAGATGATAGCTGTCGATATGGTGGAAGCGAAGTATTACGACTCAGAGGCGATTCTCAATCGACTCGCTAATCGTTTTCCCTACAGCGAGTGGCTTGAAAACGTTGTCGAGCTTGAACCCAAAATTGGTCCGGGACCAGAGGAGCGGCTCTTTGACGGTGAGGACTTGATGCGCCGGCAAGCTGGCGCCGGTTATGACATAGAGGCGCTGGATTTAATCCTGCGGCCCATGGCCGAGCAAGCCAAGGAAGCTGTCGGGTCCATGGGCGATGATACGCCAATTGCGGTGCTGTCCGAAAATTATCGACCGCTGTCTCATTTTTTTCGGCAGAATTTCAGCCAGGTGACCAATCCGCCGATTGACCCTTTGCGTGAAGACGGCGTGATGAGCCTTAAAACGAGGTTTAAAAATCTCGGCAACATTCTTGTTACAACTAAGACACAGATCGATGTATTCGTTCTTGAGAGTCCGGTTCTGACAAATGGAATGTTCGCGCGGCTTAATGAGTATCTTGATGAGAAAATTATCGAGATTGATTGCACTTATGAGTTTAGCACCGCGGTCGGTAATGGCGTTGCGCTGCGTGATGCATTGAAACGTATACGCGAGGAAGCGGTAGCGGCGGTTAAAGATGGCGCTGGTCATGTTATCCTAACCGACGAAAAACAAGGACGGGGCCGTATCGCCGTGCCGATGATCCTCGCTGCCGGCGGCGTTCACGCCCATCTAACAAATGAAGGATCACGCTCTTACTGCTCGATCATCGTTCGATCGGCCGAATGTATCGACGCCCATTATGTTGCAGTACTGGTCGGCGCCGGCGCGACCGTGGTTAACCCGTATCTTGCCTTCGATAGCCTCGCCCATGCGCAGTCGCGCGGCCACTATGAAGGGCTCTCGCTTTGTCAGTGCGTCTATAATTATAAATGCGCGCTCGAGGCGGGTCTGATGAAGATCATCTCGAAAATGGGCATCTCCGTGATTTCGTCCTATCGCGGCGGCTGTAATTTTGAAGCGCTTGGCCTGTCACGGATGCTTGTCGAGGAGTTCTTTCCCGGGATGACCAGCCGAATTTCCGGGATCGGCCTCGCAGGACTAGAAGAGAAAACCGCAGAGCTCCATCACGCAGCATGGGAAGGCGACGCGTCGCCCTTGCCAGTTGGCGGTTTTTATCGCCAGCGCCGGCGCGGCGAGCATCATATTCTTGAGGCTGATCTTGTCAGCAATTTGCAGGACGCGGTTCGCAATGACGATACAGCTGCGTATATGCGTTATTCCGAGGCGTTGAAAGTTCAGCCTCCATCGCAAATTCGCGATCTCTTGCGGGCGCGGCCAGTCGGTGCGCCGATCAGCATCGACAAGGTTGAAACACCGAACGATATCCGCCGACGTTTCTTAACGCCGGGCATGTCTCTTGGCGCGCTCTCGCCGGAAGCCCACGGCGCCCTAAACATCGCGATGAACCGTATTGGCGCTAAATCTGTTTCCGGAGAGGGCGGCGAAGATCCCGAACGCTATACGCCTCGCCCGAATGGCGACAACGCAAACTCTGCGGTGAAACAAGTCGCGTCAGGACGATTTGGCGTCACGGCGGAATATTTAAATCAATGCCGCGAAATCGAAATCAAAGTCGCACAAGGCGCCAAACCCGGAGAGGGCGGCCAATTGCCAGGCTTTAAAGTTACTGAGTTCATTGCTCGAATGCGGATGGCAACGCCTGGGGTGTCGTTGATATCACCACCGCCACATCATGATATTTATTCGATCGAGGATCTGGCGCAGCTAATTTACGATTTAAAACAGATCAACCCGATTGCGCGAGTTTGCGTCAAGCTGGTCTCTGCCGCGGGGATCGGCGCAATCGCCGCCGGCGTTGCCAAAGCGAAAGCCGATATAATTTTGATTTCCGGCAATGTTGGCGGCACTGGCGCCAGCGCCCAGACATCTATCAAGTTTGCAGGTGCGCCTTGGGAGCTCGGACTATCAGAGGCCCATCAAGTCCTGACACTGAATAATTTGCGCGAGCAGGTGACGCTAAGAACCGACGGCGGCATCCGAACTGGCCGTGATGTAGTTGTCGCTGCGATGCTGGGCGCAGAAGAGTACGGCATCGGCACAATTTCTCTTGTCGCTATGGGCTGCTTGATGGTTCGCCAGTGCCATTCTAACACTTGCCCAGTGGGTGTGTGTACACAAGATAAGGCTTTGCGCGACCGGTTTGTCGGGACGCCGGATCATGTCGTCAATTTGATGACCTTTATCGCAGAAGAAACACGCGATATCCTTGCATCGCTTGGGGCCAAGTCGCTCGAAGACATAATAGGGCGAGCGGATTTGCTGGATCAGGTTTCTCGAGGCGCGGCACATCTCGATGACCTTGACCTCAATCCGATCCTTATTCGTGCCGAGGCCGGCGAACGCCCCAAGAGGTCAACCCGTAAGGGCCGCATTGAAGTTGATGATACGTTGGACCAGCGCATCCTGCCGGAAGTTGCGCCGTTTCTGGAACGACGTGAGAAGCTACAGCTTTCCTACCCGGTCAAAAATACGGACCGCGCGATTGGCGCGCGACTCTCATCGCATATTGTGCGCACATTCAAAAAAGACGATCTGTCGGAAGATCATTTGACGATCCGTTTAAAGGGGTCTGCAGGACAATCGCTTGGCGCTTTTTCCGCCTATGGTTTAAAATTGATCATCGACGGTGACGCGAATGATTACGTTGGCAAAGGATTGTCAGGCGCCTGCATTGTCGTGCGCCCCGATGATGCGCACGCGCGCGCTGGCGATGCGATTATCGGCAATACATGTCTTTACGGCGCCACAGCAGGGCTCCTCTTTGCTGCCGGCAGGGCGGGTGGTCGGTTCGCTGTCCGCAATTCAGGTGCTGCAACCGTCATTGAAGGCTGCTCAGCAAATGGCTGTGAATATATGACCGGCGGTGTGGCTGTCATCCTGGGCAGTGTTGGAAACAATTTTGCGGCTGGGATGACAGGCGGACGTGCATTTGTTTTCGATGAAACTGGCGACTTTGAAGGTGTCGTTAACCCTGACAGTGTTGCCTGGAGACGCTTTGCCGGTGATGACGATGAATGCCAGGCGTTGATCGAGCGTCATTGGCGTGAGACGAGATCACAAAAAGCGCGCGGTATTCTCGATGACTGGAAAAACGCTTCAGCAAAATTCTGGGTGATTGAGCCGCTTGAAAGTCTGGCGCGCAAAGAGATTGCAGACGCCGCCAAATCAGCTTGATTTGACGGCGTGTTGCGCTTGTCGTTGGAACGAGTTAAGCGGCCCGTCAGCATGACCGACAAAGAAGAGTTCTATCGCATCAAGCAGCTGCCGCCTTATGTTTTTGAGGAGGTGAACAAGCTGAAAGCTAAACTGCGCGCTGGAGGCCGGGATATAATTGATCTTGGCATGGGTAATCCAGACATGCCGACGCCGTCGCATATCGTCGATAAGTTGGTCGAAACAGCGCGAAACCCAAAAGCGCATCGCTATTCTGTTTCGCGGGGGATCATCGGTCTGCGCAAAGCGATGGGGCGATACTATGAGCGGCGTTTCGGGGTTTCGCTTGATCCGGAGACGGAAATTGTCGCCACCATCGGGTCGAAGGAGGGCTTTGCGAATCTTGCGCAGGCGATTACAGCGCCGGGAGATGTCATCCTCTCGCCAAATCCGGCTTATCCAATCCATGCCTATGGGTTCATCATTGCTGGCGGCGTTATTATGGCAGTGCCTGCCTTGACGCCTGAGCAATATTTGTCCGGCCTGTCAGAAGCAATCAGCAAGGCGCATATGTCGCCGCGTGCGATGGTGTTGAATTATCCGTCTAACCCGACGGCGCAGACGGTT
This sequence comes from Hyphococcus sp., assembly GCA_021776345.1. Taxonomy (GTDB): domain Bacteria; phylum Pseudomonadota; class Alphaproteobacteria; order Caulobacterales; family Parvularculaceae; genus Hyphococcus. Next base: position 8,537 of record JAJFGC010000146.1, on the reverse strand, counting down.
GATCTTGATTTTTACAAAGACGCGGTCGCGCTTGCTAAAAAACACGACATCATCATTCTTTCTGATCTTGCCTATGGCGAAATTTACTTCGGCGATGAAGCGCCGCCATCTATTTTACAAGTTGAGGGCGCGCGCGATGTCGCTGTTGAAATCAATTCCTTGTCAAAAACATTCGCCATGGCGGGTTGGCGTGTCGGGATGGCCGTCGGCAATGAGCGTTTGATTGCGGCGCTGGCGCGGGTGAAGTCCTATCTCGACTATGGCGCCTTTACGCCCATCCAGGTCGCCGCGGTCGCCGCGCTTGACGGCCCTTGGGAGCCTGTTGAAGAGATACGCGCAACCTATAAGGCCCGGCGAGACACGCTGATCGATCATTTCTCAATGGCCGGCTGGGATATTCCGTGTCCTGACGCTTCGATGTTTGCCTGGGCGCCAATCCCGGAAAAATACGCGCATTTAGGATCGATTGAATTTGCCAAAATGCTGATGGAAGAGGCCGATGTCGCGGTTGCGCCAGGGCTCGGCTTTGGTGAGCACGGCGATCATCATGTTCGGATTGGACTTGTTGAAAACCAGCAGCGCATTCGTCAGGCCGCTAGAAATTTGAAACGCATTTTTGCGGTGCAATAATGGCTTAGCTGAAGCGATATAATATGCTACAATATTAGTGCTATTTACTAAAATTGCAGCTTCCTTGAAATAACCTGTTGACGATCTCGCGCTTGCGAGATATCTCTCCGGCAACTCATCAAGACCAGCCGAGGGACAGGCCCGTAGACGCTGGGGCAACCGCTAAGAAGCAAGACCTGCTTTGAGGAAAGGTGCCAATTCCTTCGGGGTAATATCCCGAGAGATGAGTCGGACGAAAAACGACAAGTGTCGTCCGATTTGGTCTCTGTGAATTTCCTTCTTGAGCGACGAAGAGAATGACGCAGAGGCGAGCCATGAGCGCAGCATTTCAGGAAGATTTAAGCGAGTGCAAACCCGTCGCAGAAGAATGCTGCGATGTAAGCATCATTCTGCCAGCGGAGTTTGTGCTGGATGGCGGAGAACGTCTGACCCGCCCGGAACTCAATGTGCGCATTTACGGCGACCTGGCGTTGCCTGTGATTGCCGTCGCCGGCGGCGTTTCTGCTGGGCGGATTGTCGCTGATACGGAAAACGAAAAGGGCTGGTGGCGTGAGTTTGTTGCGAAAGACGGCGCCATCGATTTGAAGAAATTCTGCGTGATTGGCTTTGACTTTCTGCCCAATGACGCAGAACTCGCCCGCAGAATTTCCACCCATGATCAAGCGAGCGCGCTCGCGGTGGCGCTCGATTCGCTGAACATCGACAAGCTGTTTGCTTTTGCTGGCGCTTCTTATGGCGGCATGGTGGCGCTTGCTTTTGGGGAACTCTTTCCGACTCGCGTTGAGCATCTCTGCATCGTCTCAGCGGCGGAGCGAGCCCATCCTTCAGCGACGGCCGTACGCGGCGTTCAGCGTCGCATCATTCAGTTTGCCCGCGCCAATGGCGACGAACAGGAAGGCGTGTCATTGGCCCGTCAATTGGCAATGATCACGTATCGCACGCCGGAAGAATTTGGCGCCCGTTTTGCGACGGCGTCCAAATCTCATGACAGCGACCGCCACGATATCTGCAACTACTTGATCTCCCGCGGCCAGACCTATCATTTATCCGCAGAGCGTTATCTCGCGCTATCGGACTCTGTTGACCGCCACCGGGTCAATCCGGAAGCGATAACGACTGAATGCCTTTTTGTCGGCGCGCGCAGCGACAGGCTCATACCAATCGAAGATGTTCGACGCGCCGCGAATAGTGTGAAAAACGCTTCCATCACCGAAATCGATTCCCTTTATGGTCATGACGCCTTCCTCAAAGAAGCGGCTGTCATCGGCCCTGTCATTAAAAACTTCCTTGAGGAGCGTTTGTCATGAGTGATCACTTTCACCCTGAAACATTGATTGCAACGGCGGGGGTTTCTGCGGACGCCGGTCATAACAGTGTGGCGCCGCCGCTTCATCTGTCAGCTAATTATTATTGGAATGATCCGTGCGAGAAGCCGCAATATGATTATGCGCGCTCTGGCAATCCGACGCGGGCGCAACTGGAAGAAGCGCTTGCGTCACTGGAAGGCGCCGCGAAGGGCGTCATAACCTCATCAGGGATGGCCGCGATTGATCTCGTCCTCAATCTTGTTGACCCAGGCGATCTCGTTATTGCGCCTCATGATTGTTACGGCGGCACACACCGATTGCTCACGGCCCGTCAAAAACGAGGACACTTTGACGTTGCCTGGGTTAATCAGACGGACCCGGTTGCGTTGGAGGCGGCTTTTGCCCGTAAACCAAAACTTGTCTTGATTGAAACGCCGAGCAATCCGCTTTTGCGGATTACCGATATTGGTCTGGTCGTCGCATATGCAAAAAAATGCGGCGCCATTACCGTCGCCGATAATACGTTTCTCTCACCAGTATTGCAGCGACCGCTTGATCTCGGCTGCGATATTGTTCTTCATTCAACGACGAAGTTCATCAATGGCCATAGCGATGTTGTCGGCGGCGCTGTATTGGCAAAAGACGCAGCTCTGGGTGAAGAGCTTGCCTGGTGGGCGAACTGTACCGGCGTGACCGGCGCCCCATTTGACTCGTTTATGACGTTGCGCGGCTTGCGCACGATTTTTCCGCGCATTGAGCGCCAGCAGGCAACAGCGAGAGATGTCGTCGATGCGCTCGTGAAAGACGACCGGGTTGAGTGTGTATTCTTTCCGGGGCTTGAAAGCCATCCGGGTCATGAGATCGCAAAGGCGCAACAAAAAGGGTTCGGCTCAATGTTTTCGGTTGAGTTTGCCGAGGGCGTTGATGTTCTCGAACTCCTGCGGGCCCTGAATATATTTACCATAGCGGAATCCCTAGGCGGTTTTGAAAGCCTTGTTTGCGTGCCATCAGCAATGACCCACGCGGCGATGACGCCCGAGGCGAGAGCGACGGCGGGGATTTCCGATCGGCTGGTTCGTTTCTCCATCGGACTTGAACACAGCGCTGACCTCACGCAAGATATTTTTGCGGCGCTTGAACAAGCGTCGTCGGGTGAAAAGACAGTAGCTTATTTTCCGGGGCGGGCGGCGAGTAAATGTGCGTAGATGTTGCTGATCAAGAGCATGTGAGAAAGTCAGGCGGCGGACCGGCGCGCCGACTACGTGTCGGTATCGCAGGGTTAGGCGTCATTGGCGAAGGCGCTGCTTTAAGGCTAGCGGAAGAGACTGATGATTATGAGCTGTGCGCAACACTGGTTCGTGATCGGCATAAACCAAGATCTTCGAACCTCAAAGATTTACGCGTCTATACCAATGGCCGGGCGTTTTTGAGCGAGTGTCCGGATGTCATTATCGATGCGCTACCGAACAGTGAGGTCGGACGCAGCTTGATTAAAACAGCGCTTGAGCAAGGGGTGAGCATCATCTCTGCCAACAAGCAGGCAATCGCTGGCGTCTTGAAAGAGTGCCACGAGCTTGCGCGGAAAAACGAAGTGCGGTTTGCCTATGCGGCCTCAGTTGGCGGCGGTGCGCCGATGGTGGAGACGGTTCGTGAAACGAGTTCGGATTCCGATATTACGTCACTGACAGCAATTTTAAATGGTACAGTGAATTACATTCTGTCTGCGGTTGCAGACGGCGCAGCATTTGATGACGCTGTTCACGCGGCGCAAGAGGCGGGCTTTGCTGAGCCAGATCCAAGCGCCGATCTTTCCGGCGATGATGCGCGCGCAAAGATATCTATTCTCGCCTACGAAGCCTTTGGCAAAGAAGTTGAACTTGACGCGGTTGAGGTTGAGCCGCTGACGGCGGAACGCGCCGCATTTTTTGCGGACACCGGCAGTGTCTGGAAGCAAATATCAACGCTCGAAAGGCTTGATGGGGCAGGCTTGAGCGCCCGTGTTCAATTCAAGCGTGTTGATGACGATCCATTTTTCCGGGCCGTGAAAGGCGAAGGCAATGCTCTGCGCGTTGAAACGGCGTCTGGTGATATTTCCACCTGCGAGGGTCTCGGCGCCGGGCGGGCGCCGACCGTCGATAGCCTGTTTGCTGATCTGGAGACGGTGCGCATCGCCGCTACAATCAAAAATTCTTCTTTAAAAAACGCTCCACGCCTTCCATAACAACCATCTATGGAAAAGCTGGCGTCATCTACCGCGGCGGCAACGCTGCGCGCTGCAAAGCGCATTGTCGTGAAGGTCGGATCCGCGATCCTTTGCGGCGATGACGGGTCTGTGCGATCTACCTGGCTTGCGTCGCTTGCTGATGATCTTGCTGGTTTGAGAGCAAAGGGTTGCGAGGTAGTCGTTGTTACATCGGGCGCGATTGCGATCGGTCGTCGCCGCCTCGGTCTTTCCGGAAGCTTACAGCTCGATGAAAAACAGGCGGCTTCGGCCGCTGGTCAGGTTGCGCTCGCACAAGCCTGGCAAGGCGCCTTCGAAAGATACGATATCCAGATTGGCCAGGTCTTACTCACGCTGGCGGATACTGAGGATCGACGGCGCTATCTCAATGCCCGCGCAACTTTTCGCACGCTCCTCAATTTAAATGTGCTGCCGCTCGTCAATGAGAACGATACGGTGGCGACAAGTGAGATCCGATATGGTGACAATGATCGCCTTGCAGCGCACGCCGCTCAAATTGTAGAGAGTGATGTTTTGATCATCCTTTCTGATGTTGACGGGCTTTACAGCGCTGATCCGCGCAGCGATCTTGATGCTGTCCATATTGCGGTGGTTGAAGCAATTACACCCAAGATCGAGAATATTGCGTCGGGACCCAACAAGAATGCAGGCGTCGGCGCAGGTGGCATGGCGTCCAAAATTGCCGCGGCGAAGATCGCCGGCGCCAATGGATGCGCAACGATTATCGCTCCCGGCGGCGAGGCAAATCCGGTCGCCGCCGTTGCGGAAGGCGGACGATCAACATTGATATGCGCGACTGGCAATCCTGAACGCGCCCGCAGGCAATGGATCGGTGGCCGGATCAAACCTGCCGGCGTCATCGAAGTTGACGCCGGCGCCGTCAAGGCGCTGAAAGCCGGCGCCAGTCTTCTGCCCGCTGGCGTGGTGAAAGTAGAAGGCTTATTTTCCCGCGGTGACGCCGTGACGATTATGTCGCCAGGGCGAGAACCACTCGGGCAGGGGCTCAGCGCGTATTCATCAAGCGAAATAGAAAAAATCGCTGGACGCCGGTCCGACGAGCTGGAAAACCTTTTAGGATATCGCCGCAGGCCGGCGGTTGTTGAGAAAAATGATCTTGTTTTGCGAACGGAGTGAATTGTGACCGTGCTGGAAAAAGACCTGCCCATTGCTGCCTACATGAACGAAATGGGCGTGAATGCGCGCAAGGCGGCGCGGGCGATGGGCGCCGTTTCAGGCGAAAACAAAAATGCAGCCCTGCGCAAGGCCGCAACCCTTATCCTTGAGCGTACGGACGAAATTCTCGCCGTGAATGAGAAAGATGTGGCAGGCGCAAAAGAGCGCGGCCTCAAGGACTCGTTCATCGACCGCATGACGCTGACATCGGACGGGATCGAAGGGATCAGCAAGGCGCTCGAGGAGATTGCGGCGCAGGATGATCCCGTTGGCAAATCGATCCGTAAATGGTCGCGGCCGAATGGTCTCGAAATTGAACGCATAAGAACACCTATCGGCGTTATTGCGGTCATTTATGAAAGCCGCCCGAATGTCACCGTCGACGCGGCGGCCATTGCTGTTAAGGCTGGCAACGCCGTTATCCTGCGCGGCGGGTCTGATTGTATCGCCACGGCGAAAGTTCTGTTTGACTGTTTTCATGAGGCGCTGGTCGCCAATGGCCTTCCCGAACATGTGGCGCAATTTGTCGAAATATCTGACCGCGCGGCGGTCGGTGCAATCTTGTCCGGGCTTGATGGCAATATTGATCTCGTCATACCCCGTGGCGGCAAATCACTGGTGGCGCGGGTGCAGTCCGAAGCGCGGGCGCCGGTGTTGTCTCACCTTGATGGCGTCTGTCATGTCTATATAGATCGTGATGCCGACATTGAAAAAGCTGTCAATATTACCCTCAATTCAAAAATGCGCCGACCCGGCGTCTGCGGCGCTGCAGAGACCTTGCTGATTGACAAGGCCTGTGTGGAGGATGTTTGGGAACCACTATCGGCGACGCTTCGCGGCGCTGGATGTGAGCTGCGGGGAGATGCAGCGATCCGCAATATCGACACTGGCGTCATCCCTGCAAACGATGAAGATTTTTATACGGAGTATCTTGCGCCCATATTATCGGTAGGCGTCGTTGACGGAGTCGACGGCGCCATCGCTCATATCGATCAATATTCATCCGGCCATACGGAAAGCATCGTAACTGAGAATGCAGAAACGGCGGAAAAATTCCTATCTGACGTTGATAGCGCCATCGTCCTCCACAATGCCTCGACCCAATATGCAGATGGCGGCGAGTTTGGCCTCGGCGCGGAAATCGGCATCGCAACCGGCCGCCTTCACGCCCGAGGGCCAGTCGGCGTTGAGGAATTGACCAGCTACAAAAACATTGTGCGGGGCAACGGTCAGATACGGCCGTAACGGGTGGCCAATCCATAATTGGCAGAAAATGCTATTTTGGATAAGAAAAATTCGCATATCTCAAAATAAGTTCCAGAAAACCCGATTTTTGGGTTGTTTGTTAATCGGTATCCGGTGTAAAGCCATTTGACGCGCTGCAACAAGGGATAGCGCAGGGAACAATCGATGCACGCTTTAGCACGAGTCGAAATGAGCAACGGGACCGCTTTGGCGACGAGCCCGCTTGTCTTGTCTGTCCTGCTCCTCCTTGTGGTGGTGGTTCTCCTTATTAGCCCCAACCAGGGAGCGGCAATGGAGCCCGTGCGCTAGAACAATAGCACGATGGACCTCGAACAGCCCCGCTCCCGAAAGGAAGCGGGTTTTTTATGAGGTCCGGTTGGAAACAAACGGATGACAGAAAAAAACTCAAAAAGATCAGATGCGATTACCAAGGGTCCGGCGAAAGCGCCGGCGCGTGCGATGCTGCGAGCTGTTGGTTATAGCGATGAGGATTTCGCCCAGCCGATGGTGGCGGTCGTTAACACCTGGTCGACGGTGACGCCTTGCAATTTGCACTTGGGCGCCTTGGCCGAACCAGTGCGCGAGGGCGTTCGCGCTGGCGGCGCGACCCCGATTGACTTCAACACGATTGTTGTTTCCGACGGCATCACCATGGGCAGTGAGGGCATGCGGGCATCGCTGATCTCCAGAGAAGTTATTGCCGACTCGATTGAACTCGCAGTACGCGGCCATTCTCTCGACGCCGCCATTATCCTTGTGGGGTGCGACAAGACCATTCCAGCCGCCGCGATGGCGCTGGCGCGGATGGATATCCCAGGCGTTGTTCTTTACGGCGGCACGATCATGGCCGGACATTGCAAGATCAATGGCGAAGATAAAGATTTGTCGATACAGGATGTTTTTGAAGCTGTTGGCGCTCATGCCAAAGGCGACATTGATGACGCGGAGCTCGACAAGATTGAACGCGCGGCATGCCCCGGCGCCGGCTCTTGTGGTGGTCAGTTCACAGCAAATACGATGGCGATGGCATTGGCGTTTATGGGGCTGGCGCCCATGGGAGCGGGCGATCCTCCTGCGACCCACCCAGATAAGGCAGGCGAAGCGTCACGATGCGGTCGTCTCGCGGCGGAGCTTGCGCGCAAGGGGGTAACAGCGCGTCAGTTCATCACGCCGACATCGTTGCGCAATGCCGCGACCGCAGTCGTCGCATCCGGCGGCTCGACCAATGCAGTGCTGCATTTGCCAGCGATAGCAGCGGAAGCCGGGTTTTCATTTTCGATTAATGAATTTGATACGCTTTCCCGCGAGACGCCGGTGATAACCGACTTAAAACCAGGCGGGCGATATCTCGCCAAAGATCTGTTTGCCGCTGGCGGCATGCGCCTCTTTGGCGATCGTCTTAAAGAGGGCGGTAAACTGATCGATACACTGACGGTTAGCGGCAAATCTTTGTTCGAAGAACTGGATGACGCTCAAGAAACTGATGGGCAGAAAATCGTTTCCACCGTTTCCAAGCCATTCAAAAAAACAAGTGGTCTGCTCATTCTTTATGGTGACGTGGCGCCGGAAGGCGCCGTCCTCAAAACCGCCGGCTATGCAGACGGCAGTTTCGTCGGCCGGGCCCGAATCTTTGAAAGTGAAGAGGCTGCATTCGAAGCCGTCTCAAACCGCGGCATCAAAGAAGGCGATGTTGTTGTGATCCGTTATGAGGGACCGAAAGGCGGTCCTGGCATGCGCGAGATGCTGGCCGTTACTGCCGCTGTCGCTGGACAGGGCCTCGCCGGCAAGGTGGCGCTGATCACGGATGGGCGGTTTTCCGGCGCTTCCCATGGTTTTGTAATGGGGCACGTCTCGCCCGAGGCTGCGATGGGCGGGCCGATCGGGTTGCTGGAAGAAGGCGACATAATTCGCATTGATGCCGAAGCGCGCCGGATCGACGC
>JAJFGC010000145.1 GCA_021776345.1 Hyphococcus sp. | reverse complement strand
CACCATCGGCACGACTTCTTTAAAGACCTTTCGGCCTTCCTGAATAAAAAGCTTATCTGTCAACGGATCGGATTGGGGGTCAGCCACATCCCTGGTGTCACGTTCGCAATGGTTCATGAAGCCGAAATTGTTTCGGATGTTATTGGAGAAAACCGTTTTGAGGCGTGTGCCTAAGATTTCCCAGGCTTCGCCGCTCGGCGCGCCATCAGCGCGTTCAAGAATGACCGCTGTCGCCACATCGCCAAAGATGAAATGACTGTCCCGATCGCGGAAGTTCAAATGCGCCGTGCAGATTTCTGGATTGACCATCAATATCCGTCGTGCGCCGGCGCGGATCAACCCAAGGCCGGTTTCGATCCCGAAGGCGGCCGACGCGCAGGCGACGTTCATGTCGAAGCCAAACCCGTCGATGCCAAGGGCGCCCTGAATTTCCACCGCCATCGCTGGATAGCCGCGCTGCATGTTCGACGCTGCGCAAATGACGCCGTCAATATCCGCGGCGGAAAGGTCTGCGGCGCCCATGGCGTCGCGCGCCGCTTTAACGGCGATTTCCGCAAGAACAGATAATTCGTCATTGGGCCGGGCAGGGATGCGGGGGGCCATTCTGTTAATGTCAAGAATGCCGCCCTTATCGATCACAAATCGGGACTTGATGCCGGATGCTTTCTCGATGAATTCCGCTGATGATTGTTGCAGAGGTTCAAGGCGCCCGGCGCCAATTTCTGTTGCATTGTCGTCATTGTACTTGTCGACATAGGCATTGAAGGCGGCGACAAGTTCTTCGTTGGATATCGACTGCGACGGCGTGAACAGGCCCGTGGCAATAATGCGAACATCGGTGGAGGCATCACTCATCTTGCGCAACTTTCATATCGTTTCATTCTGCTAATTTGCGCCCAACTTTCTCAGAGCGCAACCTGCGCCCATCATCTCGCCAGTTTCTGCACAGCCTTGTGACGGGGGCAGCCGACCTCGTGATCATTGATCATGCCGACTGCCTGCATAAAGGCGTAAACAATGACCGGGCCGCAAAATTTGAAACCTCGGCTTTTGAGCTCTTTGGACATCGCCTCACTGTGAAGGGATTTGACTGGCCCGTCTTTATAGTCGTTGAGCCTGTTGACGATTGGTCGCCCGTCGACAAAATCCCATAGGAAATCGGAAAACGATTCCTCTTCCATAATGCGAAGAAATGCTTTTGCGTTGCCAATCGTTGCATCAATTTTTGATTTCGACCGAATAATACCCGCGTCTGACATTAGCCGGTCGATCTTTTTAGGGCTATAGCGGACTATCTTTTCCGGCTTGAAACCATCAAACGCTTTGCGAAAATTATCCCGCTTATAAAGGATAGTCCGCCAGGAAAGCCCGGCTTGAAAACCGTCAAGCATCAGCTTTTCAAAGAGTGCGCGATCATCGTATTCAGGCACACCCCAATCTTCGTCGTGATACTGACGGTAAATCGGATCCTCCTCCGGCGCCCAAAGGCAGTGCAGTTTCTTCGCCACACTAAAAGAAATTCAATAAGGACAAGAGCCAGAAAATCAAAATCACAAGCTGAATGCCAAAGAAACCAAATCTAACCAATACGAATGTACTGCTCGTTGATATCATATGCACCAATGATTGCGCGATGCGTGCGCCAAAAAAGACAAAGGCAAGTCCATTTGTTACCGCCGTCTGCTCTGTTGCAATTGCGTAAAGCAGTACGAGTCCGGCAATCGGCAGGAATTCATAACAGTTTGCATGCGCGCGGGTTAATCTTTTACCGAGGCCTCCTAAATCATTCCCGGAAGGGTCGAAGGAATTGGCCGCACGGCCTTCTGTCAGAACCGCCATCGAGCGTAAAGCGCCAAGGCTCAAGACTAAGAGCACTCCCCAAAGGACAAGACCAAGCAGGGTAATTTCAGTTGATGACATGACTATCTCCAATGATGCCTGGCTTGATATTACGCCTGTTCGAGATAGTCCGGAAGGCGGAGCCGCAGCTCTACGCCGTCACATGTTAGCGTTGCGCCGTCCGACTTTGATTTCCGCCAACGATCAAGCCGGATAAGCGCCAACGCCCGGTTGTCACTTCCTGACAAGATTTCTCCTATTGTTGATGGGCCGGCCATGATGCTGGCGGCTTTTTCCGGAGTGCGTTCGTTAAATTCCGCAATGAGAGTTCGCTTGCGGACTTCCCCTTTGCGTTTCATGCGACTTGTGACTTCCTGACCGACAAAACAACCTTTTTTATAGCTGACCGCGTTCAAAGCGTCATAGTTCACATCCAACAGGAACATTTCATCGGATGCGAAGTCTACACCGAATTCCGGGACGCCAAAGGACCTACGACGTTGATGATAGCTTCCTTCAGGAACGTCTTCTGTCCTATCAAGTATGGCGCGCCATCCGAGCGCCTTGAGGCGGGGGTCTTGATAAGCAAGGCCCGTTGAAATCTGCGCCGGTGAGGCGGCGACAAAAAGGTTTTCGTCAATTGCCAAAGTCACCTTTGCGCGGAGTTTATAGAGCGTCAGGCGTTTCAATAACGCCGGAGCAGTTTCGCGTCGGCAGTCGATAAAAAGCGCAGCGCCAGCATCGACGATCATGAAATCAAAAAGAATCTTCCCTTGAGGCGTCAGGAGCGCCGAAAAAATCGCGTGATCGCTCGTCAGTTGATCAAGATCCTGTGTGATCAGCCCTTGAAGAAAACTGCGTCCATCGTCCCCGTCAAGGCGGATAACGGCCCGGTCGTCTAGGATTTCGATATGCTCGCTCATGGCGCGCATGTAATCGTCTTTCAGGCAAATGCAAAGGCCCAAGATCGGTGCTGGACGCCGCAGGGTTTGGCGGCGTAGAACCGGCCAAGACGCCGGCAGCAGATATCGCGGCGTTTTTCTCGATGGGTGCTATCCGAGCAGCAGAGACTTTAGATGAATGAACCGACCGTCAAATCTGCAAATGATCGGCTTGTCATGCGGCGGCCCGACGATTGGCATGTGCATTTGCGCGACGGGGAAATGCTCGCCGCGGTGGTTAATTATACAGCGCGGCAGTTTGCGCGCGCGATTGTGATGCCCAATCTCGCGCAGCCCATTACAAGCGTTGAAGCAGGTAAGAGGTACCGCGAGCGCATTATGGCGGCGGTTGCCAGTGATCTGAATTTCACACCGCTGATGACTTGCTATTTGACCGATACCCTGGATCCCCAAGAGGTGGAACGCGGCTTCGCCTCAGGCGTGTTTACCGCCTGCAAGCTCTATCCGGCCAACGCGACAACCAACTCCAGTTTTGGCGTTACTGATATCGCGAACATCTATCCGCTGTTGGAGGTAATGCAAGGTTTGGGCATGCCTCTATTGGTGCATGGCGAGGTGGCCGATGGCGATATTGATATCTTTGATCGCGAAGCGGTGTTTATCGAGCGTGTCTTGTTAAAAGTCATTGATGATTTTCCTGAGCTGAAGGTTGTCTTTGAGCATATTACGACGGCGGACGCGGTTGCTTTTGTCGAGTCTGGTAACGAAAATCTTGCGGCGACGATTACGCCCCACCATTTAGAATTTAATCGCAACGCCATGTTTAAGGGCGGTATCCGACCGCATTATTATTGCCTGCCTGTCGCCAAACGCGAGCAGCATCGGCTGGCGTTGCGGCGGGCGGCTGTTTCGGGGTCATCGAAATTCTTCCTTGGAACGGACTCTGCGCCGCATACGGTTCATGCAAAACAATCCGCATGCGGATGTGCTGGTATTTTTAATGCGCCGTTTGCGATTGAGAGTTACGCAAAAACATTTGAAGAAGAGGGCGCCCTGGACAAGTTAGAAGCTTTTGCCGCCGTTCACGGGTCCCGCTTTTACGGATTGCCGCTAAACGATGATCGCGTCGTGCTGGAGCGAAGGGGCATTGTTGTTCCAGACGTGCTGGACGCCGCCGATGCGCAGATTATTCCGTTTCAGGCGGGGAAAACGCTTGCCTGGCGTCTTTCAATGAGCGAGCCCGCATAAAAAGCGCTTCGTCTCAGTCCGGCAAATCAGCGCCGTTGGCTGTTCCCGTCCAGACAAACGGGCCGTCTTCTTCCATCATTGTCTCGCGCAAGGGTTCGGCCAGGCGTTCGACAATCCGCTCGCCAGTGTTTGCGCGCGCCGCCGCATAATCGCGCGCCTGGCGGTCGCAAAAGGAAAACCGGTTCTGCGCCCGGCGATAGGCTTTGTTGAACGCGGCGACCATTTCGTTGCGCGCGGTCGGTTGCGGCTCTTCCAACTCGACCAGCTCTTTCATTCGTTCCCGCCAGATGTCGGCTTCGTATCGCGGCTCGCAACTGCGGCGAATATGGTGAAGCTCCCCAAAAATTACCGACAACGCCACAAGATCAGCCTGGCGCTGTTGGTAATCCGCCACGGTTTGTTGGGCGCTCGCACCCGACGCCAATAAAAAGGCGGCGGCGCTGGCAATGGTCGTCAGTCGTATCATCACGGGTCCTTCAATCACCCAAATATAGCCGCTTTATGGCGTCTTGCGAAATGCCTCGCGCAATGCCAGCGCCTGTTTTATCGCCTGTCGTGTCGTGTCCCAGGAAAGGCGCGCCAACGCTGTCTCAATCGTCACAAACTCGGCTTCCGCGGCGTCATCTCCGGCGACTGGCTCGCCCGCGATCCAGTCGCAGATATAATCGATCATCACCACATGCTGGTTAAAATCCCCATCCCGGTCGCTCGGCAGCCCGTCAAACACATCAAGCAGCCCCAAAATCCGGACCTCCAGGCTGGCCTCCTCGCGAACTTCGCGTAGAACCGCGTCTTTGACCGCCTCGCCATGCTCGAGCCCGCCGCCGGGGATCGACCAATGCCCCTCAAATGGCGGTTTGGCGCGTTTGATGATCAGGACGTCGTCGCCGCGAAATACAACCGCGCCGACGCCAATTTTTATGGTCTCGCTTTCACCCATGAATCATTTCTTCTTTCTT
>JAJFGC010000144.1 GCA_021776345.1 Hyphococcus sp. | reverse complement strand
TTTGGTCGGTTTGGCGATTGCGGTCGCCAATATTGACGAAATTGTTGCGCTGATCCGAAAGGCCCCCGACCCAGCGACGGCGAAAGCGCAAGTGCTGGACCGCGACTGGCCGGCGAAAGATCTGGCGCCGCTCGTCGCGCTTGTGGCCGACCCTCGTCATATGATGACTGACGGCGACAGGCTGAAGCTTTCTGAAGAACAGGCAAAAGCGATCCTAGAGCTTCGCTTGCAACGCCTGACAGCCCTTGGTCGCGACGAAATTGGCGATGAGCTGAAAGGTCTTGCAGACAAGATCGCCGACTATCTCGACATTTTGCGCAAACGCGATCGTGTGATGTCAATCATCAAGGCCGAGATGATTGTGGTTAAGGACGAATTCGCAACGCCGCGTCGGACCGAGATTGTTGATGCGGAAGGCGAGGTCGAGGACGAAGACCTGATTGCACAGGAAGATATGGTCGTGACCGTGACCCATTCGGGCTACGTTAAACGAACGGCGCTTTCGACCTATCGCGCGCAAAAACGCGGCGGCAAAGGCCGCGCCGGCATGAAGTTTAAAGACGAAGATTTCGTCTCGCAACTCTTTGTCGGGCACACCCACACGCCGCTCCTGTTTTTTACGTCGACAGGGATGGCCTATAAGTTGAAACTGTGGCGCTTGCCTGAAGGCGCGCCGAATTCTCGCGGCAAAGCCTTTGTGAATTTGTTGCCACTGGCTCAGGGCGAACGGGTTACGAATATTCTGCCATTGCCTGAAGACGAAGAGGCTTGGGACAAATTACACGTTATGTTTGCGACACGCTCAGGGAGTGTCCGCCGCAACAAACTGTCTGATTTCCAACGCGTCAACCGCAACGGCAAGATTGCGATGAAACTCGACGACGGCGACGCCATTATCGGCGTCGAGGTTTGCCGAGAGGATGGGGATGTTCTTTTGACCTCCGCATCGGGCATGTCGATCCGGTTCCCGGTTGATGTGGTGCGGGTGTTCGCCGGCCGCACATCAACAGGCGTTCGAGGCATTAAGCTTAGCAAGGACGACACGGTTATCTCTATGGCGACGCTGCGCCATGTCGAGGCGTCGACCGATGAAATGCGCGCTTATCTGAAACATGCAGCCGCGATGCGCCGTGCCGCCGGAGAAGCGGATGCGGAAGATCCGGAAGATGGCGATCTGCCAGATGTCGCCATCAGTCCTGACCGTCTTGCGGAACTTGGCGCCGCTGAGCAGTTTGCTTTGACAGTAACCGAAAACGGGTATGGCAAACGCACGTCTTCTTACGAATATAGAACGTCCGGTCGGGGCGGTAAGGGGATCATCGCGATCCAGACATCGGCGCGCAACGGCAAGGTCGTCGCCTCCTTCCCAATCGACGAGACCGATCAGATTATGTTGGTCACTGACGGCGGGCAGCTCATTCGAACCCCGGTTAATGACATTCGTATCGCCGGACGTAACACGCAAGGCGTGACGATTTTCAAAACCCGCGAGGGCGAACATGTTGTGTCGGTCGGGCGAATTGAAGAAGTCGACGACGACGAAGGCGAGGCGGATGGAGATGAGTAAGCGCGTTGGTCTTTATCCTGGCACATTCGATCCCCTGACGCTCGGACATGTTGATATCGTAGAGCGCGCCGTAAAGCTTGTTGACGAGCTGGTTATTGGCGTTGCAATCAATCGTGACAAAGGACCGCTGTTTACGCTCGAAGAGCGTGTTGAGATTGTCGAAACCGAAATGAAGCGAATTTCAGGAGAAAGCGGCGTTGTCATTAACGTTATGCCGTTCGAAGGCCTATTGATGAGCTTCGCCGAAAAGATAGGCGCGCAGATGATTGTCCGTGGCCTCCGGGCTGTTGCGGATTTTGAATATGAATATCAAATGGTCGCGATGAACCAGGCGTTGAACGACGATATCGAGACCGTCTTTTTGATGGCGGACCCACGCTATCAGGCGATTGCATCACGTCTTGTTAAAGAAATCGCCCGGCTTGGCGGCGATATCAATAATTTCCTGCCAGTTGAGGTTGCGGAAAAACTGCGCAAAAAGTATGCGGACGGCTGATGTTTGAGGCGTTGCCGCTAACGCCCGGAGAATACCGACATGACGACAATATCTGGAAGCTGCCTTTGTGGCCGCATTCGCTATGAAGGCGACGCGCAGCCGGTTTTCATGGGCAACTGCCACTGTATTGATTGTCGCAAATCCAGCGCCGGCGGCACAGTTACGCACCATTTTTGCCCCAATTGTGGCTCACAGATGTACAATAAGAGCTCGAACATGCCTGGCGTGACCGTTATCGTGGCGTCTACGCTCGACAATCCCCGAGTGTTTACGCCTCAGGTCAGTGTCTATACCAAGCGCGCTCTAGATTGGGACAAGCCCGTCGAGGGATCGATGCAATTTGAAGAGCTGCCACCGCGCGGCCAATGAGGTTTTTGAAGATGAAAACTATGCGTATTCAGAGTTTTCTTGTCGCGGGTATTGCCGTGTCTTTCGCTATGGCGTTTGCGCAGGACGAGCCTGCAGAAACATTATCGCCGTTCCAAATCCTAAACACCGCACCGGAAACGGTGTGGCGTGATATTGATCCTGAAAATACAATTTATATGGACTTGCCGGCGGGCACGGTCGTTATCGAGTTGCGACCTGACTTTGCGCCGGGGCATGTGACGCGCATCAAAGAACTGACCCGCGAGGGCTTCTATGATGGCTTGAGTTTCCACCGGGTTATTGAAGGGTTCATGGCGCAGGGCGGCGACCCCAAAGGCGACGGCACCGGCGGATCGGATAAACCGGATCTGCAAGCTGAATTTACGCGCGATACCGCGCAAACCAACGAGTACAAGATTTTCGGCCGCGATCGAATTGCGCCGCGGGTCGGTTTTGCCGATGGAATGCCGATTGGCGCCCAGCCTGAATCCTTACGGACGTTTTTAGCGGGGGATGCGCGCGTCAATCTATGGCCGTTACATTGCCCGCGCGTCATGTCGATGGCGCGATCTGGCAGCCCCAA
>JAJFGC010000143.1 GCA_021776345.1 Hyphococcus sp. | reverse complement strand
GCTTTCAAGGCGGCAATTGCCATATCGACAATTTCTCGTCTGGGCTTTGCGTCTAACGCCGCAACAAGACCGACGCCGCAAGCATCCCGTTCGGAGCTAGGCTCATAGGCATTCGCCTTAATCAAGCGATCACGCTGGTTGACATATTTCGTTACGAAATCATCCATCCCAAATTACCTTATTATTGTTATTCAGCCGCAATCGGCTGTGCAGCATTATTTAGCTGCGCTGTTATTGCCTCGGCAGCGACGCGGCCGTCACGGATCGCCCAGACGACGAGCGAGGCGCCGCGCACAATGTCTCCGGCAGCGTAAACACCGGGCACTTTTGTTTCGAGCGTTTCCGGGTTGACACGCAGTGTGCCGCGCGGCGTTACCATAAGGTCTGGCTCATCGAAGAGCGTTGGCAAATCTTCCGGCTCAAAGCCAAGCGCCTTGATCACCAGATCGGCGTCAAAGTCGCAGTCAGAACCATTGATCTCAACCGGCGCGCGGCGCCCGGTTGCATCAGGCTCACCAAGCTCCATTTGCGCAGCACGTAGACCGGAAGCGCGGGCCGCATCACCGAGCACCGCCTTCGGGCTCGCCAGCCATTCGAAGACAACGCCTTCCTCTTCCGCGTTTTTCACCTCTCGCGCTGACCCAGGCATGTTGTTGCGATCACGACGATATAGGCATGTTACCGACTTTGCGCCTTGTCGAACGGCGGTGCGGACACAGTCCATCGCCGTATCGCCGCCGCCAATAACGACAACTTTCTTTGCCTTCGCATCAAGCGCGCCGCTCTCAAACGCCGAAACGTCGTCGCCAAGACCTTTACGGTTTGAGGCGGTCAGATAGTCGAGCGCAGCGATCACGCCATCATTACCGCCGCCGGGACACACAAGGTCGCGCGCCTTGTAAACGCCTGTGGCAATCAGCACGGCATCATGGTCCGCACGCAGATCGCCCAAGCTCGCATCGCGACCAACTTCAAAATTCGTAACAAAGGTGATGCTGCTTTTCTCAAGGTACTCCGTCCGCCGTTGAACGACATGTTTTTCAAGTTTGAAATTCGGAATGCCATAGATCAACAAACCGCCGACGCGATCATATCGATCGTAGACTTTTACCTGAAAGCCTTTCCGGCGCAGCTCTTCCGCCGCCGCGAGGCCGCCCGGACCGGCGCCGATGATGCCGACTGATTGCGGGCGCTCCCGAGCAGGAACAATCGGCTTGATCCAGCCCTTCTCCCAAGCGGTTTCGGTAATATATTGCTCAACCGATCCAATCGTGACCGTGCCATGGCCGGACTGCTCGATCACGCATGAGCCTTCACACAACCGGTCCTGCGGGCAAATACGCCCGCATACTTCCGGCATATTGTTTGTCGCCGAAGACGAAGCATAGGCTTCTTCAAGCCTGCCTTCCGCAACAAGTTTGAGCCATTCAGGAATATCATTGCCAAGTGGGCAATGGTTTGAACAAAATGGAATGCCGCATTGGCTGCATCGCGCCGCCTGCGCCGCCGCGTTGTCTTCCGCGAATTGCCTATATATCTCGTCGAAATCCCGGCGCCTAGCGCCGGAATCTCTTTTTGGAGGCGTCTCGCGATCACGCGAGGTGAATTTTAGCATGCGTTCGGTAATCGAATTCTCTCCTGTATTAAGTCGACGCAAATTCCGGATAAGCTTCCAGTCCTAATTCCGATTTATCGAGACCAAGTTGCTCATCTTGTTCACTCGCACGTATGCCAACTGTGTATTTTAACGCAAGCCAGACCAGTAAACTTGCAAGAAACACGAAGGCGCCAATCGCGATTATGCCAGTGAGTTGGCCGATGATGTTAACGCCGTCATTGCTGAGCGGCACGACTAGAGTGCCCCATATGCCGCAGAACAGATGCGCCGGGATGGCGCCGACAACATCGTCAATCTTAAGTTTGTCAAGTAATGGCACAGCAAGAGTAACAATCACGCCGCCAACAGCGCCAATCAAAACCGCCTGCCAGATCGCGGGATGCAACGGCTCGGCCGTGATAGAGACAAGCCCGCCGATGGCCCCGTTTAAGACGATCGTCAGATCAACTTTTTTATAGAGCAGTTGCGTCAAGAAGAGTGCAGAAACAACACCGGCGCAAGCCGCCATATTGGTATTGACGAATATCTTTGCGACGGCAATTGAGTTTTCTATCGAGCCCAACGCTAGTTGTGACCCGCCATTGAAGCCAAACCAACCTAGCCAAAGAATGAACGTACCAAGGGCGGCCAATGGTAAAGACGATCCCGGCAACGGAGTGATGCGCCCACTTTCATATTTACCAGCACGCGGACCGAGCACAATGGCGCCCGCAAGCGCTGCCCAACCGCCGGTGGAATGCACCAGGGTCGAACCAGCAAAGTCATCAAAGCGAGCGTCTAGCCAACCGCCGCCCCAGACCCAGCCGGCTTGAATCGGATAAATAAAGCCCGTCAACACGGCGACAAAGGCCAGAAATGGCCACAGCTTGATGCGCTCCGCGAGCGTGCCGGAAACAATCGACGCAGCTGTCGCAACGAACACCATTTGGAAATACCAGTCCGAGCTTGCAGCGTATCCAGTTCCAATCGGATCAGAATCATCGGCGCCCCAAACGCCAATCTTTCCAATAACGCCGCCATCCGAAACGCCATATATCAGATTATAGCCAACCAACCACACCATAATCCCGGCGATAGAATATAGAGCGATGTTTTTGACGCAAATAGTGGCGGCGTTCTTTGACCGGACAAGCCCGACTTCCAGCATACAAAAACCGGCAGCCAT
The DNA here is from genome assembly GCA_021776345.1 of Hyphococcus sp. Classification (GTDB taxonomy): domain Bacteria; phylum Pseudomonadota; class Alphaproteobacteria; order Caulobacterales; family Parvularculaceae; genus Hyphococcus. The sequence goes on along the minus strand of JAJFGC010000143.1, from coordinate 202 downwards.
GAACATAACCACCATGCCGGAGATTAAGAATAGCGTCGTATTAAAAACGAAAATGGAAGTATCGGAAGCAACCGGCGCATCTTGCGCAAATGCAGTTGAGGAAATTCCAGTTAGAACTGAGGCAAGCGTGATGAGCGTTTTTTTGTTGATCATTTAAATCCCCAATGTCCGGTTAAAGGGCTGCAGCGCCGGTTTCGCCGGT
>JAJFGC010000142.1 GCA_021776345.1 Hyphococcus sp. | reverse complement strand
GGGAATATCCATTGCTGGCTGTGGCCTATCAGGACGAACAGGGCCATGAGTACCCAGCCTGTTCTGTTTTTTGCCATGAGGGAAACAAACGGCAGGAGCCAGAGAAGGAATTGGGGCGAGCCGACCTTGAAGCCGAGAATAAAGGCGGCGAGCGTCAACAACATGAACGTTGTCGCCGACTGCTCAAACGTCATCAGCATGGCCATCAAGAGCAGAATAAAGACAGCAAGGCCAAGGTTGATCGCGTGTCGCGCAGGCAACAGGATCGGCTTGCCCGACATGTTGCCATTCAATTTTGCAAACGCGATGACCGACCCTGAGAAAGTGATCGCGCCGATCCCGGCGCCGAGCGACATTTCAATAATCGAGGCGAGGTGAATCTCATTGGGTTCGCCAATGCCGAAAGCGCGAGGCGCCAGAAATGCCGCCCAAGCGATAAAGACGGCCGCCAATCCGACGAGCGAGTGAAACGCCGCCACGAGCTGCGGCATCGCCGTCATCGGAATCTTCCGGGCAATATAGGCGCCCGGTACAGCGCCCGCCGCAACAGCGATGATGATAAGAAACCAGGTGCCAAAACCTTTATTCTGAAGCACGAACAAAGTCGTGATGACAGCGATCGTCATCCCGATCATGCCAAAGCGATTGCCCTGGCGCGCCGTTTCCGGTGAGGAAAGTCCGCGCAATGCGAGAATGAAAAGAATGCCTGCAGCGACGTAGAGTAGCGCTGGTAGATTATCCGCCATAGCGCCTATCGCTCCTTCTTCTTATACATTGCGAGCATTCTCTGGGTTACGAGGAACCCTCCGAATATGTTGACGCTGGCAAGCGTCACACCGGCAAACCCCAGGGCTTTCGACCAGCCACCCGCGGCAGAGTCTGCGAGGTCGGCGCCAAGCGCAATCAAGGCGCCGACGATCACAACAGAGGAAATGGCGTTGGTCACCGACATCAACGGCGTGTGCAACGCCGGCGTTACTGACCAGACAACGTAATAACCGACGAAAATCGCCAAAATAAAGATCGTCAGAAGAAAGACAAAATCAGAGATCGGGCTGGCCGAGGCCAGTGTCGCCAATTGGTCGGCGATGGCCCGCGCCTGCTCCGCCGCCGCCGTTGCTGCGTCCGCATTGCCGCTCGCATTTGCCGCTGCGGACTCCGCTGCTTGTGCAAGCTCCTCGGCAATCTTGGCCGCTTCGTCGATCTCTTCGCGTTTATCGTTACCAGCCATCAGCGGTTCCTCCACGGGACCTTATGCGTTTTCATCAGGTTGAGCGTCAGGATCGTCGCTCGCAGCATCCACGGCTTCTTCTTCAACGGGCGCGGTAGCAGTCGGCGGGGTTGCTGCCGCCTCGGCAAAAGCCGGATGGATGACCGCGCCATCGCGCGTCAACGCAACGCCTTTGAAAATGTCATCATCCCAATCCACGACGAATTCATTTTGATCCTTGTCCCAAAAAGCCGAGACAAAATTGAAGATGTTGCGCGCGAGCAGGCTTGATGCATCCGCCGCCAGCCGCCCTGGCACATTTGCAAAGCCGAGAATGGTAACGCCATCAGTTTCTATCGCATCGCCTGATCGGGTCAGCGCGACATTGCCGCCCTGCTCCGCCGCGAGGTCAACGATGACCGAGCCCGCCTTCATTGAACGAACCATCTCTTCGCTAACAAGTTTCGGCGCCGGTCGCCCCGGGATCAGAGCCGTCGTAATGACGATGTCTTGATTCATGATGTGCTCAGCGACGAAATCGGCTTGCCGAGTTTGAAAGTCTTCGGACATTTCCTTGGCATAACCGCCTTCGGTCTCCGCATCTTTCATGGCTTCTTCGTCAACGGTGACGAAACTGGCGCCCAGGCTTTCGACTTGTTCTTTTGCAGCAAAACGCACATCGGTTGCCGAGACAACGGCGCCAAGGCGACGCGCTGTTGCAATCGCCTGTAGGCCGGCAACCCCTGCGCCCATAACAAAAGTCTTTGCCGGTGCAATCGTCCCCGCCGCCGTCATCATCATTGGCAACGCCTTGCCAAAATAAGCTGAGGCGTCGATCACAGCCTTATAGCCAGCCAGGTTTGACTGCGACGACAGAACGTCCATCGATTGCGCGCGCGTGATCCGCGGCATCAAATCCATGGCAAAGGCATCGACGCCAAGCCGCGCATACGCCTCTACGGATTCCGGCTCGTTAAACGGGGACAGGATCGCGATCAACCGTGCGCCATGGCCAAACACGCGCAGCTCTTCGGTTGAGGGTCGCTGTACTTTGATGACAAGGTCGGCCGATTGCGCCGTATCGGCGGCGCTCGCACTGATCTCGGCGCCGGCGTCGGCATAGTCTGCATCGGAAAACCGAGCGCCCGCGCCGGCCCCGGCTTGCACCGCAACGCTGGCGCCAAGACCAACAAATTTTTTGACCGTCTCGGGCGACGCTGCAACCCGCGTCTCGCCAGAGCGCGTTTCCTTAAGGACGGCAATTTTCATCAGGCCTCCAACGGCAACGCCGCGATATCAGGAGCTAGTGGGAAAAGAACATTTTTACGATGATATGGATAAATACGTAAGTCGCGACGCCGGCAAAGATCGATAACCAGATCCCGTGCGCCATCACCAGATTTGTGAAAAACATGGCAAGCGCCAAGGCGAAAGGGACGCCGATTTCGGCGGAGGCTTTCATGATCCCCTGGTAAGACCGGCGATGCTCTTCGGCATCGTTAGTGCGCTGAATGGCTTCATCAGACATAGTGGAATAACCCCGTAGCTTTGCAGTTGTTTTTGACGGAATTCAACGCGTTGGGCAAGCCCGTTAACCGCCTACGCGAACTGGCCAGCAGCTCAAAAGTGTTCTTATCGTAGACACAAAGGCAAGCGGCTGATCCATCATAAGATGATGATAGGCGTCCGGCATCATCACAAAGGGCGAACGGCCTTTCGCTTGATCGCGTAGATGATTGAGGGAATCGCCCTGTGCGAACATCGATTTTTCCCCATATATAAAGGCGAGTGGACATCTCGCAGCGCGCAGGAGGTCGCGCTCAAACTGAATGTCGAAATTCTTGCCCTTGTCGGGATCAAACTTCCATGACCATCCCTCGCCGCCGCCCTCGATGGGCGCGCGGCGCAACCCCTCACGGGCAATATAATCAACGAGATAGAGACACTCAGCAGGCTGGTTGGGCAAAAACCGGAAGCGGCTGACCGGTTCTTCCATCGTCTCATAGACCCGCATGGTCGTCGGGCCTGTCGATGCTTTTTCCTTATCCGCCCTGACAACCGCATAGCCTTCATCCGGGTCCGGCACGCCCAAGGGACTATCGATCACGACGGCGCCGCCAAGACGATTGCCTTCCCGCTCAACCGCCGCAAGCGTCACCCAACCGCCAAAACTGTGCCCGACAATGATCGGTCGGCCGCCTTGATCGAGCCCGGCTTTTTCGATGACGGCAAAAAGCTCATCGACAAGCAGATCCAGCGAATATTGATCACGCCAGTCCGAATCGCCCATGCCGGAAAGATCCAGCGCGGCAACCCGCCTGCAATCAGCGAAAAACGGCGCAAAGGGCCGCCACCAATTGCGGTGCGCCCGCCCGCCATGAACAAATAAGAGGCCGCGCCCGCCGGTCTCGCCCCAGGCGGAATATCGGATTTTGGCGCCGGCGACCTCGACTTCCCCCTCCTCGGAGGCGGCGCTGATCGCCCAATCAAACCATGCCGGCGCTGGCGGCTTGACGCCGCCGAGGTCAGCCAGTGGCCGGATTAAGTCATTTTTTTTCGAAGTTTTAGCAGTCCCGGACATTTTTCTTTCCACGGCTTCAGCACCAATCCTTGATAGCGCACCTTTCCGAGAACGCAAATATTCAAGTTATGCCGTGACCTAGACGGTTAACAATTCATTAATTCGTAGACGAACTGTTAGAAAAACTAAACAATCAAAACCGTATCGATATGAAACGGATTTAAACCGATCTTTACCCCCATCGCGGATGCTCCAGTTAACAGAGTTAAATTCAAGGGAATGCATCCATCATGGTGAAAACCGTACTTCTTGTTGATGATGATCCAACACAACGCCGCCTTATGAGAGCCGTTTGCGAAAAAGCCGGCTATCCGGTTTTGCAGGCGGACAGCGGTGAAAATGCACTGGATTTGCTGCGCAGTCCGCAAGGCAATGATGTTGGTCTGGTAATGCTGGACCTTCGCATGCCGGGTCTTGGCGGCATGGAGACATTGAAACGCGCAAAATCATATCGCGACGATCTGCCGGTCATTGTGCTAACGGCGCAAGGCGGCATCGATACGGCCGTGGAAGCAATGCAAAACGGCGCTATGGATTTCTTCGTGAAACCAGCCTCACCGGAACGCGTTGTTGTTTCGATTAACAACGCCCTCAACATGACAATGCTGAAAGGCGAAGTCTCGCGGTTAAAACGCAAGCGTGAGGGGGCATTGGCATTCGGTGATCTTATCGGCGACAGCCCCGCTCTGAAGCATGTGATGAAACTTGGCGAACGGGCCGCGGTGTCAAACATTCCTATTTTAATTACCGGTGAAAGCGGTACTGGCAAAGAAATGATCGCCCGGGCGATCCAAGGATCATCCGAGCGCGCCGGCAGACCGTTCATTACGGTCAATTGCGGCGCTATCCCTGAAAACCTGGTTGAGAGCATTCTCTTTGGCCATGAAAAAGGCTCGTTTACCGGCGCCAACGCCAAACACATCGGCAAATTTCAAGAAGCCGATGGCGGGACAATCTTTTTGGATGAGGTCGGCGAACTGCCTCAGGATATGCAAGTAAAATTACTGCGCGTTCTGCAGGAAGGCGAAGTTGACTCCATCGGCGGCAAACGCCCGACAAAAGTCGATGTGCGGGTTATTTCCGCGACCAATCGCGACCTTACAGAAGAGGTCAAACAAGGCCGCTTCCGCGAAGACCTGTTCTACCGTCTCAATGTATTTCCGGTTGAAATTCCGCCGCTCCGTCAACGTGCAGAAGATGTGCCTGCGCTGATCGAACATTTTATCGGTCGGTACAACGCCGAAGAGCGCCGAGACGTCCGCGGCGTTCGCCATGAAGTTCTTGAAGTGCTTTCCGCCCAACCCTGGCCCGGCAATGTTCGTCAACTCGAAAACACAATCTTCCGCGCTGTCATTCTGGCGGAAGGCGCATATCTCTCATCCGAAGACTTCCCCCTGCTTTCAGAGGAATTCAAACAGGCCGGCGTTCTAGCCGGACCGCCGCGCATTGACGGCGCAGACGACGGTCCGCCAATGGCGGCGGGCGGCGCCGGCGATCCAATTAAATCGTCAGAACTGGCTGATGAAGCTGTTGCCGTCTTTGACCGTGAAGGGCATTTGCGCTCATTGCAGGAAATCGAAAAGGATCTCATCGCCCTGGCGATCGAAACCTATGAAGGCAAAATGTCCGAAGTCGCGCGCCGCCTCGGTATGGGTCGCTCGACGCTTTACCGGAAACTGCGTGAGCATGATCTCGAAATTCGCCGCGCCAGTTAAAACATTCGATGAATTGATCCCAAAAAAGGCCCGCATCATGCGGGTCTTTTTCTTTTTGCCGCCCGATATTCTTCGCCTTGCGGTGTGGCCCCAAGGAACGATAGAACCGCGCGCATGTCACGCGTAGTAAACATTGGCGACAAGC
>JAJFGC010000141.1 GCA_021776345.1 Hyphococcus sp. | reverse complement strand
CGGATATAGACACCAAGGCAAACCCAAATGATTTTGTCACCATCGCTGACAGAAATGCCGAAGACAAACTCGCCAAGGCGCTTGGCGACCTATATCCCGCGGCAAGTTTTATCGGCGAGGAAGCCGCCGCCAATGACCCGTCAATCGTAGATGCGCTAAGAGGCGATGGCGCCTTCTGGATTGTCGATCCCCTCGATGGAACTCGGAACTTTGTCCAGGGCCGTCCAGAATTTGGCACCATCGTCGCGCTGGTTGAAAACGGCGAGATGAGGCAGGGTTGGATCTATGCGATCCCCGACAAGGCTTTTGCGATCGGATCGAAAGGCGATGGCGCAACATGGCGCGGCGAGCAGCTTTCGCCGCCTCCCGCGAAGGAAGGCGCCCTCAAGGGCTATCGCGCAATCGGGTCGATGAAAGAACCATGGAAATCTAAACTTGTACCGCGTCTGCGCGAGAAATTTACGACAGAGCCGGTTCATTGCTCTGCTTACGGATACATCAATCTTATTCGCGGTTTGCGCGACTTTGCGCTCTATGCGCGCGTTCACCCATGGGATCATGCCGCTGGCGTATTAATGCTCCGAGAGTTGGGCGGCAAAGCAGAATATCTTGATGACGGATCGCCTTATACGCCGCCAGCGACGATGGGGAGACCATTGCTGGTGGCAAACTCTACTAAGAGTTGGAACTTAGTGCGTACAGGACTGTAAGTCGGCCATCTAATCTGAACTAAGCGCCGATGATCGTGTATGGGAAATTATTCATTAATCCAACCAACTTCACGCAGATCTTTTAACCGCCTGCGCGCCACTGGGATGCGTTTTCCGTCATTAATTATGAGAAAAACCTGCCCGCCGGATTTAACAATGCGGTCGACTGAGGCGGCACTTACCCACCATGAACGGTGTGGTTGAAATCCAGGGGAGGCGCTTAATTCATCGACTGCATCGGCGAGCCGCATATGAATAAGTTGGTTTCCGTTTGACGTATGAGCTCGCACGTAATGATCCTCCATTTTCAAGTATAAAAGATCGTCGCCAAGGGCGGGGGATAGCCTTTCGATGAAACTTGCAGAAGCGTTTCGTTTTTCCAGCAGTAAGGCTGCTGCAGGTTCCGGCTTAATCTTGCCCGTATAGGTATCAGCCAGATGAAATGCAGATAAAACAACGATAGCGATAACTGTTGTTTCAAAGTATTGGGAGGTCCAACCTTTGATATCCGGCAACATCGGTCTTCCGGCCAAGAGTTCGGTGAACTCCAGGAAGGCGATCATTGGTAAGGCGCCAAAAAATGCCGCGAGAACGATTACCGTAACAGCAGGTAGGTTTGAGCGTTTTCCCCAAAATGAGACTGCATGAAAGCAACTCAGGAATATTATTGCGCCAACTGTCATATCGAACACCCAAAATCGCAAACGAACAGTGAAGGGATCTTCTACATATTCACCGAAGGGCCCAATTGTTGCGAAGAAGAATGCAAACGCCGCGACAATCGCAATGCGCATCAGGATAAATTCCTGTTTTGCGCGCATCATCGCAATCAGATCATTGACCATGAGTAGGGCCTGCATTTATTACCGCCAGTCGCGAAAAAGAGCGACCGTTCGCGAAAAGATTTGATGCCGGGCCCTGACTATTATGGGCTTGTGGCTATCTCAACGATAAATGGGGTGTGTCGATCTTATCAAGGCGTGTGGGAGTGATTTATGATGAAACGAGTAGTTTGTGCGGTATTTTCCGGTTTGGCGTTCTTTAGTTATGCGACAGCTCAACCCAATGACCCGCGCGAGTTGCTCCGTTCAGAAAAATGGACGGAAGCTGTCACCGCTTATCAGAAAATTGTCTCGGAAAACCCCTATTCTGGCGTTAACTACTATTATTACGGGGTGGCTCTTGAGAAAACGGGAAACTGCTCGGCTGCTGAACCTGCGTTGAACAAAGCAATAGCTTTAGGCGTGAATGGAGCACAGTCAGGGATGCGCCTTGCAAGTTATAGTTTGGCGCGCTGCGCCGCCATGCAGGGCGCAACGGATACAGCCGTCAACATCATTGAGCATGCCTGGCGTAACTATGCGCTTCGTGACTTTGCCTCGATAGATGATGATGAGGCTTTCGCCGCTATACTATCTGCTCGGCGTTATCGCACCCTTGCAGGTTTAAGCCGCCCAATAGCTACTGCTGATCGTGCAAAGCGATGGCGGGCGGATATTGACTATTATCAGCGACTCATCGCGGAGACCCATCCTGACCCATTTCACACTGCTGACAAAGCGCAATGGCTTACAGATCTCAAGGAGTTACGCACCAGTGTCGGGAGGCGTGGCGATCATGAGATCATAAAGACATTAATGGCGCTAACGGCTCGCATTGGTGACGGACACACTTCGCTGTTTCCGCCCATTGAGGGTGATGGCGCGTGGCGGATGCTTCCGATCTGGCCAACGTGGTTTCGTGATGGATGGTATGTAGCGGCTGCTAATCCGGAATTTGCACACCTGGCCGGGGCAAAAATCGAAACCGCGGGCGGCAGAGCGTTTAAAGACATTGAGACGAGCGCTCGCCAGTATCTCGCAAGTGATAATTCTATGACCGGAAATTGGCTCGCATCCGTGGCGTTGCAGTTTGCAGAATTTTATACGCCAAAGGGCAAGGACGGCTCAGAATTAATCAAATTTGGGTTTACACTGCCCGATGGAACGGCGATCACAGAAAGCTTACCTGTCGGACCGATTGATAGGGACCCGATGGCGTCTGCTGCTCCGGATTATTGGATCAGCGGGTCTTCTGCGTCGGGCATTGCTGGAAGCGATCTCAATCAACCTTTTTATCATCAAAAAATAAATGGTACGAAGACTGTTTATGCGCGAATTAACAAGATTGCTGACGCAGATGGACAGACTTTTGAAGAATATGGAAAGGAGCTAACAGAACACCTAAATCAGGAGGCGGCGCAATCTGTCATCATTGATCTCCGGCTCAATAATGGCGGCAATGGAAACCTACGATGGGGGTTCATCCGGCATTTGATGACTTATGAACCCCTGCAGAAGGATAAGAGCGTCTATCTGTTGGTTGGTCCACGAAGCTATTCAGCAACTATAATGTTTGCAAATACGATGCGATCACTTTTCGATGTAACCTTTGTGGGATTGCCAACAGGTGGACGGCCGGTCGGGTATTCCACAGAGACGCCGTTCACGCTGCCAAATAGTGGATTAAACGGCACTATTTCAACTCGCCTTCATGTGGACGGGTTGAGTGCGAACGACCAACGTCCGTGGATAGCGCCGGATATTGTTGCATGGCCTGACGGCGCCGATTGGCGTGCAGGGCGTGATTCAGTTTTTGAGGCCGCGCTTGAGGATATCTACAAGTAATGCAGCGTGAGAATTACTCGCCTAAATACCCGTTCTTCCTCAGATGCTCGACAATCATATCCGCAGCATCAGCCGCTTCGATGTCAGACGTATCCACATCAATTTCGGCGTTCAGCGGCGCTTCGTAAGGTGAGTCGATGCCAGTGAAGTTTTTGATCTCGCCGCGCCGCGCTCTGGCGTATAGCCCTTTTACGTCGCGTTGTTCGCAGACTTCCAGCGGTGTTGAAATATAGACTTCGATAAATTCGCCATCCTCCATCAGCTCCCGCGCCATGCGTCGCTCGTTCTGGAAGGGGGAGATGAAGGAAACGCAGGTAATCAGGCCTGCGTCAGCCATTAGCTTCGCGCTCTCGGCCACGCGGCGAATGTTTTCCACTCGGTCAGCGTCGGTAAAGCCTAAATCCTTGTTAAGGCCGTGGCGAACATTGTCGCCGTCAAGGGTGTAGGTGTGGCGGCCCAGATCGTGAAGCCGCTTCTCGACCAGATTCGCAACGGTGGATTTGCCGGAGCCGGAAAGGCCTGTAAACCACAAGACGCAAGGGCGCTGGTGCTTGGCTTGCGCGCGCGCCATTTTGTTAACGTCGAGGTCCTGCCAGTGGACGTTTTTTGCGCGCCGCAGTGAAAAGTCGATCATGCCCGCGCCAATTGTGGCGTTGGTGCGGCGGTCGATCAGGACAAAAGACCCCGTGCGGCGATTATCCTTATAGGGATCGAAGGCAATCGGCTGCGAGAGGTTAAAATTACAAAACCCGACTTCATTAAGCTCAAGCGTCTTGCCGGACATATGCTCAAGCGTATTCACATTGACCTTGTGCTTCAGTTCGGTAACCGTCGCCGGGACAATGCGGTTTGCGGTCTTTAACAAGTATTGTCGCCCCGGAAATAGCATATCCTCAGCCATCCACAGGAGATGCGCGGCGAATTGGTCGGTTTGCTCTGCCGGGGCTTTGCCGGCGCAAAGAATGTCGCCGCGGGAAATGTCGATTTCATCATTAAGCGTTAGCGTAACCGCCATATCGGCGCCGGCTTTGTCCAAATCGCCATTATGGGTGACGATCCGCTCAACTTTGGAGCGTTTTGCTGACGGTAAAACGACGATCTCGTCGCCTGGTTTGACTGTGCCGCTGGCGATGGTGCCGGAGAATCCGCGAAAATCGAGATTAGGACGGTTCACCCATTGCACCGGCAATCGAAACGGTTTGGCGTCCAACTCATCTCGGACCTTGACGGTTTCCAGATAGGGCAGAAGCGCGGCGCCGTCATACCAGGGCGTATTCGCGCTTTTGGTGATCATGTTGTCGCCTTCGAGTGCTGAGAGCGGCAGGATCGTGACCGACGAAAAGCCGAGCGGCTTGGCGAAGGCGCGATAGGCGGCTTC